>DATFGV010000091.1:0-3115 GCA_035249115.1 Vineibacter sp.
TCCCGCGCCTGGCGTTGAACGAGACGCTGGACTGGCGGAAGCGGTTTACCAAGCCGGCGGTCGCGAGCTCATCCTCGCAAAAGGTCCGGGCGAAGAAGCCACGCGCATCGACGTGACGCTCAGGTTCGATCAGGTACAGGCCCGGCAGTTCGAGTTCACGGAAGCGCATGGCGCCTCACAGCACGTTGAGCCGTGGAATGGCCGTGACGAACCTGCCACCCCAGGACCGGATCTCGGTCATTTGCTCGGCGACCTCGTCCTTGAGGTTCCACGGCAGGATCAGTACGTAGTCGGGGCGGGCTGCGAGCATCTCCTCGGGCGACACCACGGGAATGCGGCTGCCGGGCAACAAAGTGCCCTGCTTGTGCGGTGAGCGGTCGGCCACCATGCGCATGAACTCCGGACCGATACCGCAATAGTTCAGGAACGTATTGCCCTTGGCGGCGGCACCGTAGCCGCACACCGTGGCACCTTCGTCGTGCGCCCGCACCAGGAACTCAAGCGCGCGACATTTGATATCGACGATGTCACGGCCGAAATCCGCATAGCCGGAGAGCTCGCCCAGCCGCGCTGCCGACTCGGCGCCGAGAACGCGTGCTACCGCCGGCGTGGTCGCGTGCGGGGCGTTGGTGTGGCAGTAGAACACCCGCAACGAGCCGCCATGGGTCGGCAGCTCCTCGACGTCGAACACCCGCAGACCGCAACGCTCGAGAATGCGCCGTACAACGCTCAGCGACAGATAGGAAAAGTGTTCGTGATAGATCGTGTCGAACTGCTTTTCGGCGATCAGCCGAAGCAGGTGCGGAAACTCGAACGTGCCAGCTCCCTCCGGCTTCAGGAGGACGCGGAAACCGGTCACGAAATCGATGATGTCGGGCACGTGGGCCAGGACGTTGTTGGCGACCATCAGATCGGCGCCGCCGGTGGCTGCGCGCAGTTTGCGGGCGGTCTCGGAGCCGAAGAACATCACTTCGGTCGGCACACCGCGTTTGCGCGCCTCGGCCGCGACGTTGGCCGCCGGCTCGACGCCCAGGACCGGGATACCCCGGGTCACGAAGTACTGCAGCAAGTAGCCGTCGTTGCTGGCGATCTCGACCACCCGCTGACGCGGTCCGAGGCCGAAGCGCTCGACCATGGCAGCGACGTAGGCTTCCGCGTGCCGCAGCCAACCCGCCGAGAAGCTGGCGAAATACGCGTAGTCGGAGAAGATCTGCGTCGGGGTCTCGAACTCCTCGAGCTGCACGAGAAAGCACGCACCGCAAACATAGGCGTGCAAGGGATAGAATTTCTCGCCATCGCCGGCCTTGTCCCTCGCGACATATGAGTTGGACAACGGCGACATGCCGAGGTCGACGAAGGTATGGCGCAGCGTTTCGCCGCAGGCGCGGCAAATCGGGACCCTCACTGTCGGACGCTCCCAAGAGCTTCGTAACGTTCGATCTGCGCCAGACACAAACGTGCCGCGTCCTCGCCATCCAGCTGGGCGCGATACCAGTCCATCGTCCAGTCCAACGCGTCATTGAGTTGCAATCGCGGACGCCACCCGAGCCGCGCACGCGCCTTGGATGCGTCGACCTTCAGGAACGACGCTTCGTGGGGATGCTGGCCCGGATTCTTCTGCCAGGCGGCGCCGCTGCCCCAGGCCGTCGCCAAGCGGTCGGCGATGTAGGCGACGTCACGGCAATCGGCGTCGGCCGGACCGAAGTTCCATCCCTCGGCGAAGTCCCGGCCCTCGGCCGACGCAAGGCGTTCGGCAAGCCGCAGATAGCCGGCGAGCGGCTCCAGGACGTGCTGCCAGGGGCGCACGGCGTTCGGGTGGCGAATCGGTACGCTCTGGCCGGCGGCGAAGGCGCGCACGATGTCGGGGATCAACCGGTCGGCTGACCAGTCGCCCCCGCCGATGACGTTGCCGGCCCGCGCGCTGGCGACGCGGCACGACGCCTCGAGACCGAAATAGGCGTTTCGGTAGGCGGCCGTCACCAGTTCGGCGCATCCCTTGGAGCTGCTGTAGGGATCGTGGCCACCCATCGGGTCGGTCTCCCGGTAGGCGGCAAGCGTCTCACGGTTTTCGTAACATTTGTCGCTGGTGACCACGATCGCGGCAAGTACACCGCCGACCTGTCGAAGGGCCTCCAGAAGGTTGACGGTGCCCATGACGTTGGTCGCGTAAGTGCCAACTGGATTGGTGTAGGAGGCGCGAACCAGCGCCTGGGCCGCCATGTGGAACACAACGGTCGGTCGCGCCCGCCCGATGCAGGCCTCGATCGACTCGAGATGTCGGATGTCGGCGAGCAGCGACTCGATCCTGCCGTCGTCCACCCAGTTGGATAGGCTCGGCTCGGTATCTGGTGCCAGCGCGAAGCCATGCACATGCGCGCCGAGGCGCGACAGCCACAACGTCAGCCAGGCGCCTTTGAAGCCGGTATGGCCGGTGATCAGAACGGAGCGGCCGGCCCAGAACGCCGGATCCGGGTTTACTGCACCTTCCAAGGCGCCCGGCCCTCCGCCCAAAGCGCTTCCAGGTGATTCTTGTCGCGTAACGTATCCATCGCGTGCCAGAACCCCTTGTGGAAATAGGCCATCAACTGGCCGTCGCGCGCCAGGCCTTCGAGCGGTTCACGCTCCCACACCGTGTCGTCGTCGCGAACATAGTCCAGCACCTTGGGCGACAACACGAAGAAGCCGCCGTTGATCGCCGCGCCGTCGCCGGCGGGCTTCTCGCGAAAGCCGGTCACCTGCCGCTCGGCCAGGTCGAGCGCACCAAACCGTCCGGGCGGCACGACGGCGGTCACCGTCGCCAACTTGCCGTGCGATCGATGGAAGGCGTGCAAGCGTGTCAGGTCGATGTCGGCCACGCCGTCGCCATAGGTCAGGAAGAAATCCTCATCGCCGAGATACGGCTTCACCCGCAGCAGGCGGCCGCCGGTCATCGTCGCCTGGCCGGTCTCGACCAGCGACACCCGCCAATCCTCGGCACTGTTGCGATGAAATTCGACGTCGCCGCTGGCGACATTCACCGTGACGTCGCTGAGATGCAGGCGGTAGTTCAGGAAGTACTCCTTGATTGCGTAGCCCTTGTAGCCCAGGCAGATGATGAAGTCCTTGACGCCGTGGG
>DATFGV010000092.1:0-7234 GCA_035249115.1 Vineibacter sp.
CATCAAGGACCTTTACCTGGCTATCGCGACCTTGGCGGCGCAGCTGATCATCGAGTGGATCATCAACCACGTTCCCTTCATCTCGGGCGGCTCGCAGGCCTCGATCGAGGTGCCGCGCCCGACCTTCTTCGGCAAGGAGCTGAAGTCGCAGCGCGAGCTCTACTACTTCCTGCTGTTCTTCGCCGCGCTGGCGGTGGTCGCCACCTTGAACCTGGTGCGCAGCCGGGTCGGCCGGGCGTTCGTCGCGATCCGCGACCAGGACATCGCCGCCGAGATCATCGGCATCAACATCTTCCGCTACAAGCTGATCGCCTTCGCGATCTCGTCGTTCTACGCCGGCGTCACGGGCGTGCTCTACACCTACTATCTGGGCATCGCCAACTACGAGAACTTCCAGATCACGACGTCGATCGACTACCTGGCCATGATCATCATCGGCGGGCAGGGCTCGGTGCTGGGCTCGATCTTTGGCGCCATCTTCGTCACCCTGCTGCCGATCGCGATCCGCCTGTTCATGGAGACGTTCGGTACCCTGCTGTTCACCACGGCGGAGCTCAACAATATCATCCCGGCGGTGCGGTTGACGGCTTTCGGCTTGCTGATCATCGTGTTCCTGGTGCTCGAGCCGGAAGGCCTCAATCGGCTCTGGCGCAACGTCCGCAGCTATTTCAGAGTCTGGCCGTTCTCTTACTAGGCGTACCCAGCACAGGGAGAGGTTCATGAAAAGACAAGGCAATCACAGGGGTGTCGTGGCCGTCGCGGCGGTCATCACCGCGTTGGGCATCGCCGGCTCGGCGATGGCGCAGCAGAAGGAGATCGTGGTCGGCGTGCAATGCGACCGCACCGGCGCGACGCAGACCGTCGGCGTCGTGTTCTGCCCCGGCAACCACGACTACGTCGCGTTGGTCAACTCGAAGGGCGGCGTCGAAGGCCGCATGATCAAGGCGATCGAGATCGACCACGAATACAAGGTGCCGCAGGGCGTCGAATCCTACGAGCGGCACAAGAAGGAAGGCGCCGTCAGCATCCTGCTGTATGGCACGCCGCACACCCAGGCGCTGACCGCCAAGATGGTCGAGGACAAGATCCCCGGCACATCGCCCGGCTTCGGCACCGCCGCCGGCGCCGACGGCAAGCGCTACCCCTACCTGTTCCCGGTGGCGGCGACCTACTGGTCGCAGGCGGCCGCGGCGGTGAAGTTCACCAAGGACAAGTTCGCCGGCAACCTCAAGGGCAAGAAGATCGCCTACCTGTACTACGACAATCCGGCCGGCAAGGAGCCGCTGGTGATCCTCGAGGACCTCGCCAAGATCGAGGGTTTTGAGCTCAAGACCTTCGCCGTGCCGGCGCCTGGTGTGGAAATGGGCGCCCAGGTGCTCGACATCGCCCAGCGCTTCAAGGCCGACTACGTGATCGCCCACCTGTTCGGCCGCTCGCCGTCGGTGTCGATCAAGGAGTTCAAGCGTGTCGGCTATCCGCTGTCGAAGGTGGTCAGCCTGGTGTGGGGCGCGGCCGAGGCCGACCTTGAAGCGGCCGGTGGCGGTCAGGTCGCCGAGGGCTACAACACCATCCAGTTCGCCGGCGTCGGCACCGACTACCAGGTGCACCGCGACATCGCCGAGATGTACAAGAAGCAGGGCAAGCAGCCGCCCAAGGAGATGAATTCGACGGTCTACTACAACCGCGGCATCTTCCACATGGCGACGCATGTCGAGGCGATCCGCAACGCCCTGAAGGCCAAGGGGGCCAACGCCACGATCACCGGCGAGGACGTCAAGAACGGCTTCGAGAAGATCAAGGGCGTCACCTTGGGCGGGCTGATGCCGCCGCTGGAACTGACGGCAGCCGACCACGAGGGCGGCGGCTGGGTACAGATCTTCACGGTCAAGGGCGGCAAGCTGACCAAGCAGAGCGACTGGTTCCGGGCTTACCCCGAGGTCGTCAAGAAGCACGTCGAGGCCGACGCCAAGAAGAGCTGAGCGGCTTTCCTCCCCAACGAAGTTGGGGAGGTGGCCCGAAGGGCCGGAGGGGACCCGACATGGTTTCTCCATAAGAGCCACCACGTTGGCTCCCCATCCGGCCTTCGGCCACCTTCCCCACACTGCGCGTGGGGAAGGAAGACAACAGCAACCGCGATCGAGCGACCCATGCTGGCCCTGAACAACATCGAGGTCGTCTACGACGGCGTCATCCTGGTGCTGAAGGGCGTGTCCCTGCAGGTCCGGGAGGGCACGATCACCACCGTGCTGGGCGCCAACGGGGCCGGCAAGAGCACGACCTTGAAGGCGATCTCCGGCGTGCTCTACAGCGAGCGCGGCGAGGTCACGAAGGGCCACATCGAGTTCGACAGCCAGCGCATCGACGGCAAACGGGCCTCCGACATCACCCGCCTTGGCATCGCGCAGGTGTTCGAGGGACGCCGCGTCTTCGAACACCTGACCGCCGAGGAGAACCTGATCGCCGGCGCCCACATCCAGAGCGAGATGCGCAGGGTCCGCGAGGGTATCGAGCTGGTTTTCACATACTTTCCCAAGCTCAGGGAGCGGCGCGGCCAGCAGGCTGGCTATCTCTCCGGCGGCGAGCAGCAGATGCTGGCGATCGGCCGGGCGCTGATGAGCCGGCCCAAGCTGGTGCTGCTCGACGAGCCGTCGCTCGGCCTGGCGCCGATGCTGGTCGAAGAGATTTTTGGCATCGTCGACCGGCTGGTGAAGCAAGAGAAGCTGTCGGTGCTGCTGGTCGAGCAGAACGCCACCATGGCGCTGGCCGTCGCCGAGCATGGCTACGTGCTGGAGAACGGCCGCATCGTGCTTGAGGGCGCCGCGGCCAAGCTGCGCGAGAATTCGGATATCAAGGAGTTTTACCTCGGGCTGAACGAAGTCGGCTCGCGCAAGTCCTACCGCGACGTCAAGCACTACAAGCGCCGCAAACGCTGGCTATCATAGGTCATGCCTCTCTCCGCGCGGCGGAATGGTATGAAGTCTGATCGGAGGGCGACCATGGCGGCTGCCGATGATCTCCGGCGCATGATCGCCGATGCCAGGCGGGTCGTCGCCTTTACCGGCGCCGGCATCTCGACCGAGTCCGGCATCCCCGATTTCCGCTCGCCCGGCGGCATTTGGACCAAGTATCGGCCGATCGAGTTCGGCGACTTCATCGCCTCGGCCGAAGCGCGCCGCGAGTCGTGGCGTCGCAAATTCGCCACCGATGCCGTCATGCGCCAGGCGACCCCTAACGCCGGCCACCGCGCGTTGGCCCGGCTGGTGGAGCAGGGCAAGATGAGCGCCGTCGTGACGCAGAACGTCGACGGGCTGCACCAGGCGTCCGGCATAGCCGACGACAAGGTGATCGAATTGCACGGCAACGCCACATACGCCGCCTGCCTGGACTGCGGCGAACGCTACGAGCTCGATTGGGTGCGCAGCATTTTTGGCCGTGACGAGGCGCTGCCGGAGTGCACGCGCTGCGGCGGCATCATCAAGACGGCGACCATTTCGTTCGGCCAGGCGATGCCGGCGGTGCCGATGGAGAGGGCGCGCGAGGAAACCATGGCCTGCGACCTGTTCATCGTGCTCGGCAGCTCGCTGGTAGTCTACCCGGCGGCGGCGTTTCCGATGCTGGCCAGGCGCAATGGCGCCAAACTGGTGATCGTCAACCGCGACCCCACCGACCAGGACGACAGCGCCGAGCTTGTGATCAACGCCGAGATCGGCGCAACCATGAGTCGGGCGGTCGGCGTCAATTGACCCATTGCGGAGCCGACCGCGTTGGCCGGTTCCAGGTATCAGAACAAGTGGATCAGGTGCGGCTTGAACAGGCCGATACCGGTGAACGCCACGGCGACGACGCCCAGACCCATGGCGCCCCAGATCAACGCCCCTATGCCGGTGATGATCGCCGCCGACGCCAGCACGATCGCGATCTGCAAGGCCGCTGAAGCGACTTCGTAGTGATGGTGGGCGGCGGCCGCGTCATCACGCTTTTTTTCGGCGGCCTTGGCGCGCACCGAGAGTTCCTTGCGGCCTTCATTGGTCTCGGGCTCGGTGTCGTAGCGGTCGTGGTTGCGCTTCCAAAGAGCCATGCGGTGCTCCAAGGATTTCTTGACCTCGGGGTTGGCCTCGTACTTCGCCGCGATCTCCATCTCCTCCATCGACGCGCGCAGCACCGTCATGCGGATGGTCTTGGCCTGGAAGAACGACCACAGGTTGGCGGCCTCGATATTCTGCGCCAGGGTCGCGGTCTGGGCGCTCTTGCCCAAGGTCTCCGAGACTGCCAGGAGCAACGCCAGCACCGAGATCAGCAAGGCGATTTTCTTGTTGCTGCCACCATGGTCGTCGTGTCCCGCACCGTGATGGCCGTGCCCGCCTGTCATGTGTTGCTCCCTGTGCTTTGCGCGCGGCGCGGCGATATGCCGTGTCCGGCACCGAATTTCAACCCCGGTAATGTGACAGGCCGCTGACGGCGCCGCACGGGGACGCTAGAGTGCGTATTGGGCGTCACCCAAGATGGCGATCCCACGAACGAGACGGAGGGGCGACATGATCGACAGACGGCGTTTCCTGGCGCTAGGCGCGCTGGCATCCATTGGCGTACCCGGCGGGTCATGGGCGCAGCAGATCAAGTTCTTCCGTATCGGTACCGGCGGCACGGCGGGCACCTACTATCCACTGGCCGGTGTGATCGCCAACGCCATCTCCAACCCGCCCGGCAGCCGCGCCTGCAATGAGGGCGGTTCATGCGGCGTGCCGGGGCTGGTGGCGACGGCGGTGGCATCCAATGGCTCGTTGGCCAACGTCAACGCCATCAATGGCGGTTCGATGGAATCCGGCTTCTCGCAGTCCGATGTTGCCTACTGGGCCTATACCGGCACCGGCATCTACGAGAACAAGCCGAAGGTCGACAGCCTGCGCGTCATCGCCAACCTCTATCCCGAGAGTTTCCATCTGGTGGCGCGCAAGGGCAGCAACTTCAAGTCAGTCGCCGACCTGAAGGGCAAGCGGGTGTCGCTCGACGAGCCAGGCTCGGGCACCCTGGTCGACGCACGGCTGATCCTCGCGGCCTTCGGCATGACCGACAAGGACATCAAGGCCGAGTATCTGAAGCCGCAGCAATCGGCCGACAAGCTGAAGGACGGGGCGCTCGACGCTTTTGTCAGCGTCACCGGCTATCCGCAGGGCGCCATCGCCGAGATCGCGGCCACGACCGGCATCGAGCTGGTCCCGATCGAGGGGCCGGGCATCGACAAGCTGTTGGCCCAGTACAGCTTCTTCGCTCGCGACGAGATTCCGGGCGACGCCTACAAGGGGGTCGCCGGCGTGAAGACGATCAGCGTCAACGCCCAGTGGGTGACCTCGGCCAAGCAGCCGGACGACCTGATCTACGAGGTCGTCAAGGCGCTGTGGAACGACAACACCCGCAAGCTGCTCGACGCAGGTCATGCCAAGGGCAAGACGGTGCAGATGAAGACAGCCCTCGCCGGTGTCGGCGTGCCGCTACATGCCGGTGCCGAGAAATTCTACAAGGAGAAAGGGCTGGCGAAGTGAGTTCCCGTCCCCACGAAGTGGGGAGGGTGGCCCGCAGGGCCGGATGGGGACCCAACGCGTAGCTTCAGCCGACAACACCGCGTTGCCTCCCCTCCGGCCTTCGGGGCACTTTACCCAACGTCGTTGGCGAGGCGATTGGCATAGCGTAGGTCCAGAGGCGTATCATGAGCACCGTTGACGTCGACGTCCGCAAGGCCGAGGAACTGGAGCGGCAGTTCGACGCCGAGATGCGCTTTCGGCCGACCTTGCCGCCCACCACATGGATCGTCGCCGGGCTGCTGCTGGCGCTGTCGTGCTTCCACTACTACACGGCCGGCTTCGGGCTGCTGCGCGAGCAGACGCATCGCGGCATCCATATGGCCTTCGTGCTGGGCCTCATCTTCCTGGTGTTCGCCGCTGACCGTCGACCCGCCGAATCGCCGGCGCCACCGGCATGGTGGCGGCCGGGCGGGGTGCCCCTATACGATTGGGCGCTGCTGGCTGGCGCCGCCGTGTCGTCGCTTTACCTGCCTGCGATCTTCGAAGACATCGCCTTCCGTGTCGGAAACCCGCTGCCGATCGACGTCGTCATGGGCACGGTGCTGACCGGGATCGTGCTTGAGGCGACCCGGCGCACGATGGGCTGGCCGCTGGTGCTGATCGCGCTGGCCTTCATCGCCTACGCCTTCCTTGGCCCGTGGATGCCCGGCATCCTGGTACATCCCGGCACGACGTGGTCGCAGCTCATGGACCACCTTTACCTCACCAGCCAGGGCATCTACGGCATCCCGATCGGCGTCGTCGCCACCTATGTCTTCCACTTCGTGCTGTTCGGCGTCGTGGCGATGCGGATCGGGCTAGGGCGGCTTTTCCTGGCGCTGGCCATGGCGGTCGCCGGGCGTTTCGCCGGCGGACCGGCCAAGGTGGCGATCTTCGGTTCGGCGCTGTTCGGCATGATCTCCGGCTCGTCGGTGGCCAACGCCGTCACCGTCGGCTCGCTCACCATCCCGATGATGAAGCGGCTGGGCTACCGGCCGCACTTCGCCGCCGGCGTCGAGGCCACCGCCAGCACCGGCGGCCAGATCACGCCGCCGGTGATGGGCGCCGCAGCCTTCCTGATGGTCGAGTATCTGAGCCTGCCGTACCAGACCATCGTGATCGCCGCCATCGTGCCGGCCTTCATGCATTTCTTCGGCGTCTTCGTGCAGGTGCATTTCGAGGCCAAGCGGGTCGGCCTGCGCGGCCTTGAGCCGCACGAGATGCCGGACTGGAAGGCCGTGCTTCGCGCCGACTGGGTGACCCTGATTCCACTGGCTGGCCTGCTGTGGAAGCTGTTCGACGGCTCGACACCGTACCTGGCCGCCTTCTGGGCCATCTCGCTGTGCATCGTGATCGGTTTCGCGCGGCCCATGGTGGCGGCGGCTAGCCAGGGCGCGCCGGCGATCGTCGCCGCCGCGCAGGCGGCGTTCGTCGACATGATCGACGCCTTCGTGGTCGGCGCCAAGTATGCGCTGGCGGTCGGCGCGGCGGCGGCGGCGATCGGCGTCATCATCGGCGTCGTGACGTTGACTGGTACGGCGCTGAAGTTTGCCACGATCATCGTTGGCGTCGCCAACGACGCGGCCGGGATCTTGCAGGGCGTCCTGCCTACTGACCGCGCGACTCTGGTGTTGATCTTCACCCTGGTGATGACGGCGCTGGTCTGCATCCTGATG
>DATFGV010000093.1:0-2954 GCA_035249115.1 Vineibacter sp.
GGCGCGCTCACCATCGGCAAGGGCGTGCTGCAGAACTTCGCGCCCATGACGCCAGAGATCAAGGTGCCGGTCGGCTTCTTCGTCGTCACCCACCCGAAGGGCAATGTGGTGTTCGACACCGGCAACAACGACAAGATCATCACCGACCCATCTTATTGGGGCGCGGCCTTCGGGGCGCTGAAGCCGGTCAATACGCCGGATGTCGCCATCGACGCCCAGCTGCAGAAGATCGGCCTCAAGCTGGACGACATCAGGTACGTCGTCGTTAGCCATCTGCACCTCGACCATGGCGGCAACGTCAGCAAGTTCAAGAACTCGACCATCGTCGTCCAGAAGGCCGAGGTCCAGAACGCCTTCTGGCCGGAGGTCGGCACCGGCGGCCCCTACATCCTCGGCGACTTCCTGCCGCTGCGCGCCGCCGGCGGCGACTTCCCGAACGCCGTCAAGATGCTCCAGCTCGAAGGTGATTTGGACCTGTTCGGCGACGGCACGGTCGTCGTCAAGCGCTGGGTCGGCCACACGCCGGGTAGCCAGATGATGACCGTGCGGCTGAAGAACAAGGGCCTGACGATCCTCACCGGCGACAACGTCTACTTCCGCGAGAACATCGAGAAGAACCTGCCGCCCAACATCGTGCTGGCCTACTCGCCCCCCGGCATCCTGGCGGCCTACGAGTGGATCCGCTATCTGATGGCGACCGAGAAGGCGGATTACATCACCGCGCACGACCCCGACGCGTTCAAGGCGCTGAAGAAGGCGCCGGAGTTCTACGACTGACGGTCAGGACGGCCGATCCGGCGGCGCCGCGATGGCGGTGGTCACGCTTGATGGTCTGAGCAAGCGCTACGGCAGGCACATCGCGGTCGACAACGTCTCGTTCGAGGTGGGCGAGCGTCAGGTCATGGGGCTGCTCGGTCCCAACGGGTCGGGCAAGACGACCATCCTGCGCGTCCTGACCGGCTATCTGCGGCCCAGCGCCGGCACCGTGCGCGTCGCCGGCTTCGATGTCGTCCGCCAGGGTCGCGCCGCCCGTGCCCGCATCGGCTACGTGCCCGAGGACGCGCCGCTTTACCCGCAGATGCGGGTCAACGAGTTCCTGGCGTTCATGGGCCGGTTGCGTGGCCTTGACGGCGCGAGGCTGCATGACGCCCTGGCACGGGCCCGCGACCAGTTCGGCCTCGCGGAGGTCGCCGACACCATCGTCGGCCGCCTGTCGCGCGGCTATCGCCAGCGCGTCGCGCTCGCCCAGGCCGCCCTGCACGAGCCCGATCTGCTGGTGCTCGATGAGCCGACCAACGGCCTCGATCCACGCCAGATCATCGAGTTCCGCGGCATCGTACGACGCATGGCGGAACGCTGCACGGTGATCGTCACCTCGCACATCCTGGGCGAGATCGAGCGGGTCGCCGACCAGGTGGCGATCCTGCTCGGCGGGCGCCTGCGCGCTGTCAAAGAACTCACGGGCCATCGGCCGGTCCGCGTCCGCGCGCCGGCGGAATTCGCGCCACGCGTGGCGGCGATCCTCCGCACGGAAGCGACAGAAGTGGTCGAGGAGACGCACACCGATGGCGTGGCCGCGTGGCGCCTGCGGATCGCCGGTTCCGCCGTGAAGGACCGTCTTGTCGCGAGCCTCGGCGCGGCCGGCATCGGCATCGTCGAGATCGCCGACATCCCGTCGGATCTCGAGAGCACCTTTCTCGCGGTCACGTCAGCAGAGCCCTCACACCGATGATCCTGCGCGCCCTGATCGCCAAGGAGGTCCGGGCGCTTTTCGCGTCGCCGATCGCCTATGCCGTGGTCGCCGTCTTCCTGCTGCTGAGCGGCTACAGCTTCGCGATGACCTTGATCCTGTCCAAGCAGGCGAGCCTGGTACCGCTGTTCTTCCAGTCGGCGATGCAACTCATCCTGCTGGTGCCGCTGCTGACGATGCGCCAGTTCGCCGAGGAACGCCGCGCCGGCACCCTGGAACTGCTGCTGAGCTCGCCGGCGCCGGAGATCGACATCGTGGTGGCGAAGTTCGTCGCCACCATGAGTGTGCTGGTGGCCATGATTGGCCTCACCTTCTCATATGCCGTCGTGCTGGGTGCCCTCGGCGATCCCGACCTCGGCCCGGTCTATAGCGGCTATCTCGGCCTCATCCTGCTGGCCAGTGCGCTGGTCTCGATTGGCCTCGCCATCTCGGCGCTCACCGCCAACCAGATCGTCGCCGCGGTGGCCTCGCTCGGCGTCTTCGGAATCCTTTGGGCCATCGATTCGCTGGCCGCCTTGCTGCCCGCGCCGGTCGACAACTGGTTCATCGGCCTGTCGCTGCTGGCGCGCTTCAATCCGTTCGCCATCGGCGTGATGTATACCTCCGATTTCGGCTTCTTTTTCGCGGTCGCGCTGTTGGGGTTGTTCCTGGCGGTGCGGGCGCTGGCGCGCCGCTGAGCCATGCACGGGCACGAGATCGAGATCGGCCCCCTGCTCTGGCTTGCGGGCTGGCTGCTGGCCGTCGCGACGGTGTTCTGGACGGCGCTGAAGCTGCCGCTCGAGACGTCCTACGGACGCTGGCTTGATGGCCTTTACGCTGCCGGCGTCGCGCTGGCCGCGGTCGCAGTCTGCGCCCTAGCCAACGTCGCGCTCGTCCTGCACGACGGCCACATCGACCTGACCCGCGAGAAGGCCTACACGCCATCGGCGGCGGCGATGCGTGTCGTCGACGAACTCGACCGCGAGGTCAGCGTCACCTACTTCTACCATTCGCGCGATCCGGCCGGTGTACGCTCCCGCGACGTGCTGCGCGTGATGGAGCGGCGCAATCCGCTCTTCAAGCTGAAGGCGATCGATCCGGACAAGGAACCGACCCTGGCGCGCACCGGCGGCGTGCGGGTCTACAACGCCGCGATGATCGAGGCCGAGGGCCGCCGCGTGCTGGTGCAGAGCACCGACGAGACCGAGATCGCGCTCGGCGTCCA
>DATFGV010000094.1:0-27764 GCA_035249115.1 Vineibacter sp.
CCAAACCACCGCCACTGCCGGCGGCGACCACGCCGCCACCGCGGCCGACACCATCGCCGGCGACGCCTTCGGTACGACCACCAGCGTCGGCCACCGCGCCAGCGACTGGCGCCGGCCCTGAAACAGGCGCCACGCCGGCGGGCATACCCGGCGGCACGGCGCAGTTGCTGCGCCATGTGGCGCCGCAATATCCGGCGCTGGCGCGCGAGCGCGGTCAGGAGGGGCGCGTGGTGGTCCGCCTGGTGATCGGCGCCGACGGCGTGCCGGCCGACGTGCGCGTGGCCGAGAGCAGCGGCGTCGCGGCGCTCGACGCCGCCGCGCTCGATGCTGTGCGGCAATGGCGCTTCGCGCCGGCCCGCCGGGCCGGCGTCGCGGTGGCCGAAGAGCGCCTGGCCCCGGTTGTCTTCCGCCTGCGGCACTGAGTCGTGCCCAGCGCGCGCGACTCCAGTCGCGCGTCTTCGTCTTTTCCAGCACATGACGCGTCACGGGAGTGAGGCGCCCCCAGCGGACCGCTCCAGGCGCCACAGCCGTTGTTCCTAGTCAGTGACGTGCCCCCAGCGGACCGGGCGTGCCATGGGCGCGTGGCTTCCGTCGGGTGACTTCGGTCGCCGAAGGGCCACGGGTATGCGAGGATGCGGACAGCCGGATCATCGCCGCCGCATGCACCCGACCCGACACCAACCCCGCACCGCGCGTCCCGCGTCGCAGGCGCCGCTGGCGCTGCTGCGTCGCCACATCGGCGATCCGGCCGTGAGCTGGAGTGTCGGCACCTGGGGCGGCATCGGCGAGTTCCGCCTCGATCGCGGCGAGGCGTGCGATGTCGATGCACCCGCGCTGACGGCGGTGACGGCGCGCGGCGGGCTGCGCATCACGCCCGTCGACGACATGGTGGCGCTGGAGATCCGGCGCGAGGGTCGCGATCAAATCGACGAAATCGCCTTCTGCCTGCCGGCGGCGCATTGCGGCGGCCGGCGATCCCATGTGGTGGCGGAAATCGGCGCCGATGCCGCGGCGCTGCGGCCGGCGGCGCGCGATCACCGGCTGTTCGATCTCGGCCTCGGCGCCGTGCACATCGATGCCTGCGTGCGGGTGGCGCCCGATCAGGCGACCTTGCTGGCCCGCCTGCGGCATGCGGTCGGCCAATCGCTGTTCAACGGTGGGCACGGTGCCGGCGCGGCGATCCTGGCGGCAAGTCCGCCGCGCATCTTCCGCTCGCCGCTGGCGCGCCTGGAGGTCTACGCGCCCATCCCGCCGCCCGGCGGGCGCTCGCCCGAGGGGCCGCACAGCCACATCCTGCCGGACCTGCTGGGCCAGCGCCGCGCGCACGCACCGGGCTGGCCGATCCCCGACAGCTGGTACTGCTGTCTCAGCCTCTACCCCGGCGCGCCCGAGGCGCTGCCGCACGAGGATCAAATCCAAACCTCTGCCTCACCCTGAGGAGCCGGCCAAGGGCCGGCGTCGCGAAGGGTGACCGGCGGGATCCGGTGCGTCGGACACCTGTTGTTGACGTCGGGTGATGAAGCCCACCCTTCGAGACGCTCGCTGCGCTCGCTCCTCAGGGTGAGGCGAGTTGATCGCGAGGTCTTGGCGTCAGTGATCCGAGCCATGCAGGATGGCGTCGCGCAGGCCGGTGTCGTAGGCCAGCCCGGCCGGCGTCAGGGTCGGCGCCTCGGCCATGCCGGTCGGCGCCACCAGGCCCTTGCGCGCCAGCGCGATGTGCACCGACGGGTTGTGCAGGCCGGTGGCATCGGCGGCCATCACGACCCGGCGGCCGATGTGGAAATGATTGCCGTGCGGGTTGGGCAGCGCGTCGATGGTGACGTTGCCGGTGGCGGTGTCGGTGCGCGCGACGTCGGGGTGGCGCGCCAGCTCTTGCAGCAGGGTCAAGGTCTTGAGCTGCAGCTTGTTGAGGTTCAGGGGATTGAGCTTCTTCGCCATGGAATGTCCGTCATACGAGGGGCCTGCCGGTCCGCTGTCGGCGGCGCTATACTAGTGCATCGATCCGATCCCTCAATCGCGACGGAGCCCGGCCATGGACGACAAAACGCGTATCGAGCTGGAAGCGGCGGCCTTCCGCCGCCTGGTCGGCCATTTGCGCGAACGCACCGACGTGCAGAACATCGACCTGATGAACCTCGCCGGCTTCTGCCGCAACTGCCTGTCGCGCTGGTACCGCGAAGAGGCGGCCAAGCAGGGTGTCGAGATCGCCGACCCCAAGGCGCGCGAGATCGTCTACGGCATGCCCTATGACGAATGGAAGGCAAAGTTCAGCAAGGAAGCGACGCCGGAGCAGAAGCAGCAGTTCGACAAGAGCTTCGCGCAGAGCATGGCGTCGGAGCACAAGCACAAGGGCGGGTGAGACGGCGCGTCGTTTGTGCGCGCCGCCGCCACTCCGCTGGCGTTGCCATTCAGCCGACTTCGACAATGCGATTGGCTATGGCGTACCGACGGGGACGAGCAGCCGACCGGTGAACAGGCAGCGAATGTCCTGCTCGCGATAGCCTCTCGGTGGCCACCCCAATTGCGGTATGATGAACTCCGCGCGGCGATTCTGCGGATGGCCTTCGCCGCGCCGTGTCGGTACGAGCGGCGAGCCATCACCATAGGGTGTGAAGGCAAACCGTGCGGGCTCGATACCGAGTTCGACAAGTGATTGGCGGAGCGCTTCACCGCGCCGCTTTGAGAGGAAGTAGTTGGCCGCTTCGTCTCCGGCACGATCAGCGTGGGTTGAAGCGTAGATCTTGGTATGCGGGTACGCTTTGAGGGTTTCGACCAGAGCTTGCACCGTTCGGGCCGAGGTCGGCGAGATGCGCTCCGCACCGGGGTCGAAAAAGACGGTCCCCTTGTCGACAATGCCGGGTCCCGGATACCGCAGCGTCGGCGGACATGGCGGCGGCGTTTCGCAAGCGCCGACGAGCAACATTGCAAGCGCGGAGAAGAAGCAATTACGGCAGCGAGTCATTCCTCGGTCCTCGCCGCGGAGCCGCTTCCGGTGCACTTGGTGAAACGATCCGAATGAAACTCGAATGTCATGGAGTGGTCACGGGAACAACAAACCGACCTCTCGTGATGCAGCGCATCTCTACCTCCCGATAGCCCTCGGGTGGCCCAACTCGACCCAACCCAGAGATGTTCATTTCCACTCGGCGGTTCTGCGGGTCCACTCGTCCAGGGACAAGCGGCCGGAGGTTTCCCAATGGGCTGACTAAAAGCCGGTCCGCGGGAAAGCCGAGTTGCACAAGTACCTTGTGAATTGCGTCGCTCCGTCGTCGCGACAAAATATAGTTGGCCACTTCATTGCCGGCCTCGTCCGCGTGCGCAGTGCCCGTTATTCGAACGCTTGGGTACTCTTTGGAGAGATTCGCGATTTGCCGCAATGTGCGCATCCCTTGGTCCGACAGTTCAACACTTCTCGCCTGGAAGAAGACAAGGAAACCGGAGGACACGGGCGGTGGGGGGAACACAGGCTGCGGCGGGCAGGAGGGCGTGCCTTCGCAGGCGCCCAGAATCAGGACAAACAGCCCTACGGAAAGGAACCGTAGCCACAAAGCCCCCTCAATCTTGGCGGGGCTGACGCTCGCCATCAATTGCCTCATGACGATCCGACGATGCGCGCCATGCATGCGATTTGCGAGAGCCGCTCGCTTGAATGCGGATGCGCGAAACAGCACCCAAGACAGCGGCACGCCAATACCCGAGAGGTTCCGCCACCTTTGTATCGGTCGTCAACCTCACGCCCAGCACCTCCGGCCTTACCCCCGCTATCCCCGTCATCCCCGGCCGCGGCGGCGTTGAACCGGGACGGCGCCCCCGCCTAGGGTCGGCGCACGCGTGGTTCCGTTGCACGAGGAAGAACATGCCGGACGGCAGCCCCCTAAAGCAGAAACCCTCCACCGTCGCCGCCGACCGGCTGAAGGCGTTCGTCGAGCGCGTCGAGAAGCTGGAGGAGGAGAAGAAGGCGATTGGCGCCGACATCCGCGACATCTACAGCGAGGCCAAGGGTGTTGGCTTCGACGTCAAGACCATGCGCCAGGTGGTCAAGCTGCGGAAGCTCGACGCCGCCGAGCGCGACGAGCAGGAGCAGCTGCTCGACGTCTACAAGCAGGCGCTGGGGATGATCTGACGCGCGCCACGATCGCGGCGCCTACTGCTTGCGCACCACGATCTCGACCCGCCGGTTCTTCTGGCGGCCGGCGGGGTCGTCCTTGCCGTCCGGCGTCGTGTTGGGCGCCACCGGCTTGGTCATGCCCAGGCCGCGGGTCGTGATGCGCGCCGCCGCGATGCCGCCGGTCTTGACCAGCCAGTCCTTCACCGACTGGGCGCGCTGCTCCGACAGTTTCTGGTTGTAGGCCGCCGCGCCCTTGCCGTCGGTGTGGCCCTCGACCGCCACCGGCGCGCGGGCGTAGCTCTTGAGAACGTCGGTGACCTTGGTCAGCGCCGCCGAGGCGTCGGGCCGGATGGTCGCCTTGTCGAAGTCGAACAGCACGTCGGCCGGCAGCTCGATGCGGATCTCCGTGTCGGTAACCCGGGCACCGAGGTCCTTCAGCAGCGCGTCGATGCCGAGCGAAACGCCGACGATGTCGCGCGAGCTGCCGGCGATGTCCAGGCTGCGCGCCCCGGCCAGCGCCGCGCGCGCGGCGGCCTGGGTCTCGGGGGCATCCGGGTCGGTATAGGTCGCGGCCTCGGCCGGCACCGCCGCGGCCAGCACAGCGAGGCAGACACACAGCCAACGCAGTCGCACGGCCGCCTCCCGTCAGTCGGTGATGGGCACGTCCTCGAAGGGCGGGGCGAATTGAGTGACGTAGTTGACTTTCTTCACGTCGGGCGGCGGCGCCGGATACTTGGCCCACCAGGTGTAGACGCCGCCCTTTTTCACGAACGCATACACGGAATTGCTCGGGTCGACCGCCGGCGCCAGCGGCGTCTTCGCCGAGTCGCGCAGGATCAGGTACTTCTTGTTGGCGGCCGTGACATAGGATGTGTCGTAGTTGCCATTGCTGACAAGGGTCATTTGCGTCTCTTTGTCCGACGTGTTGCGCAGACGGACGCGGATATTGAGCACGCCGTCGGCGCGACGGCATTCGGTCAGTTCGGCGACGATCCCGGCATAATTCGAGTCCTGCGTCTGGATGACCGCCTGTTGCGCCGCGGCCCGTTCGGCCGTCAAGGCGACGACCGCGGACAAACCTGACATCTGCAGCAGAAGCCTGCGCTTCATGGTGATCACCCCCTGGGCATCGTGATGAACGCTTTCGGGCGTCGGACCCAACCACGCGTGCTGTCGTACCAGGCGACAACGCGAGCCTACGTCGAGAGTAGCCGACATCCGCGGTCGGCGCCAGTATGGCTACCCATCAGCCGTGTGGACCCTGGGAGCGCGGGCCTCTGGCCCGCTCATGGGAATATACGACACCTGTCTCTGGCGTTCATTCGACCCGGCCGCATGCGACGCGTCTTCCGGCGCTGCTCCACGTCCAGTCGTCAGGAGACCTAGCGAGTCCGGCCTTCACTGGATTGTTCTCAATGTAGGCGATTGCCACGGCAAGGTGTGTGGCATCGCGAATGTAGCGGTCAAAATAGTCGGGTGCCCAGAATTTGCCAGCCTGACCCAGTATCGGGTTGGCCCGCTTGGCCGTGAACGACTTCCAACTCTGGATGATCGCCGAGAGGGAGTTGTCACCCAATAGTTCGACGATCACATGGACATGATTGGGCATGATGCACCACGCGAGCAGGTGATAGCGTTGGCCGTCGAAATGGAGCAACGCCGCCTCGATCAAGCTGGCGATACGAATTTCACGTAGGGCGCAACTACCCAGGCCAGAATCAAGCATTGCGTCTATTTGCTTGCGTCGAACGAGATCGCTGTCAGCCCAGCGCAGCAAATGCGCAGGCATGCTATCGGCAAGTCGGAAGGTGACGGATTGGACGAGCTGTTGCGCGTCAAAGTGGGGCAGATAGCCGCGTGAGTGCCAGCCTTCGCGCTCAGCGTAGCGGGGCGCCACAGCGATCACGGTGACACCGGACCTTGAGGTAAAGACTTTGGCGCCCAGATGCGCATGGGTCGGCCAAGATGATCTGTGGCGTGGTGCGGCGGAAACGACTCGGTTCGGTTACTCATATGTAGTTCCGCAGTGAGACAGCACGCCGCCGCGTCAACCACGTCGTCGATCGTTGCATCGGCCGTCCGAAGGCGCTTCTCCTGCTTGAGTTGGCTCCAAAGAGCGTCAATCAAGGCGTAGCCATGAACCGACAGGAGCTCGAGGCGCCGTATGACGCCGGCGGCAGTCTGTTTCGAGGTTTCAAGTGGATCGCCGCCGGCCAGCGCTCGGAAGATCAGTTCTGGGTGGGTTTCGATGACGATCGTCGGATCGACCAAATTGGAAAGGGTGCGGTCGACTTCAAGAATCTTCGGCATGATGAAGAGCGACTGTAGCGTCAGGCCGGTTCCAAGAGCGCCCTTGTTGGTAAGGGATGCCTCCTGATGCACTCGTGCGATCTCCACTCGTCGCTGGTCTTTGTTGGGCAGGTTGAGCGCGTCAGTCACTAGCTCGCCAAAACCCTCGACCACGGATCTGGCCGGTGTCGAGAAGACGCTGGTGCGTCGGATTCCCAACTTCTCGCGTATGGACGTTTCACAGACGCGGCGACGTTCCGAATTCGGCAGGCCGATCGGCATGTCCACGGCCACGGCTATTAGCGGGGATTGCAGCCGGAAGATCTCGTCAAATCTTTGGACATGTTCAACGTGAGTCTTGCCTGTTGCGAGGTCGCGTATGCAGGCGATCCAACCGCTGCGACAGCCATCCGCGCCGACGACCCAACCCATTTGTTCTGGGAGTCTCCGCTATCACTCAAGGCCAAGTATGTCGGCGCATGCTTGCCGATGCCACAGCCGATGGTAGCAAAGAAGGCGGGCGGGACGCCCGCGCTCCCAGGGAGGTGCTACTCCGCCGCTTGCTTCAGCGGTTCGGGATCGCGGAACGCGGCGAGCAGCGACGCCCACTTGGCGCGCACCTTCTCCAGGTGCACATCCTTGACGTGGCCGAAGCCGCGGATGTCGTCGGGCAGGGCGGCGAGCTGGACGGCGATGGCGTGGTTGGCGGGCGCGAGCTTGACCAGGATCTCCTCGACCAGCGCCTCATAGTCGGCGATCAGTTGTCGTTCCATCTGCCGCTCAGCGGTGCGGCCGAAGAGATCGAAGCGCGTGCCACGCAGGAACTTCAGCCGCTTCAGCAGGCGGAACGCCATCATCATCCGCGGCCCGAAGGCGCGCTTCCGCAAGTGGCCAGTGCGCGGGTCGCGATCGGCGATCAGCGGCGGCGCGAGATGGAACTTGATGCTGTAGTCGCCGTCGAACTGCCGACGTACCTGGTCGAGGAACCTGCCGTCGGTGTAGAGCCGCGCCACCTCGTACTCGTCCTTGTAGGCGAGCAGCTTGGCGTAGCCGCGCGCCACCGCCTCGGCAAGACCGTGATTGTCCGGCGTTCGCGCAGCCTCGGCCGCCTTCACCTTGTCGACCAGCGCGCTGTAGCGCCGGGCGTAGGCGGCATCCTGGTAGCCGGTGAGATGCGCGACCCGCGCCGCCACGATCTCGTCCAGGGTGCGCGATGGCGCCGTCGCCTCGGGCGTGGCCGCCAGGTTCACCAGACGTTCGACGGCCTGCCGGTCGTGCGCCGCGCGGCGGCCCCACAGGAAGGCCTGCCTGTTCATCTCGACGGCGGCGCCGTTAAGCTCGATGGCGCGCAGCAGCGCCGCCTCGGAGACCGGCAAGGTGCCCTTCTGCCAGGCGTAGCCCAACATGAAGGGATTGGTGGCGATCGAATCGCCCAGCAGCGCCGTCGCCAGCGCCTGGGCGTCGAGGAAGTCGCAGGCATCGGCGCCGGCCGCTGCTTCGATCGACAGCCGCAGCAGCTGACCGGGGAACGCCATGTCGGGGTTGCGGGTGAAATCGCCGGTGATCGTCTCGTGGGTGTTGACCAGCGCGCGGGTGGTGCCGGCCTCGACCTTGCCCAGTGCGTCGGGGTAGGAGGCGACGGCGATGTCGCAGGCCAGCAGCAGGTTGGCGCCACCGGCACCCAGGCGCACGGCGTGAATCGCCTCGGGCGAGCCGGCGATGCGCACGTGGCTCATCACCGCGCCGCCCTTCTGCGCCATGCCGATCATGTCGAGGATCGAGGCGCCATAGCCGTCGAGATTTGCCGCCGTGCCCAGCAGCGCGCCGATCGTCACCACGCCGGTGCCGCCGATGCCGGTGACGAGGATGCCGTAGGGTTGATCGGTGACCGACGGCAGGCTCGGTTCGGGCAGGGTGGGCCATTCATCGCCAGCGGTCACGGAGGAGCGGTTCGCATCGCTCTTACCCTTGCGTACCTGGCCGCCTTCGATGGTGACGAAGCTCGGGCAAAAGCCCTCCAGGCACGAATAATCCTTGTTGCACGACGACTGGTCGATGGCGCGCTTGCGGCCGAATTCGGTCTCGACCGGCACCACCGACAGGCAGTTCGACTTGGTCGAGCAATCGCCGCAGCCCTCGCAGACCGCCTGGTTGATAAACACGCGGCGCGCCGGATCGGGGTAGGCACCGCGCTTGCGGCGGCGACGCTTCTCGGCGGCGCAGGTCTGGTCGTAGATCAGCACCGACACGCCGTCGTAGTCGCGCAGTTCGCGCTGGACGGCATCCAGCTCGCGGCGGTGGTGGAAGCTGATGCCGGGCGCCCAGTCGAGGCCGGTCGGGTACTTGTCGGGATCGTCGCTGACCAGCGCGATGCGGCGCACACCCTCGGCGTGGACCTGGCGGCTGATCTTCCAGGGCGAGAGATCGCCGTCGTGGCGCTGGCCGCCGGTCATGGCGACGGCGTCGTTGAACAGGATCTTGTAGGTGATGCGGGTATTGGTGGCGACCGCCTGGCGGATGGCGAGATAGCCGGAGTGGAAGTAGGTGCCGTCGCCCAGGTTCTGGAAGATATGCTGGGTGTCGCTGAAGCGCGACATGCCGACCCAGGGTGCACCCTCGCCACCCATCTGCGTATAGCTGAGCGTGTCGCGGTTCATCCACATCGCCATGGTGTGGCAGCCGATGCCGGCCATCGCCAGCGAGCCGTCCGGCACCCGGGTCGACGTGTTGTGCGGGCAGCCCGAGCAGAAATAGGCCGGCCGGGTCAGGCCCGGCGCGTTGCGCGCCGTCTGCGCCGACTGGCGTTGCGTCAGCTTTTCAAGCTTGCGCGCGACGGGCAGCGGCAGGCGCTCGAGCCCCAGCCGCTCGGCGATGATCTGCGCCAACCGCACCGGCAGGATCTCGCCGGTGACCGGCAGCAGCGGGGCGCCCTGCTCGTCGGCCTTGCCGATGACACGCGGCCGGCGGTCAGCCGGCAGGTTGAACAGCAGCTCCTTGACCTGCGCCTCGATCAGCGGCCGCTTCTCCTCGACGACGAGGATCTCCTGCAGGCCTTCGGCGAAGCGGCGCAGGCCCTGCGGCTCGACCGGCCAGGTCAGGCCGAGCTTGTAGACCGCGAGACCCAGCCGGCGCGCTTCGGCGTCGTCGATGCCGAGGTCTTCCAGCGCCTGGCGTACATCGAGATAAGCCTTGCCCGCCGTGACGATGCCCAGCCGCGCGCCGGCGCCGCCGAGCGTCACGCGGTCGATCCCGTTGGCCCGCCAATAAGCCAGCGCCGCCGGTACCTTGAACTGGTGCAGGCGCCGCTCCTGCTCCTGGAAATCGTCGGGGAAGCGGAGGTTCACGCCACCGGGCGGCATGTCGAAGTCGGTCGGCGCGACGATCGACAGGCGCTGCGGATCGACCAGCACGGTGGCCGTCGAGTCGGCCAGCTCGGTGACGATCTTGAAGCCGACCCAGCAGCCGCTGTAACGCGACATCGCGAAAGCGTGCAGGCCGAGATCGAGGATGTCCTGGATGCCGGCCGGGTTTACCACCGGGATCATGGCGTCGACGAAGGCGAACTCGCTCTGGTGCGCCACCGTCGAGGATTTGGCGTGGTGGTCGTCGCCGGCCAGCGCCAGCACGCCGCCATGCTTCGCCGTGCCGTTGACGTTGCCGTGCTTGAAGGCGTCACCGCTGCGGTCGACCCCCGGCCCCTTGCCGTACCACATGCCGAAGACGCCGTCGTATCGGGCGCCGGGCACGACGTGCAGCTGCTGCGTGCCCCACAGCGCGGTCGCCGCGAGGTCTTCGTTGACGGCCGGCTGGAAGACGACGTGGTGCTGCTCGATGAACTTCCGCGCCTGCCACAGCGCCTGGTCGAAGGCGCCCAACGGCGAGCCGCGGTAGCCGGTGATGTAGCCGCCGGTATTCAACCCGGCCGCGACGTCACGCTGGCGCTGCATGATCGGCAAGCGCACCAGCGCCTGCATGCCGGTGAGGAACGCCTGGCCGGTCCGCAGCGTGTAACGGTCGTCCAGGCTGGTGGTCGCGAGAGGACGAGGGGCGGCCATGGAAATCCCGAATGAAGTTAGGTCAGGACAGCTAACGCTTATGTCGCCAAGTTTCAATCCATGGCGCGCCTGTCGACCTCTCCGCGGCAGGCGCCGACGCCTTGGCATCGGTGCGCCATCAGGCCAACGGCAAGGCGGAAAATCCATCGATCGCCAGCCGGCGAAAAAACCTGGCAGGACGAGTCGGGATGCCGCGAGGCTGCGCGTCTTAACACCAGACAGGCCAACAACGGCCGCCAACGGAGCGGTTTCACCGGAGCACAAGCCATTGTCCGGGCGACAAAAGATCACACGTCCCGAAGCGCACATCCAAATCGCCGATCGCGCCGGCTGGACGGCGCAGGCGCCCGAACGTGGTGTCTTCGATCGCCAGTCGCTTCCGGCGTGAGCCGCCGTGCCAACGAGGAGTTAGCAACATGACCGTCTACACCGAAATCTTCGTCATTCCCGTCCCGAAGCGGAAGTCCGCCGAGTACAAGAAGCTCGCCGAGCTCTCGGCCGCCGTCTGGCGCGAACATGGCGCGCTGTCCTACATCGAGGTCGAGGCCGACGATGCGAAGCCCGGAAAGTTGACCTCGTTCCCGCAGAGCGTCGATTTGAAGGATGACGAGTTCGTCGTGGTCGGGCTCATTGCCTACCGCTCACGTGCGCACCGCGACGAGGTCAGCGCCAAAGCCATGAAGGATCCGCGCATCGCCGACATGAATCCCAGCACCATGCCGTTCGACGCCCAGCGGATGTTCTGGGGCGGCTTCAAGCCCTATGTCGGTGAACCGGTGGCGCAGGCCAACCACGTCCAACCCTACCTGTTCTTCCGCGGCCGCTGCGAGGAGGCGATCGGGTACTACAAGGCCAAGCTCGGTGCCGAGGTCGACGTGATGATGCGATTCAAGGACAACCCGGACAGGCCGGGACGTGACTCGGTGCCGGCGGAACTCGACGACCGGATCATGCACGCGAGCCTGCGGATCGCCGGGGCGGAGATCATGCTGTCCGACGGCATGAGGACGGGTCCGCTCGACTTCCAGTGCATGTCGCTGTCGATCGCCGTAGCGACCGAGGCGGAGGCCGACCGCCTCTACAATGCGCTCGCCGCCGACGGCACGATCCAAATGCCGCTCGGCCCGACATTCTTCGCCAAGCGGTTCGGCGCGGTCGCTGACAAGTTCGGGGTCGCATGGATGGTCATGGTGCCAGCGAGCGCCTGAACGGAATGCGCCTCAACACGTCGAGGAAGCCCGTCATAGGGACAGCGCGTGTCGTGGAGCTGCCGACGGTACCTGTGTTCGCTCCTCAAACACGAGTGATAAAGGGTTGAAATGGGTCCGTTTTGACTCGGCTTGCAGCATCACGTCGGGGCAGCGGCAATAACCGCCCGCAGCCAGCGGCTCGACCTTGCGCACACACCAGGGGAGGCAGTGACTAGCGGCTAAGAAATGTGTGGCTTTCGCCGTCGCGGAAAGGGCAGAGTGCGCGCCGTTACGTCTCGGGATTCGTTGATTTTCGCCTCGGCGCGCCCTCCAGACAGCGATCATGACCGTCCTCGTGACCGGCGCCGCCGGCTTTATCGGTTACCACGTGTGCCTGGTCTTGTTGGCGCGCGGCGCGCGCGTGCTGGGCGTCGACAATCTCAGCCCGTACTACGATCCGGCGCTGAAGGCGGCGCGCCTGAAGGCGCTGCGGGACAGCCGGGGCTTCACCTTTGTCGAGGCCAGCGTCGGCGATCGTGCCGCGATGGCGGGGCTCGCGCGCGCGCACCGCGACATCGCCGGCATCATTCACCTGGCGGCCCAACCCGGCGTGCAACACTCGCTGGTCGATCCCTTCGCCTATATCGAGGCCAACGTCATGGGCCATCTGGTGATGCTGGAGACGGCCCGCCAGCTGCCCGACGTGAAGCACTTCGTGTACGCCTCGTCCTCGTCGGTGTATGGCGCCAACGTCAAGACACCCTTCGCCGTCACCGATCGCGCCGATCATCCGCGCTCGCTGTACGCCGTCACCAAGCGCGCCGACGAGCTGATGTCGGAAGCCTATGCCAGCCTATATGGAATGCGCCTGTCGGGCCTGCGGTTCTTCACCGTCTACGGTCCGTGGGGCCGGCCCGACATGGCGCCCTACATCTTCTGCCGGGCGATCTTCGCCGGCGAGACGATCCCGATCTACAATTTCGGCCTGGTGAAGCGCGACTTCAGCTACATCGACGACATCAGCCGCGGCGTGCTGGCCTGCTACGACCAACCGGCGGCGTCACCGTGCCACCGCCTGTACAATCTCGGCGCCAGCCGCGGCGAGGAGCTGATGCGCTTGATCGACCTGCTGGAACGGGCGATTGGCAAGAAGGCGCGCACCGAGCTGCGGCCGGCGCAGCTCGGCGACATGCCGGAGACCTGCGCCGACATCGAGGCCACGACCCGCGACCTGGGGTGGACGCCGTCGGTCGCCATCGAAGACGGCGTGCCGCGCTTCGTGCGCTGGTTCCGGCAATATCACGGCTGTTGAGGCGCCACAGCGCGCCCGGAGCAACGCGATGGCCCGTAAGCTCGACCACATCGTCCTCGTGGCGCCGGAACTGGAGTCGCTGCGCACCACCTACGAACGTCTGGGCTTCACCCTGACGCCGCGCGCCGTGCATCCCTTCGGCACCTGCAATCACCTGGCGCAGCTGGGCGACAACTTCATTGAGCTGCTGTCGATCGACGACGTGGCGCGCATTCCGGTCGATTCTCCGGGCGAGTTCAGTCTTGGTGCCCGCGCCCGCGCCTACATCGCCGAACGGTGTCACGGCCTGATGATGGCGGTGCTGGCCAGCGGCGACGCCGACGCTGACATCGCCGAGTTTCGCGCCAAGAAGCTGCAGACCTACGATCGTCTCGACTTCGGCCGCGACGCGCGGCTTCCCGATGGCCAGACGGTCAGGGTCGGATTCTCGCTGGCGTTCGTCACCCACCCCGAGATGCCGGAAGCGACGTTCTTCTGCTGCCAGCAGCGCCATAAGCCGGAGTTGTTCTGGAAGCCCGACTTCCAGCGCCACGCCAATGGCGCTCGCCGGCTGATCGAGGTGGTGATGGTGGCGCCCGACGCGGCGGCGGCGGCGTCGCATGTTGCGCAAGTGCTGGACGCGCCCCAAAGCCCGACCGCCGGCGGCTGGGCGGTCGGCTCGGCTGAGGACCGCGTGACCGTTTTGGACCCGGCGTCGCTGGCGGCGCGCTTCCCGGAGCTTGCCGGCATCGATACGGGTACGCCGCGCTTTGTCGCCTACCGGCTGCGGGTCGACGAGCCGCGAACCATCCGGGGCATTCTGGACGGGCAGGGGATTTCCTATCGTGCGGCCGGGGACGGTATTGTGGTGGGGCCGGCGCACGCCATGGGGGTCGCCGTCGAATTGAGGCGCGGCTGAGGCGCGACCGGGGGAGCAAGATCCGTGACAGAGGCCGAGCCGCTGCTGTCGATTCGCGGACTGCGCCGGGCGTTCTATGGGCTGGAAGTGCTGCGCGGTGTCGATATCGACGTGCGCGCCGGCAGCATCACCGGCCTGATCGGCCCCAACGGCGCCGGCAAGACCACGCTGTTCAACGTCGTCTCGGGGCTGGTGCCACCCGATGCCGGCAGCATCCGGTTTGACGGCCACGATCTGGCCGGCGCCGCGCCCGAGGCGATCAGCGGCGCGGGCCTGGTGCGCACCTTCCAGGTGGCGCGCGGTTTTCCCAAGCTCTCGGTGTTCCAACACCTGGTGCTCTATGGCCGCGACCAGCCGGGCGAATCACTGTGGGCGGCTTTGCTGGGCACGGCGGCAGCGCGCCACCGCGAGGCGCAACTGGCGGAACGCGCCTGGCAGACGGCGCGGCTGTTGAACCTGGATCGCGTGATCGACAATCCGGCCGCGGCGCTGTCGGGCGGCCAGAAGAAGCTGCTGGAAATCGGCCGGGCGCTGATGGCCGAGCCGCGCCTGGTGCTGCTCGACGAGCCGACAGCCGGCGTCAATCCGGTGCTGAAAGCCGAGATCGCCGAGCATTTGCGGGCGCTGCCGGGGCGCGGCATCAGCGTGCTGCTGATCGAGCACGACATGCGCTTCATCGGCGCGCTGTGCGATCCGGTGATCGTCATGGCCGAGGGCAAGGTGCTGGCCGAAGGCGGCTTCGAGGTGGTGCGCAACGACGCGCGCGTGCGCGAGGCCTATATGGGAATGCGCGCATGAGCCTGCTGCGCCACGACGACGCTGGCCGAGACCTTCGAAGCCCGGCTCAAGCGGGGCGGTCGCGTGTGGCTCCTGTCATCCTGAGCGAAGCGAAGGATCTGTTGGACCGTAGAACCGCGCGGCCGCTCGGATATGGCGCATTTACGCCATTCATGTGCCCGTGCGAATCCACCGCTCAATGGATCCTTCGCTTCGCTCAGGAAGACAGGGGCGGCTCAGCGACATCCCATGCGACAGCCCGGCTCGCCCGGGCGACGGAGGGCGCATGAGCCTGCTGGCGGTCGACGGGCTGCGCGGCGGCTACGTCGCGGCCGACGAGATCGTGCACGGCGCCTCGCTGGCGGTCGCCGCCGGCGAGATCGTGTCGCTGATCGGGCCAAATGGTGCCGGCAAGTCGACCTTGCTCAAGCTGATCGCCGGCCTGCTCAGGCCGCGCGCCGGCCGCATTGTGCTGGGCGAGCAGGACATCGCCGGCTTGCCGGCCACTGCCATCGGCCGGCTGGGCCTGTCGTTCGTGCCGCAGGAGCGCAACGTGTTCGGCGCCATGACGGTGCGCGAGAACCTGGAGATGGGCGCCTATCTCGAGCCGGCGCAGGCGCGGCCGCGCATCGAGGCGCTGTTCGCGCGCTTCCCGGTGCTGGCCGACAAGCGCCGGGCGCTGGCCCGTACCCTGAGCGGCGGGCAGCGGCAGATGCTGGCCATGGCCATGGCGCTGATGACGGCGCCGCGTCTGCTGTTGCTCGACGAGCCGTCGGCCGGCCTGTCGCCCAAGGCGGCCGAGGAGCTGTTCACCACCATCGTCGGCCTGAACGGCGACGGGGTCGCGATCCTGATGGTCGAGCAGAACGCGCTGGAGGCGCTCACCATCTCGGCGCGCGCCTACGTGCTGGTGCTGGGCCAGGTGGCCCGCGAGGGCGAGGCGCGGACGTTGATGGCCGATCCGTCGGTGCGCGACCTGTTCCTGGGAGGCTAGAAGGTTTCTGGCCGCCGACCTATGCTGCGCGTCAATTGAAGCCAAGCAGGGGAGCTTTGCGATGACCGACCGTTCCATTCGTTTGACCCGCCGCGCGGCGTTGGCCACCAGTGCCGCCGCGCTCGCCATCCCGTCCGTCGTGCGCGCGCAGGGCGATCCGATCAAGCTCGCCACCCTGACCCCACTCACCGGTGCCGGCGGCCCGTATGGTCCGTTGATGGCCAAGGCCGCCGCCACGGTGATCGAGGAGGTCAACAAGGCCGGCGGCGTGCTCGGCCGCCGCGTGCAGCTGGTCAGTGAAGACGACCAGACCAACCCCGAGGCCGGCGTGCGCGCCGCCCGCAAGCTGATCGACGTCGACAAGGTGTCGGCGATCATCGGCACCTGGGCCTCGTCGGTGACGACGGCGGTGGCGCCGCTGTGCTGGGAAAGCAAGACCATGCTGTGCACGGTGTCGGGTGCCGACAGCATCACTTTGCTGCCGCATCAGGGCTACCTGATCCGCACCCAGCCGAACTCGACCCTGCAGATCACCAGGGTTGGCGAGTACATGCTGTCGCTGGGCGCCAAGAAGGTGTTCACGATGATCCCGCAGACGCCCTTCACCCAGAGCAGCATCACCATCCTGGGCGCGACCATGCAGAAGGGCGGTGGCGATCACGGCAGCCTGATCTACGACGACAAGAAGCCGACCTATCGCACCGAGGTCGACCAGGCGCTGCGCTACAATCCCGACCTGATCTTCGCCGCCGGCTACACCCCCGACACTGTCGTGCTGCTGAAGGACATCTTCCGCGCCGGCTTCAAGGGCAAGATCCTGGGCATGGCCTATTCGATCAACCAGAAACTGATCGACCAGGTGGCCCAGGCCGAGGTCGTCGAGGGCGTCCACACCTTCGCGCCGTCGCCGGCCGAGGGCGCCACGGCGCACGACAAGGTGAAGAAGCTGTCGGGCATGGACAATCCCGACCCCTATACCTGCCAGGTCTACGACCATGCCAACCTGGTGCTGATGGCGATCGCGCAGGCCAAGGACACGTCGGGCACGGCGATCCGCGACAGCGTGCGCAAGGTCTCGCAGGGCGGCGGCAAGGCGGTCGACAACGCTGTCGACGGCATCAAGGCGATCGCCGCCGGCGAGAAGGTCGACTATGTCGGCGCCAGCGGCCCCTGCGACTTCGACGACAAGGGCGACATCATCGACTGCAAGTTCCGCTACGAGCAGATCAAGGCCAACAAGCTGACCTTGCTGAAGATCGCGTGATCCTTATGAGAGCCTACCTCCCCAGCGAAGCTGGGGAGGTGCCCCGAAGGGGCGGAGGGGAGCCATCGTGGTGTTCGTAATCCGCACCACGAGCGGTCCCCATCCGGCCTTCGGCCACCTTCCCCACTTCGTGGGGAAGGATTGAGACATGGAACCAATCGTCCAGGCGGCGCTGAACGGGCTGGTGGCGGGCACCATCCTGGCGCTGCCGGCGATCGGCTTCACGGCGATGTTCGCCGTGTTGCGCTATCCCAATTTCGCGATCGCCGCCTACGCCACCCTGGGCGCCTATGGCGGCTGGATGGCCAATGCCTGGCTGGGCTGGCCGGTGGTCGCCTGCCTGCTGGCTGCCTTCGCGCTGGCGGGTCTGGTCGGCACCTTGGCCGAGCGGGTGGCGCTTGAGCCGCTGCGGCCGGCCGGCGCGCTGACCGTGGCGATCGCCGCCATCGCGCTCAACGTCATCCTGGAAAACATCCTGCGCTTCGGCTTCGGCAACGACCTGCTGGGCTACAACCTGCCGCTGGCGCGCGACATCCGCTTTGGCGGGCTGCGGATTGCGCCGCAGCAGATCGAGAACCTCGTGCTCTCCCTGGCGGTGATGGGCGCGCTGTTCGCCTTCCTCGCCTTCACCCGCATCGGCAAGGCGATGCGGGCCACCGCCGACAATCCCGACCTGGCTCGGTTGAAGGGCATCGAGCCACGCAGGGTCGAGCTGCTGGCGGTGTTCGTCGGCGCCGGATTGTGCGGCGTCGGCGGCATGCTGCTCGGGCTCGACACCTCGATTGATCCGCTGACCGGTTTCCGTGTGGTGCTCTCGGTATTCGCCGCCGCGGTGCTGGGTGGCCTGGGCAGCATTCCCGGCGCCGTGGCGGGCGCGTTGCTGATCGGCGTGGCCGAGGAGTTCGCCACCCTGGCGATCGCCTCGACCTACAAGAGCGCCGTCGGCTTCCTGGCGATCCTGCTGGTGCTCACGTTGCGGCCGCGTGGCCTGCTGGGCGAGCGGGCCTACTGATGACGGGCTGGGCCAACTACATCGTGTTCATCATCGCCACCGGCGGCTTCTATGCCCTGCTGGCGCTTAGCCTCAACCTGATCTGGGGCGGCGCCGGCATGGTCAATTTGGGCCTGGCCGGTTTTTTCGCGTTGGGCGCCTACGCCTCGGCGCTGCTGACGGTGAAGCTCGGCACGCCGATCCTGGCCGGCATCGCCGGCGCGCTGGTCGTTGGCGCGGTCGGCGGCTACGTGGTCACCATGTCGACGACGCGGCTGCGCGGCGACTACCTGGCGATCGTCACCCTGGGTTTCGCCGAGACCATCCGCCTGATCGCCAACAATGAAATCTGGCTGACCCGCGGCAGCGACGGCATCTCCGGCATTCCCGGCCCGCTCAAGGCGGCGCTCGGCGGTTGGTTCAACACCGCCTATGCCGCCGGCATGATCGGTATCGTGGCGCTGGTCTGGTGGGGCCTGCGCCGGCTCGACCAGTCGCCCTACGGGCGGGCGCTGCGCGCGCTGCGCGAGGACGAGCAGGTGGCGCAGGTCGCCGGCAAGCCGGTGCTGCGCTTCAAGATCGAGGCGTTCGCCATCTCCGCCGCCATCGCCGGCCTGGCCGGCGCGCTATACGGCCATTTCAACAGCTACGTCGCGCCCGACATTTTCCAGCCACTGATCACCGTCTACATCTTCCTTGCCGTCGCCGCCGGCGGCGTCGGCCGCGTCTCGGGCGGTGTGCTCGGCGCCTACCTGGTGATCTTCTTCCTCGAGTCGACGCGCTTCGCCGCAGCGGCGATTCCCGGCCTGTCGCCGGTGCAGCACGCCGCCATGCGCGAGATGCTGATCGGGCTGGCGCTGATCGTGGTGCTGCGCTGGCGGCCGCAGGGCATCCTGCCGGAACGGATCCCGCCTGCTCCCAGGGGAAGCACATGACTCCAATGGAACGCTGCATCACCGCCCTGAAGCTGACCGGCCAGCCGCAGCCCTTGTACGCCGCGCTCGACCAGGCGGTGAGGGACACGGTCGGCCATGTCCTGTTCACCTTGCTGTACCGCGCGCCAGACGGCAAACGGGTCAAGCGCATCTACACCAACATGCCCAAGGAATACCCGGTGGGCGGCTTCAAGGAGATGACCGCCACACCGTGGAGCGCGCAGGTGATCGACGGCCAGCGCGCCTATGTCGGCTACACCGCCGACGACATCAAATGGGCCTTCTACGACCACGAGCTGATCAAGTCGCTGGGCTGCGACTCGGTGATCAACATGCCGGTGGTCTACGACGGCAAGGTGCTGGGCACGATGAACATCCTGGCCGGCGAGCGCCACTACAGCGAAACCGACGTCAAGCTCCTGGAACCCTTCGCCGCGCTGCTTGTCGCGCCCTTCCTGCAGGCGATCGACGCGGATCCCGACAAGAAGTGAGTTTCCTCCCCAGCGGAGCTGGGGAGGTGGCCCGAAGGGCCGGAGGGGAGCCCACGTGGTCTCTCAATAGCTGGCACGACGTGGGCTCCCCTTCCGCCCTTCGGGCACCTTCCCCACTGCGTGGGGAAGGAAGCACAGCCTTGGCATCGGCACTGCCACACGCCATATCAGGCGCTCATGTATCGGAGAACTCCATGACCATCGCCTTCGCGCCGGACGGCGCCGCTGCCGCCCCGTTGGGCGATCTGCCGACTTGGGATCTCGGTGACCTGTACGGCGGCATGGACGCGCCGCAGGTCAAGGCCGACCTCGAGGCCGCCGCGGCCGACGCCAAGGCGTTTGCCGCCAGTTACCAGGGCAAGCTCGCCGGCCTGACGGGCACCGCACTGGGCGAAGCGATCGCTGTCTACGAGCGCCTGCAGGAGCGGCTGGGCCGGCTGGGGTCGTTCGCCGGCCTGCTTTATGCAGGCGACATGAGCGATCCGAAGATCGGCCAGTTCCAGCAGAACATGCAGGAGCGCATCACCGACATCACCACGAACTTGTTGGTCTTCACGCTTGAGATCAACCGCATCGAGGACAAGGATCTGGAGACCAAGCTGGCGGCGCCACAGTTGGCGAAGTACCGGCCGTGGTTGCGCGACACTCGCGCCTTCCGGCAGCACCAGCTGAGCGACGACCTCGAGAAACTGCTGCACGAAAAGCAGCTCAGTGCTCGCAACGCCTGGACGCGGCTGTTCGACGAAACCATGGCGCGGCTGCGCTTTCCGCTCGACGGCAAGGACCTGACCTCGGCCGAGATCCTGCACCTGTTGTCGGACAAGGACGGCAAGTTGCGCCAGCGCGCTGCCAAGGCATTCGGCAAGGTGATGGCGGACAACATCCAGCTCTTCGCCCTGCTGACCAACACCTTGGCCAAGGACAAGGAGATCGAGGACAAGTGGCGGCGCTTCGAGCGGCCACCTTCGGCCCGCAACCTCGCGAACCAGGTTGAGGACTCCGTCGTCGATGCGCTGGTCGCCGCCGTGAAGGGCGCCTATCCGCGCCTGTCGCACCGCTACTACAAACTCAAGGCCAAGTGGTTCGGCGTCGAGGCGCTCGACTACTGGGACCGCAACGCGCCGCTGCCCGAGGCCGACGACCGGGTCATCGCCTGGCCCGAGGCCACCCGGATCGTCAGCGACGCCTATGCCGCCTTCTCGCCAGAGCTGGCGTCGGTCGGCGGTCGCTTCTTCGCCAACCGCTGGATTGACGTGCCGGTGCGGCCGGGCAAGGCGCCGGGCGCCTTTGCGCATCCCTGTGTGCCGTCGGTGCATCCCTACCTGCTGCTGAACTACCAGGGCAAGGTGCGCGACGTGATGACCCTGGCGCACGAGCTGGGGCACGGCGTGCACCAGGTCCTGGCCGGCCCGCAGGGCTACCTGCAGGCCGACACGCCGCTGACCTTGGCGGAAACGGCGTCGGTGTTCGGCGAGATGCTGACCTTCCAGGCGCTGCTCAAAGGCGCACCCGACGCGCGCACCCGCAAGGCGATGCTGGCGCAGAAGGTCGAGGACATGCTGAACACCGTCGTGCGCCAGATCGCCTTCTATGACTTCGAGGCGCGCCTGCACGACGAGCGACGCAAGGGCGAGATAACGGCCGAGCGCATCGGCGAGATCTGGTTCGCGGTCCAGACCGAGAGCCTGGGACCGGCGCTGCGCTTCGGGCCGGAATACGCCGCCTACTGGGCCTACATCCCGCACTTCGTGCACGCGCCGTTCTATGTGTACGCCTACGCGTTCGGCGACTGCCTGGTGAACTCGCTGTACGCCGTCTACCAGGCCGGCGCGCCGGGCTTCCAGGCCAGGTACCTCGACATGCTGCGTGCTGGCGGCACGTTGCGCCACAAGGAGCTGCTGGCGCCGTTCGGGCTCGACGCCGGCGATCCGGCGTTCTGGAACCGCGGGCTGGACATGATCGCCGGCTTCATCGCGGAGCTGGAGGGGATGGGGTAAGCCGGGGGCGCGCCACTCCAGTGGCGCGTCTTCGTGCAATACAGACCATGACGCGTCACGGAGTGACGCGCCCCCGGCGCTTGACGCGCGGTGCGCCCACCAGCATGTGAACGTTATGGCCCGCGACGACGAAGACAACAGCCTGTTTGGCCGTGTTGGCCGCTACGCCCGGGTCGGCGTGTCGGTCGGCGGCGTGGCGGCGCGGCTGGCAGGCCAGCGCTATCTCGGCTTCGACGTCGATCGCGACAAGAACGCCGCCGAGCTGGGCGCGGCGCTGGGCGGGCTGAAAGGGCCGCTGATGAAGGCGGCGCAGCTGCTGTCGACCATCCCCGACGCGCTGCCGGCCGAGTATTCGCGCGAGCTCTCGCAGTTGCAGGCCAATGCGCCAGCGATGGGCTGGGCCTTCGTCAAGCGCCGCATGAGCGGCGAGCTGGGTCCGGCGTGGCAGGACAAGTTCGCCAGCTTCGGCAAGGAGGCGGCCGCCGCCGCCTCGCTTGGCCAGGTGCACCGCGCCACCCTGAAGGACGGCACGCCGGTCGCCTGCAAGCTGCAATATCCCGACATGGCCTCGACCCTCGAAGCCGACCTCAACCAGCTGAAGATCGTCTTTGGCATCGCGCGGCGGATGGAGATCGCGCTGCACACCAGCGAGATCTTCAAGGAGATTGCCGACCGGCTGCGCGAGGAGCTGGACTACCGGCGCGAGGCCAGGCACGCCAAGCTATATGCCCACATGCTGGCCGACGAGCCGCACGTGCACGTGCCGGAGATCGTCGATGCGCTGTCGACCGACCGGCTGCTGACCATGCGCTGGCTGGAGGGCGAGAAGCTGCTGGCATGGAAAGAGCGGTCGCAGGCGGATCGCGACAAGCTCGCCTACAACATGTTCCGTGCGTGGTACGCGCCGTTTTACTTCTACGGCGTGATCCATGGCGATCCGCATCTCGGCAACTACACCGTGCGGCCGGACGGCGACGTGAACCTGATGGATTTCGGCTGCGTGCGGGTCTTTCCGCCGAGTTTCGTGAAGGGCTCGATCGACCTCTACAAGGCGCTGCTGGCCGACGACGAGGAGCTGGCGGTCGCCGCCTACGAGCTGTGGGGCTTCGAGAAGCTGTCGCGCGACATGATCCGGGCGCTCAATCGTTGGGCCGCCTTCCTCTACGGCCCGCTGATGGACGACCGCCCGCGGCGCATCGCCGAGGGTTCGGCCGGGCAGTACGGTCGCGAGACCGCCAACACCGTGTTCGGCGAGGTTCGGCGGTTGGGCGGCGTGACCGTGCCGCGCGAGTTCGTGTTCATGGACCGCGCCGCCATCGGCCTGGGCTCGGTGTTCATCCACCTGCGGGCCGAGATCAACTGGTACCGACTGTTCCAGGACCTGATCGGCGACTTCGACGCCAACGCGCTAGGCGCGCGGCAGGCGGCGGCGCTGGCAGCCGTTGGATTGGTTCCTGGGAGCGCGGGCGTCTCGCCCGCATCATGAGCGGGCGGGACGCCCGCGCTCCCAGGAGACGAAGGACAGCGGCAGTTCGGTGGTCGACTTGATCTCCTCCATGGCGAACATCGAGGTGACGTCGCTGAGATCGACCCGGGCGATCAGGCGTTTGTAGAAAGCGTCGTAGGCGGCGATGTCAGGCAGCACCAGACGCATCAGGTAGTCGATCTCGCCGCTCATGCGGTAGCAGTCGACGACCTCGGGGAAGTCGACCACCGCCTTGGCGAACTTCGCCAGCCACGACGCGTTGTGCTGGTTGGTGCGGATGGCGACGAACACCGTGACTCCGGCGTTCAGCGCACCGCGGTCGAGCAGCGCCACCCGGCGGCGGATGATGCCGGCCTCTTCCAGCTTCTGGATGCGCCGCCAGCAGGGCGTGGTCGACAGCCCGACCTTGCTGGCGATCTCGGCCAGCGGCAGGGTGGCGTCACGCTGCAGAAGACGAAGAATCTTCAGGTCATGATCATCGAGCGAAATCATTCTACGATGATGCCATAAGCCGATAAGATATTTCTACTCTGACCGCAAACTGCGCCATAACAGCAAACTCTTTTCCCGGCGGGTGCGTATGCTGGAAGCCATGTTCAACGACGGCGAAAAGCCGCCTGGAGTTCCGATGCGTCGTTTGTCATCTGCTTTCGTCGATCATCCCGCCTCGGTCGGCGAGTCCTATGGCCAGCACCTGGGCGTGGCGTTCAGCTTTGGCGGCCGCATGATCTTGGCCGGCTGCGCTTGCCTGCTGCACGGCCTGCTGCCGTTCCTGTTCGTCAAGACCGGCAGCGCCGCGATCCGCGCCCTGCATGAGGACATGGTGACGCATCGCCGGCGCCACGCGCCGCCAGCGACCGGTATCGCGCAGCCGGCCGAATAGTCCGGCACGATCTCATACCAACTGACGTTGGTGTTGCCCGCTTCATGGTGAGCTTTGTCGAACCATGAAGCGCCGCACGACCGTCGGTGCGAGAGCCTTCATGGTTCGACAAAGCTCACCATGAAGGCTTGCGGCGACGAGTCATGAACAAGATCTGTTGGTATCAGTCGATCCGACCGATTTTCCGTACCACCGCGCCCAGGCGCGCGGCGTCGGACTCGAAGAACGCCGCGAACGCCGGCGCATCGAGATAGGCGACCGGTGAGCCGGCTGTCGCCAGTGCCGCCTTCACGCCGTCGTCGTTGATCGCCCGCTGCAAGGCGTCGCGCAACTTGGCGACAACCGGTGCCGGCGTGCCGGACGGCGCGAAGACCCCCGACCAGATGTAGTATTCGACGTCGTAGCCGAGCTCTTTCAGGGTTGGTGCGTCGGCGAAGGCCGGCAGGCGGGTGGCACCCTAGGTGGCCAGCGCCCGCAACTTGCCGGCGCTGATGTTGCCGGCCGCGACCGACGGACCGAGAAGGCCGAGCTCGACTTCCTTGGCCAGGATGGCGCGCAGGGCCGGACCGCCACCGCCGTAGGGCACGTGACTCAACTTGATGCCCGCCGCGGCCGTGAACATCTCGGTCGCGATGTGATAGGTGCCGTAGTTGCCGGATGACGAGTAGGGGATGGCTCCCGGCCGTTGCCTGGCGGCGTCGATCACGTCCTTGAGCGAGCGGTAGGGGCTGTCGCCAGTGACGACCAGGAGGGTCGGGTCGGCGGTGACGCGCGCCAGCGGCAACAGTTGCGCCAGCTCGAATGCCGCCGGACGTCCGAACAACCGGTCGGCCTCGGGCAAGGTCGATATGCTGGCCAGCCCCATCAGCAGGGTGTAGCCGTCCGGCTTGGCAGTGGCGACCGAGGCGGTACCGATCGAGCCGCCGGCACCGCCCTTGTTGAGCACGACGACCGGTTGTCCCAGGATCTTCTCCAGCGCCGCGGCAACCGGTCGGGCCGAGACGTCGGCGACGCCGCCGGGCGGGAATGGCACGACCATCGTCACCGGCCGTTGCGGCCACGCCTCGTCGGCCTGCGAAGGCATGACAGTGCCCAGTGCGACAACCAGTGCTGCAAAAGCTGCGATGTAGCGCATCGGTGAATCCATCGGCGAGGCCGCGTCGAGTCGGTTGCCCGGCATTTTGCGCCACGTTGCGACGTTTGTCGCGGTGGCTGCCTTGGGTTTGCCGCAGTCCCGCCCCTATGGTGCCCCGGAGTCACGACCGCTCTGGAGGGTGATGTGCTGAGACGCAGCGTGCTCGCAGGCACGGCGGCTGTCGTGGCGGCGGCCAGAAGTGCCCAGGCACAAGGGCTGCCGGCCGGCACGCTCAAGATCATCGTTGGCTACCCGGCTGGCGGTTCCACGGACGTCATTGCCCGCCTGGTCGCTGACAAGGTCAAGGAACGGCTGGGGCGCACCGTGATTGTCGAGAATAAGGCCGGCGGCAGCGGCCTGCTGGGTGTCGAGGTCTTGCGCGGCAGTCCGGCCGACGGCTCGGCGATCTCGCTGGTACCGTTCACCGTCGCGGTGCTCGGGCCGCTGGTGAACCGGCAGGCGACGTTCGATTTTTCGACCGACGTCGCGGCGGTGGCTCAAGGCGTCAGCTATCCGCTGGCCTTGTCGGTCGCCAACAACACCGGGGTGACGGACTGGGCCGGCTTCGTCGCCTGGGCCAAGGCCAACCCCGGCAAGGCCAGCTTCGGTACCGCCGGGGCCGGCGGCCTGCCGCATTTCTTCGGCCTGTTGTTGGGCAAGGCGGCGGGCATCGACCTGGTCAACGTGCCGTACAAGGGCGGCGCGCAGCTGGCGCAGGACCTGCTGGGCGGTCAAGTGCCGATCGGTATCAACGTGCTCAGCGAGGTGATGGATCACCACAAGACCGGCAAGCTGCGGGTGCTGGCGATCTCCAGCGGCGCACGCAATCCCAGCGCGCCGGACATCCCGACCTTCAAGGAGCTGGGTTACGCCGACGCCGAGGGCGATGGCTGGTTCGCCTTCTTCGCGCCCAAGGCCACACCGCGGCCGGCAATCGATGCATGGGCCGCTGCCATCAACGAGGCCCTGGCCGACGCCGCGGTGCGCGCCAAGATCGTCGCGATGGGCTTCATCGCCGATGGCGGCCCGCCGCAGGCGCTGTCGCAACGGCTGGCGTCCGACATGGCGCGCTGGAAACCGATCGTCGCGGCATCGGGCTTCAAGCTCGAGGACTAACGAGCGTCATGACGCGCCGCCTATTCCCTCGTCATCGCGCCCGCCGCGGGTGGACACGGACAGTGCTGGGCGTACCGTTGGTCATTGCAGTCGTCGGCGCCTTGGCAGCGCTGGCGTGCGATGGCTGGATCGAGCGCGCGTCGGCACCGTTCACGACCAACCGGATCGATGCCGTGCCGCAGGCGGACGTGGCGCTGGTGCTGGGCACGACGCCCATGGTCGCCGAACAGCGGCGCAACCTTTTCTTCGAGTATCGCCTCGATGCTGCGGCCCAGCTCGTGCAGGCCGGCAAGGTGAAGTATCTGCTGGTCAGCGGTGATCATCGCGAGCGCGGCTATGATGAGCCGACAGCGATGCGCGACGGGTTGATCGCGCGCGGTGTGCCCGCGGCCGCCATCTACCGCGACACCGGCGGCGTTCGGACCTTGGACTCCGTGCTGCGGGCGCGCGACGTGTTTGCACAGTCGCGGTTCATCGTCGTCTCACAGGCCTTCCACACACGGCGTGCCGTCTGGCTGGCGCGGCAGCACGGCATTGAGGCGGTCGGGTTCGACGCGCGCGACGTGCCGTTCGAGGCGGCGCCGCAGGTGCACTTGCGCCAGTACCTGTCGGCGGCACGCGCCGTCTACGACGTGCTGGTCGAGGTGCCGCCGCGCTACGGCGAGCCGCGCGTCGAGATCGGCCGGGCGCCGCCGAACTAATTTCCTCCCCAACGAAGTTGGGGAGGTGGCCCGAAGGGCCGGAGGGGAGCCCACGTGGTATCGCCCTCAGGGGCTCGGTGGCCAAGAGCACGTCGGCTCCCCATCCGCCCTTCGGGCACCTTCCCCGCGCTACGCGCGGGGAAGGATGAAGTTGCCTACGGCTGCGGCACCGGCGAGACCGGCGGCTGACCCGCGAAGTGAGCCCGCAGGTTGCGCAGCACCATCTCGGTCATGGCGCGCTGGGCGCGCTCGGTGCCGCCTCCCAGATGCGGCGTCATCACCACGCCCTCGAGTTCGGGCAGGCGCGGATGCACTGGCGGCTCATGCTCGAAGACATCGAGACCGGCGCCTTCGATCACGTTGCTGGCCAAGGCCGCGGCCAGCGCCGCCTCATCGACCACCGAACCGCGTGAGACATTGACAAGGTGGCCGCGCGCTCCCAGCGCGCGCAGCAGTTCGGCGTTCACGAGATGCCGGTTACTGGCATCGGCGCGGCAGGCGACCACCAGATAGTCGGCCCATTCGGCCAGCGCGATCGGCGTTTCGAAGTAGCGGTAGGCGACGTCGTCGCGGCGGCGACGGTTGTGGTAGCCGATCTGCATCTCGAAGGCGGCGGCCCGTGTCGCGACGCGGGTGCCGATCGCGCCCAGGCCAAGCACCCCCAGCTTGCCGCCGCCAAGGCCGGCGATCGGCCCGAAACGGCCGGCGAGGCGGGCGTCCCACTTTCCGGCCCGGATGAACCGGTCGGCACGCGCCACGCGGCGTGTCGAGGCCAGCAGCAAGGCCATCGCCATGTCGGCGACATCGGCGGCGTTGGCGTCGGGGCTGTGCGTCACGACGACGCCGCGGCGGCGCGCCGCCGCCAGATCGACGCGCTCGAAGCCCGAACCGTAGCAGCAGACGATCGACACATTGGGCAGCGCCGCCAGCAGCGCGTCGTCGGCGCCGACGCTGCCGGCCGTCACCAGCGCCCTTGTCCGCGTCGCCATCTCGGAGGTGACCAGCGCCGCTTCCGGCCTGGCGATCGAATCGACGATCTCGAACTCGGCGCCCAGCGCCTCGTGCACGTGCCGCGCGAAGCTGAAGCCCAGCAGCAGCCCCGGACGATTTTTGTCCTCAACCACGATCGGCTCTCCACACTA
>DATFGV010000095.1:0-7657 GCA_035249115.1 Vineibacter sp.
TGCGCCGGCACCACCCGCCCTATGCCCGCATCATCGAGCGCAAGGCGCTGTGGGCGGCGCTGGGGCCGCGCGCGTCCTGCCAGATGTTCCTCACCGGCTGGCGCGACGTGATCGACGCAGCCGGCCAGGCGGTGCCGTTCAAGCGCGTCGGCACCGAAGTGCCCGACGATCTGCTCGACCGCCTGCCAAACGGCCACGTCGCCATCGTCGGCACCCAGATCCTGACGGCGCTGTTCGCCACCGGGGACGCCGCAAAAAAGCCCGCCTCGCCGTCTGGCTCGCCCGACGCGCCGACGAGTTCTTCAGCGACGGAGAGCTCCTCGAGCGCCCCGGCGGCGACGGCTGGCTGATCGGCGACGACTTCTATCCCGACAACCCCGCGCTCGCGCTCGAGCCGGCCTGGCGCGAGCTGTTCCACCTCTACCTGCAGTCGCGGCCGCCGCCGGCGTTGGTCCCGCTGACAGTGTCTCCGATGGCGCCACCGATGATGTTGCCGCTGCCGGCGCCGCCGGGCCCGCTGCCGGAACGCGGCGGCCTGCTCGACCAGGGCGCCTGGCTGACCGACGTCTTCGATCTCATGCAGGCCGAGGATCTCCGGCTGCTGCGCAAGCGGTAGCGAACGCCGTTCGCCCGATCGGGAGGTCGCGTGCGTTTCACCTTCGATCTGCCGGCGGGCGCCATCGCCCGGGCGCTGCTGGAATCGAGGACCGCCGCGGCCCGCAGCGTCACGCGTGCCACGACGAAGGCGGCGGATCGCCTGAAGCAGGCGCTGCGCCAGCAGGTGCGCGCCGCCGGCCTCGGCGCCGGCCTGGAAAAGGCCTGGCAGGACGAAACCTGGCCCAAGGGCGGCAAGGCCTCGCTGCATCCGGCGGCGCTGGTCTACTCCAAGGCGACGGCGCTGCATGCCGCCTTCGGTCAGGGCGCCGTGATCCGGGCCCGCAATGCCCGCTGGCTGGCGATCCCGCTGCCGGAGGCGGTGGCCCGCGGCCTGGACCGCGCCTTCGTCGACCGCAAGGGCGGCAGCCTCAGCGGCGCCGCCCAGGCGCGCCGCTTCGCGCAGGTCCGTCCTGCGGCGCGCCAGCTCGGCGCGCTGCGCTTCGTGCCGCTTGACGACGGCCGCGCGCTGCTGGTGACCGACACGCCGCGCACCGCGCGACACCGGGTCAAGCATGCCGCGCGCGACCGCAACGGCTTGGCGCCGCAGGGCGAGCGCGGCGTGGCCCTGTTCCTGCTGGTGCGCCAGGTGCGGGTCAAGAAGCTGCTGGACTTCGAGGGTGCCGCCAAGGCGGCGGGTGCCGAGTTCAACTCGTTGCTGAGGGCGGCGATCGATGGCTGACCGGTCGATGATCAGCGCCCGGTTCGGCGTCGAGGGCGACCAGGACGTCGAGCGTGCGCTGCGCAAGGTCGAGCAGGCCGGCAATGATCTCGCCGCGGCGCTGAAGAAGGCCGGCGAGCAGGGCAGCATCGACCTGAAGAAGGTCGAAGCGGCGCTGAAAAACGTCGAGGACCAGGCCGGTAAAACGGCGAGCAAAGGAAAGGAGCTGGCGGATTCGCTGGCTGGCGGCAGCCAGAAGGCGGAGCAGGGCTTCGCCGGGCTGAGCACCAAGGGGCTCATCCTCGGAACCACCATCGGCGGCGTGCTGTCACAGGGCGTGACCTTCGCCGCGCAGCAGCTGCAGCAGCTGGTCGGCCAGGTTCATGGCGCCTGGGAGGCGTTCAAGGATCTCAGCGAGCAGACTGGCCTGACGATCGCCCAGGTGCAGGCCCTGCGGGAAGTGGTGAAGGGCGAGGGTGCCGACGTCGACCAGCTCGGCAAGGCGATCGTCGCGTTCAGTCGTAACCTCGGTCAGGCCGCCGAGGGCAACAAGCGCGCCGCCGACGCCTTTGACCGACTCGGCGTCAACATCTTCAATGCCGACGGTTCGGTCCGCAACGTCAACAAGGCGCTGCTCGACACGTTGCAGGCGCTGAGCAGGTTCGAGGACGCCGCCACGCGCAATGCCTTGGGCAGCGCGGTGATGACCGGCGCTTGGATCAAGGTCGCCGATGCTTTCAAGAACGGCGAGTCCGCCGTGGTGGCCGCCGGCGACGCGCTGCGAAAGAACGGCGGCGAGATCAGCGAGGAGACCCAGAAGAAGCTCGAAGCGCTGAACAAGGCCGTCAACGCCGGCAGCGAGGCCTGGAAGGGTTTTGCGATCAACCTCGTCGCGGAGGTCTCGCCGGCGCTGGTCCTTATCGTCAAGGATGTCGAACAGGCGACCAGCAAGTTTGGCGCCCTGCTCGGTTTGATCGCTCGGCTCGGGACTGCCGGTGGTTTTGCCATCGACCTCGGGCTGGCGCTCGGTCGGGGTGTTGCCGGTGGCGGCGCAAGCGATAGCTTCGGCCCGCCGCGGCCGACCGGCAGCGACCGACCGCTCGGCATGCAGCTTGGCGATCTGGATCGCGAGCTCGCGGACTCGCTGCGCACGCATCGGGGCGAGACCATCGACTCGGCACGCATCCGCCGCGAGATCGACAAGGTGAAGGCCGCGCTGGTCGCCCGCGCCGCCGAGGAAGCGCGCCAGGAGATGATCCGGGCCGGCGGCGATCCCAGCCTCTTCCCGCTCGGGCCGCCGCCGAACTGGCAGGCGCCGGGCACGTTGCCGAAGGAACGCGCCGGCGGCGGCGGTCGCGACACGACGGCGCGGGAGTACGAGCGCGCCAAAAAGGCGCTCGACGACTACCTCGAGTCGCTGGCCCGCGAGGCCGATCTCAGCGACGAGTCCGCGCGCGAACGCGCCGGCCACACCGCCCAGCTCAAGGCCGAGGCGCTGGCCCGCGCCGAGGTGCTGAAGCTGAGCGAAGCCGAGATTCGCCAGAAGGGCGATGCGGCGCGGGCGCTGGCCGAGGAATCGTTCGACCGCAAGCAGGCCGTCGAGGAGCAGAAGAAGGCGGCGCAGCAGTCCGCGCGCGAGATGGAGAGGCTCGCCGAAGAAGAGGCCCGCCTGTTGCGCCAACCGGTCGAGCGCGCCCTGCAGGAAACCTATGACCTGGCGACGGATCTCTGGCGCGATGCGCTGAAGGGCAACATCACCAGCTGGGACGGCATGTGGCGCCGGCTGAAGGACATCGCCATCGACTACGTGGCGCAGATCGCCACGCTGATGGTCATCCGGCCGCTGATCCAGCCGATCTTCGCCGCCGCCGGCGCCGGCGGCCTGATGCCCGGCTTCGGCGGCGCCGGCAGCATGTCGATCGGCGGCATGCCGGTCGGCGGTGGCGGCGGCGGGTTCGGCGGATTCGGCGGCGGCGGCATCGGCGGGTTCGGCGGCGGCGATCTCTTCGGCGGCTTCTTCGGCCGGCAGCTCTACGGCCCGGCCGGCGGCATGTTTGGCGGCCTGTCGGCGGCCTCCTTCGAGGGCGTCATTCCCGGCATGTCCGGCAGCGCCGCGCAGAGTTACTTCGCCAACCTGATGGGCGGCGGTGTGACGGTGGGCAACGCGCTCGCCGGCATCGGCAGCATCGCCTCGGGCGCCATGGGGTTGTTTGGCGGCGGCCAGACCACCATCGGCAAGATCGGATCCGGCCTGCAGATCGCCGGCGGCATCGCCAGCTTCATCCCCGGCGGCCAGATCATCGGCATGGCGCTGGGCCTGATCGGCGGATTGATGGGCGCCTTCGGCAAGAAGAAGCCGGTCAATCCGCAGGAAGTCAGCAACATCACGTTCGGCCTCGACGGCAGCATCACGAACGCGATCGGGATGTCGCGCGGCAAGTCGCTGGGCACCACCGGCAAGGCGGCCACGGCGTTCGGCGACGTCTTCGGCGACCTGCTCGACCTCTACGGCCTCTCCACCGCGCCGGGCTTCCAGGGCGGCTACATCCTCAACAGCCAGGGCAAAAAGACCGGCAATCAGTTCATCGTCGGGCTTGGTCAATACGGCGGCTCGCGCGGCATCGGCTTCGGCGCCACCGAGATCGCCGCCGGGCTCGGCTCGGCGGAAGAGGCCATCAACGTGCTTGCCGGCGCGCTGGCAAAGAAGGGCGCGCAGGCGGGCACCTTGCTGGGCCTCACCGGCACGCAGCAGCGGGCGCTGTCGTTCGCCGACCTGAAGTCGATCGACGAGATCAAGCAGGCGCTGGATTTCAGCGACGTCTACGACAAGCTGGTGCGCGGGCCGAACTCGGCGACCGCCGCCGAGGAGGCGATCGAGGGCCTCAACAAGCAGTTCCGGGCGCTGAAGGCGCAGGCCAAGGACTACGGCTTCGATGTCGGCATCATCGACACCCGCCGCCAGGAGGCGCTCAACAAGGTGGCGGTGGACTTCAACGACAACAGCCGCCGCCGCCTGCTGTCGCTGACACCCGAGGGTGCGCTGCAGCTGGCGCTGGAGGACCACGACAAGGCGCTGGAGCAGGCCCGCCGAGAGGCGATCGAGATCAACAAGCACGTCGTCGGCGGCACCCTCGCCGACATCAACGAGATGGAGCGCGCCCACGCCGCCGAGCGGGTCCGAATCATCGAGTCCGCGAACGAGGCCGCCAACACCGCGCTGGAAACGATCTGGAAGCGGCTGAGCTTCGGCGATCTCAGCGGCGCGCCGCCGCTGGCCGCCCTGTCCGGCGCGACGGCCACCGCCGACGCGCTCTACGCCCAGGCGCAGGCCGGCTCGCTGACCGCGCGCGGCCAGCTGCCGGCGGCGCTGCAGGACCTCTTCGCCGCGCAGCTCGGCTTCACCGGCAACAACCAGGACTACGAGCAGCTGCGCCAGCTCTGGCTGCAGCGACTCGAACCGTTCGTCGCCGGCAACTTCAACGGCATGCCGGCCGCCAACGATGGTGGCCTGTTGGTGCAGACCCAGGCGCAGGTCGCGACATTGGTGCAGCAGAACACCATGCTGATCGGCGAGCTCAGCGAACTTCGCCGCGAGATGAAAAACCTGCTGGGGCGGATGTAGCATGCCGACCCTGGCCTATCTGCCGAAGCGCGAGCAGGTCCTGGCGCTGGTGGCGTATCCCTACGACCCGGCGATCATGACCACCGTGCCGGGTCCGCCGAAGCCGATGGGGACGCCGGCCTGGCCGCTGGGCTATCCGTCGCTGTTCAGCTACTCGGTGCCCGGCGGCATCAAGACGGTGTTCGCCGCCACCGAGGGCTTCGTCACCGGGCCCGCCGACCCGAACCCGCACCAGTGGTTCGCCAACATCGTTGCCGACGGCTTCAACTTCCAGGCTGTCGCCTTCGCCGGCGTCGATCCCGCCTACGAGGCCCGCGGCGGGCAGGACAGCGGTGGCATCATCGAGTTCAGCGACCTGGAGGGCCGCTGGGATTCCTGGGCGCGCATCCTGGGCTGGGACGGCCGCACCGTCGAGCTCTGGCGCGGCAAGCGCGGGGCCGCCTTCTCGACCTTCATTAAGGTGGCGGTACTGACCACCGACGGTTGGGCGACCTTGAACCGTGCCGGCAAGTCGCTGAAGCTGCGCGATCGCAAGGCGCGGCTGTACGGCACGCCGCTGGTCGGCGCGACCTACGCCGGCACTGGCGGCATCGACGGCGACGCCGCCGCCAAGGGCCGCTTCCGGCCGTGGTCGGTGGGCTACGTCTTCGGCGTCGAGCCCTTCGTGTACGACAGCGCCAACCTGTTGTGCCAGTGGCACAGCCGCGCCGTGCACGGCGTGCTGAACCTCTATGTCGGCGGCGTCGCCTGGACCAACAAGGGCGACTTCCCCGATCTCGCGGCGCTGATCGCCGCCGCCGCCTCCTGGGTCAACGGCGAATTCGGCACCTGCAACGCGCTGGCCACGGTGCGCTACGGCGCCGTGCCCAGCCACCCGGTGCGGCTCGAGGGCCAGGGCGACAAGCATGGCGGCAGCTACGCCAGCTCGCGGTTCGACATCGTGCGCCGGCTGGCGACCACCACCGGCATGTTGCCGCTGCAGGATCCGGCCGAGATCGACACCGCCGCTTTCACGGCGCTCAACGCGGCCGACGGCGCCGAATGCGGCTGGCACTGGGACGGCGCCATTTCGGTCGGCGACGCGCTGGACGAGATCATGCGCGGCTGCGCCGGCTGGTGGGATATCGGGCTCGACGGCAAGCTGACCGTCGCCCGCTTCGAGGCGCCGTCGGGTACGCCGGACCTGGTGCTGGACGCGACGCAGCCGCTGCCCGGCGAGCCGTCGATGGAGGTCGACCAGCCGCCGCGCGCCAAGACGCGGGTCGGCTGGCAGCGCAACTATGCCGTCCTGGCGAACAACCAGCTCACCGGCAGCGCCCTGGCCTCGGCGGCGACGCAGCGCCTGTTCGGCGAGCCGATGCGCTGGGCCCAGGCCGAGGACACCGGCGTCCGCGTCGTGCATCCCAAGGCGACGGAACCGGAGATCTTCGGCGGCTATCGCCTCGAAGCCGCCGCCCAGGCCGAGGCCAACCGGCAGCAGGCGCTGTTCGGCCAGAAGCTGGAGCGCTGGTCCTGGCCGGCACATGTCGATGCGCTGGCCCCGCTGCGCAACATCACGGTCCGGGTCGACAACTGGGACCGTTACGCCTTCGGGGCGTCCAGGAGCTTCCGCTGCGCCGGCTTCGTCGCAGGACCACGAGCGCAGACCGCCACGTTGATGCTGGTGGGCTGACCTATGAAGAGAAGAATCGACACAGAGGGCACAGAGCGCCTTCGGGAGGGTCACAGAGACGAAGACCTGCGCGCCTGCGGCGCGCGAGTCCTCTCATGCTCTGTGTCTGTCTCTGTGCCTCTGTGCCTCTGTGGTTGGCCATCTTCTTCATGACCAACGTCACGTTCTTCACCGCCCGCGAGTCCGACGCGGCGACGATCAAGACCGACGTTGTCGGCTCCTTTGTGGCGACCCTGCCAGCCAGCCTGGTGCAGGATCCGCAGCCGACCTACGCCGCCCGCAGCAGCGACGCCACGACCGGATCGACCCAGTTCGACGTCGACGCCGGCACCGCCGTCGACTGGGACGGCTTCTTTCTCCGCTGCGATCTCAGCGCCGCGGCGCAGATCGAGCTTGTCTCGGGCACAACCCAGGGCGGCGCCGACCAGACCACCGGCGTCATTTCGGTCTGGCCGACGTCCGGCCGGCCGACGACACCGCCGGGCCGGACGACGTACGACGTCCTGAAGCTGGGGTCGCTGGGCAGCAAGCGCTGGCGGCGGGTCAAGATCACCGACACCGCCCATCCCAACGGCAGGATCAACATCGGCCGGATGGTCTGGGGCAAGTTCTGGCGGCCTCAGCGCCCGCACGGCTACGGCACCGGCAAGCAGGTCGCGTCCTACGATCTCCGCTTGGTGACCCCGGGCGGCCACACCATTGCCGACTCCGGCCAGGCCGGCCGGCTGTGGAGCCTGTCGCTGCCGGCGATGATCGAGGCCGACGCCGAGGACAACGCCGAGGACCTCGCCTTCGCGATCGGCATCGGCCGCGACGTCGTCGTCTGCCTCGATCCCGACGCCACAACCCGGCTGCACCGGCACCTGATGCTGGCGACCCTGGAATCGTCGCCGCAGATCGAGCGGCGCGCACACAACGTCTACGCCACGGTCATGCTGCTGCGGGAGCGGATTTGATGTTCGGCGCCTTCGTGCTCGAGCTGGCCGACCCGCCGGGGCTCAGCGACTACGGCCTGCAGGGCACGCCGCCGGGCAGCAACCTGCCGTGG
>DATFGV010000096.1:0-9538 GCA_035249115.1 Vineibacter sp.
CCGGTGCGAACGCCAAACAGGCGGCGCGGTAACTCGGCGCCGTAGGTCAGCCCGTCGCGAACCCCGGCCGCGAACGCCGCCGCATCGTGCGGCATCGAGCCGTCGGCCGGCATCATCCGGCCGAGGATCGAATGGCCACGCAAGACAGCGAACAGTTCGCCGGTCATGTAGGTGGCGAACCCGGCAATTCGCCCGGCGACGGCCTGCACCCACTTGCTGTGCGTGCCGGGCAGGATGAACAGGCCGTCGCCGATCGCCGGCGCGTCGCCGGCCGCGGCTTGCAGCGCCCCGAAGACTTGTGTCTCTTCGCCGCGCATCACGTCGATCAAGCCATCCGGCGCCCGCCACGACAGTCCCGGCACGATGCGCAGCCTCGCATCGCCACCACCCACCGCGACACCGTGTGTCGCCAGATCGGCAAGGCCGGCGGGGCACGACACATAGGGTGCCTCACGCCACCCTTGCCGGCTGCCGATCATGCCGGCCGCCAGCGCCGGCGGCCCGGGCCGCGCGCGGCGCCAGTCGGCCGTAAAATCGCGGTAGGCGGCTTCGAAGTCGCCGTCGGCCACGGCCATGATCCCGAGAGGCGCGCGCCGCATGTCGAGCATCGCCCCGCCGTCACCCAGCAGCCAGCCGCGCAAGGCGCTGGTGCCCCAGTCGATGGCGATCAAGCGGGCCGTCGCGTCTATGGGCATCCACTACCGCTTCTGTCGGCGTCCAATTTGCGCGATCATGCTATCTGTCGATGGCAATTTACACCACGTCTGGCGGGCACGCGCCGCATGTATCGGTGGTCGGCGACTGGACTTCACACCGGATTTTGCGGCAACGTGCTGGCACGAGACCAGGCGACGACAATGCGAGGGTGATCTCACGCATGGCGAAGAAGAAAAAGTCATCGCCAGCCGGCAACCGGGCACGGCGGTCGTCAGCGACACGGGCGAAGGCCAAGCGAGCGGCCAAGGCGCCGACGGTTGGCAAAAAGTCGACCGCGGCGCGCGCCAAGGGCCGTACGACAAAACCGGTGCAGCAACGCAGCACGCGCAAGCCGGCGCCAAAGCCGCGCCCGGCTCGCCGCGCCAGCGTCGCGCCGGCGCCACGCGCGCCGCAAATCAACTGGGGCGCGATCGTCGATTCGCTCAACGCCCGGGTGGCGGCGCGCGGTGCGCCGGTGTGGGAGACCCTGTCGCAGCAGATGACCGGCACGACGCATTTGCCGCCGCCGCTGATGCGCGCACGAAACATCGAGACCAGCGCGCCCGACGGTGTGAGGGCCTATCAGTACCTGACCATGACACGCGCCTGCGTCGCCGATCTGCAGGGCGACAGGCCGTTGGCCGCGCGCGAGAACATCGCGCGCTTTTTGCTGCATCTGGGCTGGCACGGCAGCCGCCTGCACTACCGCCTGCAGGGTCGGCGACAGATGGATGACGGTGACGGCGCCGGGCGCGGGCTGATCCCATTCGAGGCGCACCGCGCCAAGGACACCTTGATCCATCTGGCGCGGACGCCGGCCGACCGGGTGGCTCGCCGGCTGGGCGACATGGCCGGCCTGGGTTGGCCCGGCCTGGTGCGGGCGGCGCATTCGCTGCCGGATTGGGGGCCGGGCGGTCGCGGCGCCGAATTCCCCGAAGGCCATATCGTCGGCGGCCTGCTGGCGCGCGACGACCAGTTCAATCTCTATCTGGCACGCGCCGCCTTCATGCTGCTGCCGCCGGCGGTGCCGATCGGCAATATGAATCAGGCGGAATACTGGTTCGCCTACTGGCGCCTGTCGGCCACCGATCCCGACGCCGAGCGACGCGGTTTCGCGGCCGCCGCCAGCGAGGCTGACGCGCTGATCGACGGCGCCTAGGCCGCGCTGCCGCTACTCTGCCGGCCGAGGCACCGCCGCCGCCTCGGTAACCTCGCGCTCGTCCGGCAGGAAGGAGAGCGCCACCAGCGAGACCGTGGCACAGCCGGCCAGCATCAGCAGCAGGGTCGGGAAGCCGGCCGCCTTCACCGACGGGCCGATCAGCGCCACGACCAGCGAGCTGATGCCGAAGCCGATCGCCAGCCGCACGCCGGTGACGCGCGAACGCAGCCGGTCGTCGATGTAGCGCACGATCATGGCGTCGGTGAACGGGATAGCGCCGAACACGAACACCATGAAGGCGACGACCGTGGCCAGCAGTGCCCAGCCCGTCGTGTGGGCGGCGAGGACGAACAGCGGTATCTGGCACAGAATGATCGGCAGGTAGATGCGCTTGAGCGGGTAGCGGTCGATCAGCGCGCCGACGACAAGCTGCGCCAGCGAGGCGATCGAGAACACCGCCAACAGCGCGACGCTCAGGGCCAGCGGGTTGTCCGCCAGCTCCCGGATGCCGGCCTTGAGGAACTCGCCATTGCTGTTGGTGGTGAAGTTGAAAACGATGCTGCCGGTGACGGCGGTGATCGTCATGATGAAGAAGACGCGCGCCATCACCGCCGGCGACAGCGGCAGCATCTTGGCCTTGCGCCGCGCCGGCGCCTCCTCCTCTTTCGGCACCAGCGTGGCGAAGGCGACGGCCGCCAGCAGGCAGATGATCGCCGGCACGATGTAGGCCATCTGCCAGCCGTAGCGCGTCGCCAGCCACACCGACACGCTGGCGCCCAGCGCCACGCCGAGATTGCCGACCAGGCCGTTGACGCCGATGGTGAAGCCCGGCTTGTCGGCCTTCTGTACCAGCATCGGAATGCCGACCGGGTGATAGATCGAGGCGAAGGCGCCCATCAAGGTCAGCGCGATGCCGATCTGCCAGGCGTTCTGGCAAAGCGCGATCACAAGGCTCGAGACGCCCATGCCGGCGAAGAAGATGATCATCATGCTGCGCCGGCCCCACTGGTCGCCCAGCTTGCCCGACACCAGCGAGCCGGCGCCGAACATGAACGATGCGCCGAAGGCGTACGGCGTCAGCTCCTTCCAGTCGGTGCCCCAGACGCCGGCCAGCACCGCCACGGTGTAGAGGAAGACCACCAGGATCCAGTGGTCCATGGCGTGGCCAAGATTGAGCAGCAGGGCCGTCGGGCTGGTATTCTTCATGCACTTCTCCCGGCGCGTGAGTCGTCGCGCCATGCTGACAGACCCAATCTAGCGTCGACCCGCTTGTCTCGCTCGCCGCAAAGTGACAATGATCGTCGAGAAACGGACAGCAGGCAGAACTTGATGGCGAGCTATCCACGGATTGAGGACGACTTGACCCGGCCGCGCCCGCGGCAGCGTGCGAAAGCGCCACCGACAACCTTGGCGTCGCCTGCGGTTGACCATCCTGCCGGCGTTCCCGTTGACGTCGCAGCGCACCCGACGCAGCCAGTCCGCCACGACGCCAAGGGCCGGTCCACCGACCCAGTCGATTACCAGCGCGTGCCGCGACCGGTGGCGGCGATGGCCAAGGAATTCGGCGACGGCCAGCACATCGCGCCGCACACGCATGAGCGGGCGCAGCTAATCTTTGCGGCGCGCGGCGTGATGACGATCGCCACGCCGCAAGGCACCTGGGTGGTGCCGCCACAGCGCGCGCTGTGGATGCCGGCCGGCACCGTGCACGAGATCCGGATGGCCGGCGCGGTCTCGATGCGCACCCTCTATGTCCGCGGCGACGCCAGCGGACCCCTGCCGGCAGCCGTGCGGGTGATCGCCATCTCGCCGTTGCTGCGCGAGCTGATCCTGCGGGCATGCGCCCTGCCGGTCCTGTACGACCAAGCCGGTGCCGACGGCCGCGTGATGATGCTGATCCTCGACGAGATCGCGGCACTGCCGTCGCTGGCGCTTGATCTGCCGATGCCGCGCGACCCGCGACTGCAAGCGGTATGCCGCGCCCTGCATGCCGATCCCGGCGATCCGCGCACGCTGCAAGCGTGGGCGCGTGACGCCGGCGCCAGCACACGCACGCTGGCGCGGTTGTTCATCAGGGACACCGGCCTCAGTTTCGCCGACTGGCGGCAGCAGGCCCGCCTGCTTGCCGCCCTGGCGCGGCTCGCCGAGGGGCAGGCGATCACGCGCATCGCGCTTGACCTCGGCTATGACTCGCCGTCTGCTTTCGCGGCCATGTTCAAGCGGGCTTTGGGCGCACCGCCCAGCCGCTATTTCGACGCCGGTCGGTAGGCGCCGGACGGACGACCAAGGTCGCCAGGATTGGAGTTTGCCATGATCCGATGCGCATCGCTGGCGCTGGCCGTCATCCTCGTCGCGGTCCCGGCGCCGGCCCAGGAACCGCTGAGCGGCAATTGGAGCGGCCTCGGCCTGGAAGTCAGCGGCAACAGCGAAACCCAGATCTACCCGATCGACGTGCGGCTCGACGCCAGTGGCGGCGGCGCCATCGACTATCCCGACCTCGGCTGCGGCGGCAGCCTGACGCCACTGCGCACCGTCGGCGGTGTCCGCGAGTTCCGCGAGACGCTGAGCTACGGCATTGACAATTGCGTCGATGGCGGCACCGTCGGCTTGTTTCCCAAGGATGACAGGCTGATCTTCTACTGGACCGGCGAGGGTACGGCACAGCCCGACAGCGTCGTGTCGGCGGTGCTGCGGGCTGTCGCCTCCAAGACCCGGATGCGGCGCTAGCGATCGCGGCCCAGCGGGTCGCCGGCCGCAATCGATGGAGAACCCGATGAGCGTCGAACAATCCGTTGCGCAGCACTACACGCAGGGTGCGCTGGCAGAAACGATCCTCGGCGCCTTGCGTCGCACGGGAAAGGATGTCGATCGGCTGGCGGCGGCGGACTTAGCGCCGGTCGACGAATTCCATATCGGCGGCCGGCAGGCGACGATCGACTTCGCGGCCGAGATGAACATCCGTCCAGGCATGCGCCTGCTCGACATTGGCAGCGGGCTGGGCGGCGCGGCGCGCTTTTTTGCCGGCGAGCGCGGCTGCCGGGTCGAGGGCATCGACCTCACCGACGAGTACGTGGCCGTCGCCAACGACCTGGCACGCCGCGTCGGGCTGGCCGATGTCGTCACTTACCGACAGGGCAGCGCCCTCGACCTGCCGTTCGACGCCGCCAGCTTTGACGGCGCCTACATGCTGCATGTCGGCATGAACATCGAGGACAAGGCGCGGCTGTTCGCCGGCGTGCGCCGCGCCCTCAAGCCCGGCGGCATCTTCGGGGTCTACGATGTGATGCGCACCGGCGACGGCGACTTCTCCTTCCCGGTGCCCTGGGCGGCGGCGGCGGCGACCAGTTTCGTGGGCACCCCTGCCGAATATCGGGCGTTGCTCCAGGCGGCCGGCTTCGAGGTCGCCAAGGAGCGCGGCCGCCGCGACTTCGCCATCGACTTCTTCCAGCAGATGCGGGCGCGCGCGGCGCAGGCCGGCGGCCCGCCGCCGCTGGGCCTGCACCTCGTGATGGGCGCCGACTTCGCGGTCAAGACGGCCAACATGATCGACAATCTACAGAGAGGCCTGATCGCGCCGACGGAGATCGTGGCGCGGGCGAATTGAGCGCGCAGCGCCGGTTCGTGGTCGGCTCTGACAGCAGCGGCCCAAGTGATCGACACGCGTGGCGGGCAAGGCGCAGGGCTTGCTTAGGATGAGTAGGCTGCGTCCCGTCTGACCACGCCGTCGGGCGGTGCGTCTTGCCCAGCATATTGTGGCAACAATACTGACATAATTGGTCGCCGCAACGAGTCACCACAAGACCCGCTACGGGCGGTAAATGATCCGGACGGCATCAAAGAAACCCCGATGACCTCAACGTTTTCCGCCATTCTTAGCTTTCCGGCAGCGATCCTGACCTGTCGCCGCCAGGGCGCTACCGAGCCCGACGTGTGTGGTCCCAGCTATAGTGGTCGACGACACGGTCGACCTCGGCCCACCCGCCCCTTTTCCTTCGCGACGCTGGCCGGTGGCCGACGCCGCAGGGTGAGGCGCACGTGACCGACAAACAGGTCAAATGCAAGGACCGGTAGAATGAGACAGTTGCCGCCCCGGCTCGCCGACGCAGGATCGGCTACCGACGCCGGCGGCGGTGGAACGGTGCGCCCGCCCTACCCCGCCAGCCGCGCCGTCGCCTGCTTCAGTCGCGCCGCGGTCGACAGTGCCGTATCGCGCCGTTCGCGCTGCTCCTCGACGACGTCCTCAGGCGCCCGCGCCATGAATTGCGCGTTGCCCAGCTTGGCGTCGATCTTCGACACTTCGCCTTCGAGCTTGTGGATCTCCTTTTCGAGCCGCGCCCGCTCGGCTGCCAGGTCGATCACCGAGGCCACCGGCAAGGCGTAGGTCGCCTCGCCGACCACCACCTGCAGCGAACCTTTCGGGATGCTCGCCCCGACCTCGATGCCGTCGACCCGGGCCAGCCGCTCCAGGGCGCTGCGATGCGCCGCCAGCCGTCCGCGCGTCGTGTCGTTGGCATCGCGCACGACCAGCTTCAGCCTGGCGCCGGCCGGGACGTTGACCTCGGAGCGGGCCGATCGAACCTCGGTGATCAGCCGCACCAGCCAGCCCATCTCATCACCGGCCGCCGTATCAGGCGCCGGCAGCTTCTCCGGCCAGGCCTGGCCGATCAGCGCCCCCGACTCGGCGCGATGGCCCAGCGTCTCCCAGATCTCCTCGGTGATGAACGGCATGATCGGATGCAACATCTTCACCGTCTCGCGCAACACGACGCCGGTGACGGCCCGGGTTTCGGCCTGCGCCGACGCATCGTCGCCCTGCAAGATCGGCTTGGAGAACTCGACGTACCAATCGCACAGCGTGCCCCAGACGAAAGCGTACAGCGCCGCGGCCGCGTCGTTGAAGCGATACTCGGCGATCGCCCCGTCAACGGACGCGGCACAGCGCGACAGCTCGCCCAGGATCCATCTGTTGACCGTCAGGGTCGCGGCCGCGGCGTCGAAACCGGCCGGGATCGCCACGCCGTTCATCTGACTGAACCGGGTCGCGTTCCACAGCTTGGTGGCGAAGTTGCGATAGCCCTCGACCCGCGACGGCGCCAGCTTCATCGGTTGGCCGGGGCGGCCCTGTACCGCGATCGCCGCGATGGTGAAGCGCAGCGCGTCGGCGCCGTATTTTTCGATCAGGTCGAGAGGGTCGACGATGTTGCCCTTCGACTTGGACATCTTCTGGCCCTTCTCGTCGGTGATCAGGCCGTGCAGGTAGACGGTGCGGAACGGCACCTCCTTCATGAAATGCATGCCCATCATCATCATGCGGGCGACCCAGAAAAACAGGATGTCCCAGCCGGTGACCAGCACGTCCGTCGGGTAGTAGCGTTTTAGCTCGACCGTCTGTTCGGGCCAGCCCAGGGTCGAGAACGGCCACAGCGCCGAGCTGAACCAGGTATCGAGCACGTCGGGATCGCGTGTCAGCGCCACGTCGCGGCCGTGCCTGGCGCGCGCTGCGGCTTGGGCTTGCGCTTCGCTCATCTCGACGAAGACGTTGCCCTCCGCGTCGTACCAGGCGGGGATCTGGTGGCCCCACCACAGCTGACGCGAGATGGTCCAGGGCTGGATGTTCTCCATCCAGCGGAAGAACTCGTCCTTGCCGCGCGCCGGCACAAACGTCACGTCGCCACGGTGCGCCGCCTCGATCGGCGCCTTGGCCATCTCCTTGGCGTTCACATACCACTGCTCGGTGAGGTAAGGCTCGACCGGCACGCCGCCGCGATCGCCATAGGGAACGCTGTGGGTGTGCGGCTCGATCTTCTCGATCAGGCCCAGCGCTTCCAGTTCCGCCACGATCTTCTTGCGCGCTTCGAAGCGGTCAAGGCCGTGGTAGCCCGCGACCGACGCCGCCGCCTGGGCTGTGGGCAGGCCGTCGAGATAGTCGGTATTGTCCTTGAGGGCCAGGCGCGCGAACTTGTCGAGGACGCTGGGCGCCGGCAGCTTGTGGCGGCGGCCCACCTCGAAGTCGTTGAAGTCGTGCGCCGGCGTGATCTTGACCGCGCCCGAGCCCTTTTCCGGATCGGAGTAGTCGTCGGCGACGATCGGCAGGCGGCGCCCGGCGATCGGCAGCACGGCGTGACGGCCGATCAGGTGTTTCCACTTCACATCGTCGGGATGCACCGCGACGGCCGTGTCGCCGAGCATGGTCTCAGGCCGGGTGGTGGCGACGGTGATGAAGCGGTCGGTATCCCCCTCGATCGGATAGCGGATGAACCAGAGGCTGCCCTTGACCTCGCGTTGCTCGACCTCGAGGTCGGAAATCGCGGTCAACATCTTCGGATCCCAGTTGACCAGACGCTTGTCCTTGTAGATTAGCCCTTGCTTGTAGAGGTCGACGAACACCTTCAGCACGGCCTGCGACAGGCCCTCGTCCATGGTGAAGCGCTCGCGCCGCCAGTCGCACGACGCACCCAGCCGGCGCAGCTGGCGCGTGATGGTGCCGCCAGATTCGGCCTTCCACGCCCAGACGCGCTCAAGGAACGCCGCGCGGTCGAGCAGCTCGCGGTTGGCTCCCTTGGCTGCGCCCAGGGAATCGCCCGCAGCGTCGCCGACTGCCAAACCGAAGCCCTGCTCCTCGAGTTGCCGGGTCACCACCATCTGGGTGGCGATACCGGCATGGTCGGTACCGGGCTGCCAGAGGACGTCGTCACCCTTCATCCGCCGCCAGCGGATCAGGATGTCTTGCAGCGTGTTATCCAGCGCGTGGCCGAGGTGCAGGCTGCCGGTGACGTTGGGCGGCGGAATGACGATGCAATACGGCGGCTTGTCCGATTGCGGCTGGCAATCGAAGGCGCCCGAGGCCTCCCACTCTGCGTAGCGGCGGGCTTCGATGTCCTTGGGATCGTAGGTCTTTTCCAGCATCACGGTGTCCATCGGCGGACCGGCCGTATAGCACAATTCCCGGCAGTCTCGGCCGGCCTATGGATGGGCCCATACCGGCCAAGCACGTGGCAAGCCGTCGAGATTTCGGCTCTCTGTCCATCGTGGACCCTTCGCGCGTTGGGGAATTGGAACGACGCTGCTAATTCTTTGCCATACATCGCAGTCATTTCGATCACCTACTCATTATCGGCCGTGTGCCCGTCAGCGCATGGAGGCCAGACATGAACAGCACCCCCTCCCGCCGCTCAGATACAGGTGCAGAGGAAGTGTCGACGCCTTCGGCCACCGAACGCCACACGACAGCGCCGGCGGCCCGCCAAAGCGTTCATCGCCACATGACCCTGAAAATGGCGATTGCCCTGCCAGTGGTCGGCTTCCTGTTGGGCGTGATCGTGACCGAAGCGCAGTACTACGGCACGGTCCACAATCTGCGTGCGCTGGCGCGCGAGGCCGGACGTGCGACCGCGATGGCCGCGACACCTGAAGAGCGTCGCTGGGTGGCGCGTGAGACGGTCAGCGCGGCCGTCAATTCCTATCCGCTCCTGGACAGTGAGCACGTCACCGTGCATGTGACCGAGGACGTGGCCGATCCCAAGCGGCACGACCTGACACTCACGTACGCCGCCCGGCCGCTGGGACTTTGGCTGCTGGCGGGCTTGACGCAGCGAACGCCCATGACCGTGCAGCAATCGCTGACGATCCGGCAAGGCTCCTACTGATTTTCCGACAACGGGTGGCTCGTCATGACGGCGAAGG
>DATFGV010000097.1:0-2269 GCA_035249115.1 Vineibacter sp.
CTGCTCGCGCTCGGCACCATGCGCGGTCTGTACCTGTCGTTCGACGACGGCGCGCACTGGCATGCGATGACCGGCAACCTGCCGACGATGGCGGTGTGGGACTTGAAGTTCACCAAGTCGCCGCACGACCTGGTGATGGCCACACACGGCCGCGGGCTGTGGATCCTCGACAACATCGAGGCGCTGGAGCAGTGGCAGCCGAAGCTGGCCGACGCTTCATTCCATATGTTCCCGAGCGCGCAGGGCACCGAGTGGATCGACTTCGGCGGCCGTCACATCGGCCCCGCGCCGGGCGAGTTCAAGACGCCGAATCCGCCGAGCGGACCGACCATCGTCTATTCGCTCGCCAGGGCGATCAATGTTCCCAAGGGTTGTGCCGCGGAAGAGAAGCAGGCGCAGAACGGCAATGGGTCGGCGAAGGAGAGTGCCGGCCCGCAACCCAAGGGTGACGTGCAAAAGAAGGGGGAATCGAAGCACGGCAAGTCGGCGAAGAAGAAACCGTCGTTCGAGCAGTGCAATCCGGTCGTCGTTACCGTGACCGACAGCGCGGGCAAGCCGGTCGCGAGCTTCCATGTGCCCGGCAAAGCCGGCATCAACGTGGCGACCTGGAACATGCGCTACACCGGCGTCGAAATGCCGAAGTCGCTGCGCGCGGAAGAACGTCCGGATGAAGACGACCAGCCGAAGGGGCCGCTCGCCTTGCCAGGCAGTTATCAGGTGAAGGTGGAGGCGAACGGCCACAGTGCGAACGAAACCGTGCAGGTGGTATCCGATCCGCGCGTCAACCCGCCGATGGATGTGCAGCGCGCGGCATTCGATACCGCGATGCGGCTGCGCGGCGAGGCCGCCGCGGACGTGGCGGTGATCGGCCGCACCTACGCGATGATGCAGGCGCTCGACAAGGCGCTCGATTCCACCGCGGGTGCCGCGGCGGGCAGCGCCAAGGCCAACCTGCATGCGAGCGCCGAAACCTTGAAGCAGCAGCTCGGCGACTTCGCCAAGGACGTCTACGAGCCGACCATCCAGTACAAGGTGCCGGAGGACGACCTGCATCAGCTCTCGCCGTACGCGATGAGTTTCTTCGGGCTGTATCGCAATGCTTCGCGCATGGGGCCGGATCAGGCGCCGAATGCGAGCCAGCGCGAATACATCGCCAAGCAGGAGGCGCAGTTGCAGCCGCTGCTCGACAAGTTCAACGGTCCCGTGCGGCAGGCCGTGGAGAAGTTCAACCAGGACGCGAAGCGCGCGGGCGTGCACGCTTTGCCGATCGGCGAGCCGGTCAAGATCGGCGATCCGAAGTTGTTGGCGGCGGACAACTGAGCGATGCGGCGGCGCGGGTCGTGGATTCGCGCCGCCCTTCAACATACCGACGTCATTCCGGCGCAAGCAGGAATCCATTTTGACTTCATTCCAAAGAGCACAATGGATCCCGGCTTGCGCCGGAATGACGATCAAAAGCGGCCCGCAATGCGTGAGCTATGATTCCGGAATTCGTCAGGAGAAATGACATGCCTGTTTCCCGCGTGCGCGTGATCGCGGCTTCGATCGTGCTGGCGTTGTCGGCCGGAGCCATTGCAATGCCTTCCGCGGTGGCGGCACCGCAGGCCGGTGCGTCCGCGCAGGCATCGCCGTTCGGCGCCTTGCATTGGCGGCTGATCGGGCCGTTCCGCGCCGGGCGCACGCTGGCGGTGACGGGCGTGCCGGGGCAGCCGACGCATTTCTACATGGGCACGGTCGATGGCGGCGTGTGGGAAACGCACGACACCGGCCGCACCTGGCAGCCGCTGTTCGACGGCCAGCCGGTGCAGTCGATCGGCGCGATCGCGGTGGCGCCGTCGAACCCCAACATCATCTACGTCGGCACCGGCGAGTCCGACATGCGCTCGGACATCACCCAGGGCGACGGCATGTACAAATCCGTCGATGCCGGCAAGACCTGGACGCACATCGGTCTCGCCGATTCGCAGCAGATCGCGATGATCCGGGTCGATCCGCACAACCCGAACCGCGTGTTCGCCGCGGTGCTCGGGCATCCCTACGGGCCGAACGCCGAACGCGGCGTGTTCCGTTCGCTGGACGGCGGCAAGACGTGGAAGAAGGTGCTGGGCCCGAACGACGACACCGGCGCGATCGACATCATCTTCAAGCCCGGCAATGCCGACGTGATCTACGCGTCGCTGTGGCAGACCCGGCGTCCGCCGTGGAACATCTATCCGCCGTCCAACGGGCCGGGGTCTGGTTTGTACAAATCCACCGACGGCGGCAACAC
>DATFGV010000098.1:0-8432 GCA_035249115.1 Vineibacter sp.
ATGGTGGCGGGATGGCAAGAACCAGTAGTCCAGGATCCGGCTGACGATGTCGTGGGGCATTGAGCGGTTGTGTCGCGCGTGCTGGCGAGGAAGGCTTGACCTCGTTGCAGGTCCGGCGGGAGCGGTGTCGCGTCGTAGATAGCCGAGGTGCAGTGGCGCGGACAACAGCGTCGCCGTCACGGCCAGCAGACTGCCAAGCCGAACGAAAGATCGCCACAATTCGTGGCGATGGTCGCCGTGGTTCCCGGCTGGCTGGCCGGGCGCCGCCGGAGTGGCGATCGCCGCGACTCGTGTCGGCGCTCCGTCCCGGCAAAGTGAACGGGAATAATGGGTCCGCGTTGGCCGGATGCGTTGTTCGGACCGGCCGCGACATGTAGTTTGCGAAGGACGCCGTGCGCTGCCGAACCTGACCGTGACCACCCGTCGCCACTTCCTCGCATCGTCCCTCGCCGCCGGCACCATCGGCGTTGGCGCGGCGCGCGCGCAACAGGTCGTCGAGCAACATTTCCGCATCGGCGCCGGACCGCTGGGCGGCACCTATTTCCCCGTCGCCGGCCTGATCGCCACGGCGATTAGCAACCCGCCGGGCGGACGCCCCTGCGAGGCGGGCGGCAATTGCGGCTTCCCGGGGTTGGTGGCGGATGTGCTGGCGACCCAGGGCTCGGTCGAGAACCTGCGTAAGATCTCCGATGGCGGCCTCGAGTCGGGACTGGCGCAGGCCGACGTCGCGGGTGCCGCGTTCGCCGGCGAGGATACGTTTGCGGGCCGGGCACTGACCAGTCTGCGCACCATCGCCAACCTGTTTCCCGAGACGGTCCACGTCGTGGTGCGCCGCGGCCCGGGACCGTCGTCACTTGCGGAGCTCAAGGGCCGGACGGTATCGCTGGGCGAGCGCGAGTCGGGAGCGCTCTCCATGTCGCAGCGCCTGTTGGCGGCCTGCGGGTTGGGCCGCCGCGATATCGACGCGCTTTACCTGTCGCCGCAGGCCGCCAGCGCGCGCCTGCGCGAAGGCACGATCGACGCCTTCATCATGATCGCGGGCCAACCGGCACCGCTGCTGGTGGCGATGGCGCAGCAATCGCCGATCGATCTGCTGCCGCTGCCGCCCGAGATCGTCGAGCGCATGCGCCAAGGCCAGCCAGGTCTGGCGCCGATCGCCGTCGCCACCGGCGTCTACGATGGCGTCGAGGCCCGCGAGTCGGTGGCGGTCAACGCGCAATGGATGGTGGCGCAGCGCATCGAGCCGGAGATCGTCTACGGCAGCCTGCGGGCCCTGTTCCATCCCGCCATGCGCGGCCGTCTCGACCGCGGCCACCCCAGCGCGGCGGCGATCCGCATGGAAAGCGCGGTCGAGGGGCTGTCCGCGCCGCTGCACTACGGCGCCGCGCAGTTCTACCGCGAGCGCGGCCTGGTCAAGGACTAGACAACGTTCCGATTGATCGGAACCACGATGTCGGACCTTCTCCCCGCCTGTGCGGCGGGGGATACGCATTTGCCGATTCTTCCGTCGTCCCGAGCGGAGCCGCGCGCAGTGCGGCGCGGTCGAGGGACCTTGCCTCGACAACGCCGATCGACGTTGTCGAGACAAGGTCCCTCCACGCAGCCCTTCGGGCCTTGGTCGGGACGACGGGGAAGAGGCGTATATGCGAACGCCTTGGCCTGCGCCGGGAGAAGGCCTTGAGGACACGATTCCGTTCAAGCGAAACGTGCTCTTGCATTAACTGACGTTGGCTCTAGCCGCTTCATGGCGAGCTTGCCGAACCATGAAGCGTCGCACGCCGGTCGGTGCGAGAGCCTTCATGGTTCGACAAGGCTCACCATGAAGGCTTGCGGCGACGAGTCGTGGACAAGGTCGGTTGGCATAACGGGTAGCGGAATACCTCCGATCCCCGAATCCTGTTGCGCATCACCTGAATTCGTACTCGGCGATCAGCCAAGGCTCGTGGCTGGCGGCGTCGCACCATTCCAGCATGGCCGGGTGCGCCAACAGCGCGTCGCAGTAGCGCTGCGCCTGGGTGTCGAGCTTGACGCCGTAGGTCCGGAAGCGCGTGGCCACCGGCGCGAACATGGCGTCGGCGATGGTGAAGCCACCGAACAGGAAACCGTCGTCGCGCGCCGCCGATCCGGCGAAGCGCTTGCGGCAATCGAGCCACATGCCGGCCAGGCGCTGCGCCTGGGCCAGCACTTCGGGCGTGTGGCCGTGGCCGGGGAAGGAGGCGCGGATGTTCATCGGCATTTCGCGACGCAGCTCGGCGAAGCCGGCGTGCATCTCGGCCGCGACCGACCGTGCAACGGCACGCGCCGCGGCGGCCTCCGGCCACAGGCCGGCCTGCGGCAGCTGTTCGTTGAGGTACTCGCCGATCGCCAGCGAGTCCCACACCGACAGGCCGCCGTGCATCAGCACCGGCAGGAAGCCGGACGGCGAGTAACGCGCGACCTGCGCTTTGGTGTCGGGTTCGTAGAGGCGCACCAGCACCTCCTCGAAGGCGATACCGGCGGCCTTGCACATCAGCCAACCGCGCAGCGACCACGACGAATAGTTCTTGTTGCCGATCACCAGCGTGAACTCACTCATCGCGACCTCGCTCGCTGGGGAGAACATTGGAATTGCCAGCCCGGTCGATTCGCGACCATGCTGACAGCTTCGTGGCCGCAGCATAGCAACGGGGAGGATGTCGTGTCGCTGCCGTTCCTTGACCGCGCCCCCGCCGCGACGCCGGTAGCGGTCGTCGCGCCTTCCGTCTGGCCGGCGTGGCTGCGGCGACAGTCGGCGGTGGCGCGCGCCTGGCTGCAGGCATCGGGGATCGGCGGCAGGCCAGGCGACTTCGCTCTATTGCCGGGCGACGAAGGTCGCGCCGGACTGGCGATGCTGGTGCGCTCGGCGACGCCGACGATGTGGGACTACGGCGCACTGGCCGGTAAACTGCCGCCCGGCGACTACGCCCTGGTCGGCGACAGCGCGCCGGTGTCGCTGGTCGATGCCTGCGTCGCCTTCGCGCTCGGCTCGTGGCAGTTCGTGCGCTACCGCGAGGCACGCAAGACGCGGCCGCGGCTGGTATGGCCGGCGAAGATCGACCGTGCCGCGGTCGAACGCATCGCCGACAGCGTCTGCCTGGCGCGCGACCTGATCACGACGCCGTCCAACGACATGGGGCCGGCCGAGCTGGCGGCCGAGGCGCGCAAGCTGGCGCGCCGCCACCGGGCGCGCTTCGCGGTGGTCGCCGGCAACGAGCTGCTGCGCCGCAACTATCCGGTGATCCACGCCGTCGGCCGCGCCTCGACCCGCGCGCCGCGGCTGATCGACATCGTCTGGGGCCGGCCCGGCGCACCCAAGGTGACGCTGATCGGCAAGGGCGTGTGTTTCGATTCCGGCGGGCTCGACCTGAAGCCGGCCGCCGGCATGCTGATGATGAAGAAGGACATGGGCGGCGCCGCCACGGTGATGGCGGCGGCGGCGATGGTGATGGCGGCGCGGCTCAACCTGCGCCTGCGGGTGCTGATTCCGGCGGTCGAGAACAGCGTCGCCGGCAACGCCTTCCGGCCGATGGATGTCATCAAGTCGCGCAAGGGCCTGACCGTCGAGATCGGCAACACCGACGCCGAGGGTCGCCTGATCCTGTGTGACGCGCTCGCCGAAGCGGTGCGCGAGGAGCCGGCGATGGTCATCGACGTCGCCACCCTGACCGGCGCGGCGCGGGTCGCGCTCGGGCCGGAGGTGCCGGCGCTGTTCTGCAACGACGACGCACTGGCCAACGGGCTGCTGAAGGCGGCCGACGACAGCGAGGATCCGCTGTGGCGCATGCCGCTATGGCGTGGCTACCGGCGGCTGCTCGACAGCAAGGTGGCCGACATCAACAACGCCAGCGCATCGCCGATGGGCGGTGCCATCACGGCGGCGCTGTTCCTGCAGACCTTCGTGCCGGATTCCGTGCCGTGGGCACACATCGACACGATGGCATGGAATCAGACCACGCAACCGGGGCGGCCGGAGGGCGGCGAGGCGATGGGCGCACGCGCCATCTACCGCATGCTGGCCAGCAAGTATCCACCGCGGCGTTAGTGGGCCAGACGGAGGCGCGAAGCGAATGGCTTCGCGCCTCCTTTGGTTCGGGCATTGGCGCTCGGCTCAAGGCCGCGCTTCAAGCACCATGTTGACCGGTGTCTGGGTCGCCCGCCGGAAGCGGGAGAACCCGGCCTGGCGGATCACCTCGGCGATCCGCTTCTCGCCGGCCTGCGCCCCCAGCGCGGCACCAACGTCCTGATTCAGCGAGGTCGGCACGCAGATGTGGGTCGATCCGGCGTAGTACGCCCGCCCGACCGGGTTGAGGTTGTCGGCGAGATTGTCGCCGGCCATGGGCTCGATCAGCATCAAGGTGCCGTCCGGTTTCAGGACCTTGCGCACATGCGCCGCCGCGCCGACCGGATCGCCCATGTCGTGCAGGGCGTCGAACATGGTGACCAGGTCGAAGCCGGCACCGGCGTAGGCCTGCGCGTCCGAGGTCTCGAAGCGCAGGTTCTTGAGTCCCTTGCCCTGTCGGCGGGCATGGGCGATCGACGGCTCGTGGAAGTCGATGCCGATGAACTCCGATTGCGGAAAGGCCTGCGCCATCATGACCGTCGAGACGCCATGGCCGCAGCCGACGTCGGCGACCCGCGCGCCGCGCCGCAGCTTGTCGACCACGCCGTCGAGCGACGGCAGCCACTCGGCGAGCAGGCGCCCCTTGTATCCGGGCCGGAAGAAGCGCTCGACGCCACAGAACAGGCAGCTGCAGTAGTCGCCCCAGTGCCGTCCCTCGCCGGTCCTGAAGGCCTCCGCCAGCTTGGGCTCGCCGGCATAGACCGCCGACAACAGGTAGAAGCCGCCCGCCATGTGCACCGGACTGTCGGCGTCGGCGAACACCGCCGCCTGTTCCGGCGTCATCGAGAACGTGCCGTCGGCGGCGCTGTACGTCACGAAGCCCGAAGCGGCCTGCGCCGACAGCCACTCGCGCACGTAGCGTTCGTGCGTGCCGGTCTTGGCGGCCAGTTCCGTCGAGGTCATCGCGCCGGTCGACAGCGCGCGGAACAGTCCGAGCTTGTCGCCGAGGATGACCAGGGCGGCGTTCGAGGCGGCGCCCAGCTCGTTGACCACCGTGCCCAGCAGCGGCTCAAGCTTGCTCATGTCCAGGTCCATTGTCCTGATCCTCTCTTCATCACGGTGGTCGCGTGATAAGGTCCGGCAGGGGTGAGGTGTGAGAGCCAAAATGGCCGCTTTGAAGCCATCCAAGCCAGGCCGGCAGGCCGCCAAGGCGGACCGACCGATTCATGTCAGCCTGGTGGTGTTCCCGGAGTGCGATCCGTCGATCATTTACGGCGTCTTCGACACGCTGTGGGCGGCGGGGCGCCTCACCAGCCCGGACGCGCAGGGGCAGGGCGAGCCGATCTTCGAACCGCGCCTGGTTGGTGCCGAGGCGGGCGTCATGCGGCTGGTCACCGGCGTCAGCATCGTGACCCAGGATGCGATCACCGATATCGAGCGGACCGATGCGGTGTTCGTGCCCAACGTCCTGGTCGCGACGCCGGCGGAATTGCGCGCGCTGGACCGACGGCTTCTTGGCTGGATCGGGCGCATGCACCGGCGAGGCGCCCCGGTCTACGCGTCGTGCGGCGGTTCGCTGGCCCTGGCCGAGGCGGGTTTGCTCAACGGCCTGGAGGCGACGACGCACTGGAACTATGTGCCGCTGTTCCGCCAACAGTTTCCGAATGTGGCGCTGCATGCGGAGCGCATCCTGGTGCAGACCGGTCCCGGCCACAGCCTCGTCTGCGGCGGCGGCGCCTCGTCATGGCAGGACCTGGTCCTGTTGCTGGTCGCCAAGCATTGCGGCACCGAGGAAGCGATCCGCCTGTCGAAGCTGTTCCTCTATCAGTGGCATCGCGACGGTCAGCTGCCATACGCCTCCATGGTCCAGAACGTCGACCATGGCGACGCCGTGGTCGTGCGCTGCCAGCAGTGGATCGCGCAGCACTACGATCGCGCCGACATCGTGGCGGCGCTGGTCCGCCAGTCGGGGCTGGCGAAGCGCACCTTTGACCGCCGGTTCAGGGCAGCCACCGGCTACGCGCCGCTCGCCTACATCCAGGCGCTGAGGGTCGAGGAGGCCAAGCAGCTGCTGGAGACCAGCGACACCGCGGTCGAGGCCGTTGGCCGGGAGGTGGGTTACGAGGATGCGGCCTCGTTCCGACGGCTGTTTCGCCGCCTGGCGGGCATGACGCCGGGCGACTACCGGCGCAAGTTCAAGCCGCCGAGCATCGTCACGGCGCGCCCGCCGGCCGGCAGCCGGTCGGACCGGCGCGCGCCGCCGCCGGTTGCCGAAGCGCGCCGGCAACGCGCGTAGTCGGCCCTACCTCGAAGACCAGGGTTGGGCGCGACGCTCGGCGACGTCGATCGAGCGCGTGCGCCAGAACGTCTTTGCCGCCGCCGCGGTGCCGCGCACGACCTCGCCGAAGCCAAAAAGCGCCATGCGCTCGCCGCGCAGGGCGTAGACCAGCGCCGCCGCGATCCCCGGTGTCATGCGGCTGCCCCAGGCGAGTTGGAACAGGATCAAGGCCAGTGCCTTGTGCAACGGCATGTACTCGAGGTGGCCGAGGGTGGCGTTGTGCACCAGGTCGAACAGCGCGCCACGGTCAATCTGGTTGCGCTGATCGGAGTCGGGGCGCACCGAGGGGTAGTGATCGACGAGGATCGCCGGGTCGTAGACCAGCTTCCAGCCGGCACGCCGGATGGCGCCGCCGAACAGCGATTCGTTGGCGACCTGCGCGCCGACGCCGCGCAGCCGCTTGTCGAAGCGCAGCTGGCCGATCGCGGCGCGACGGAACGCCATACAGACGCCTTTCAGCGCCTCGACCTCGCGCGGCGCACCGGCGCCGCAATTGTGGTTGCCGTAGACCCGGCCGTACCAGGTGCTGACGCCGACCTGCGTTTGCGGCGGCCAGTCGTCCTTGCGGTCGCCCTGGAAAATGCGGTCGCGACCGCCGACGCCACCCAGCTGCCGGTCGGCGGCGAAGTGGGCGGCGATGCGTTCCAGCCAGTCCGGATGGGGTGCTGCGTCGTCGTCGGTCATCGCCACCGCTTCGCCGACGGCGTGTGCCAGGCCGAGATTCAGCGCCGCGACCACGCCCGGCACGGTGACGACATGCACCTGCATCCTGAGCGTGCCCGGGTCGTAGGCGCGCAGCATCGACTCGGTCGCGTCGTCGATGTCGCGGCGGACCACGTTGACGGCAGCGGCCGGCAGGGTCTGGCGCTTGAGCGCGTCAAGGCAGCGGCGCAAGTCGTCCGGCCGCTTGTAGGTCGGCACGATGACGGTGATGTCCATGTCAGTAGCCGGCGGCGCGGTCGATCAGGTTGACCAGCGCGCGGCCCGCCCGCAGCCGGCGCACGTTGTCGGCGACACTCTCCGCCGCCGTGCGCGGGTTGGTCGGACCGGCGATATGGGGCGTCACCCGGATCTTGCGGTGGGCCCAGAACGGATGGTCCGCTGCCAGCGGCTCGACGTGGAACACATCCAATACCGCACCCGCCAGATGGCCGCTGTCCAGGGCGGCGATCAGGTCTTGGTCCACGACATGGCCGCCACGCGCCATGTTGATGAAGAACGCGCCACGAGGGAGCAGGGCAATGGTGCGGGCGTCGAGCAGGTTGGCGGTCTGCGGCGTCATCGGCAGCACGTCGATCAGGATGTCGCTGCGCCGTAGCAGCGTCTCGAAGCCGTCGACGCCATGAAGGCAGTCGACACCGTCGATCACGCGCGGCGTGCGGCTCCAGCCAGCGGTGGCGAAACCCAACGCCGCGATCTTGCGCGCCGTGTCGGCGCCGATTTCGCCCAGCCCCAGGATGCCGACGCGGCGAGTGGCGGTGTCGGTGTACGGCACCTCGTTCCAGACCCGATCGCGTTGCTGCGCGGCATAGGCGTCCATGTCGCGGTGGTGGTGCAGGGTCCAGTAGATGGCGTACTCGGCCATCTGCCCGACCAGGCCGGGATCAATGATGCGCACGATCGGGATGTCGCGCGGCAGGTCGGGGTCGACCAGCAGATGATCGACACCCATGCCGGTCGAGACGATCAGCCGCAGCCCGGGCAGGCGCGCCAGCGCGCCGGGCGGTGGCTTCCAGGCCAGCGCGATCTCGATGTCGGCGGGGTTGCCGATGTCCGGCCAGGCACGCAGGTCGATCGCCTCGCCCAGCGCCGCGCCCAGCCGCTGCCGCCAGCCGGCCGCGTCGCCGCCACCTTGGGCGTTGCTGATGTAGGCGAAGGCGCCGGTCATGGAGAGATTGTGCTCGACCACCTCTCCCCAGCGGGGAGAGGTCGGGCCGCACAGCGGACCGGGTGAGGGGGCCGCGCAACAGCGAGATATTGCCAGGGAAACCCCGCGCCGCGCACCGCCGCCCCCTC
>DATFGV010000099.1:0-11980 GCA_035249115.1 Vineibacter sp.
CTGACACGCTTGTGGCCGGAGTTCGATCGCCGCGTGCTGCGGGCCCTCGCCGACGCCCGCTCTGTGGCGCAGCCGCTGATGGCCTTCGCCCGCGAGCCCGAGACATTCTGGGCCTGGGCCGATGGTCGCGCGCTGCGGCCGAGCCACCGTGACGATCGCTGGGAGGGGATTGGCTCGGCAAAGCCCAGTGCGGTGCGGCGCGTCGAGGCATAGCGCCGCGCGACCGCCAAGGCCCGCCCGCACCTGGTTGCCGCGCCGCCGTCGAAGAACCGTGCACTCAGCTGGTCGCGTCGGCCATCGCGAAATAGCGTCGGCCAGTGCCGATCTGGTTCTCGTAGATCGAACCTTGATGGACAGCCGCCGGTAGCGGCATGCGCACCGGCGCCGGCACGATACGCGGCGTGACGTTGGTCTGGCCGGCGATCATCTGGGCGTCGAAGGCGGCGAGGTCGCTGACGCCGCGTAACGGCCAAGCGTCGGCGGCCGCCACTTCATAGAGCAGCAGCTGGCGCCGGCGGTTGGAGGTGTTCCGCGCCGAACCGTGCAGCAGCCGCACGTGATGGAAGGACATCGAGCCGGTGCGGCCGGTCAGCGGCACCGCGCGGTCGATCTCTGCCGTGATCGCCGCCGGATCGACAGCGCCGCAAAACACGCCGTCGGCATGGTGGTCGTGGGTCGGCCCCGTGTGCGAGCCCGGCACCACCAGCAGCGGCCCGTTGCTCAACTCCATGTCGTCGAGCATGACGCCGATCGCCAGGATGTCGTCGTTGGTATGCGGGTAGAACGCCCAGTCCTGGTGCCATTCCACGGGCGAGCCGTAGCGCGGCGCCTTCATGTTCAGCTTCGAGCCGTAGAGCCGCAAGTCGGGCCCGAGCAGGCGCGACAGGATCGCGACCACATTGGGGTGGCGCACAAGGTCGATGAATCGCGGGTCGATCTTGTGTGGCGTCTTGATGCGCCGGACCCGCGGTTGGGCGCGGGTGTGCGAGGGTTCGAGGTCGTAAATGTCGTCGTGCGCGTCGACGGTCGCGGCGCGCGCGATCAGGCCGTCAATCACCGCTTGCAGCGAGGCGATCTCGGCCGCGTCCAGCACGTCGGGCACGACGATGTAGCCGTCCCGCCGGTAGGCGGCGACGTCTGAGTCGGTGATCATGTGGCGTCCATCATGTCGTCGCACAGATGGTGCGCGCCGGGGGGTGCGCTTGTCAAAATGCGCCAACGCACGGCGGATGTGCGGCATCGACAGACGCGGCGTTCGAAACCGCTTCGCCTGAACCTCGCCCAAGCGGGTAGAGGCGAGCGGGCCTCAGTCGGCCGCCTCGGCGTGGCGCTTCAGCAGCGCCTGGCGGTCGATCTTGCCGGTGCCGGTTTTGGGCAGCTCATCGACATACACGATGCTGCGCGGGTACTTGTACGGCAGCAGGGCCTTCTTGACGTAGTCCTGCAGCTGCGTGGTCGCCTGCGCCGGGTCGAACTGGGGCTCGTTCATGACCACGACCGCCGTCAAGCTCGTGCGCTGGTCGGGCAAAGTGACGGCGAGCACAGCGCATTCGCGCACCGCCGGGTGCTCGGCGAGGCAGCGCTCGACTTCCAGGGGGTAGACCCACTGGCCCGACACCTTCACCAGATCGTCGGCGCGGCCTTGGAAGAAGTGGAAACCCTGCGAATCGCGCACGAAGCGGTCGCCGGTATAGACCCAGCCCTCGTCGCGCATGGTCTCAGCCGTCTTGTCGGGCCGGTTCCAGTAGCAAGGCGCGCTGGAATCGCCGCGTACCCAGAGGATGCCCTCTTCGCCGTCGGCCACGGCGCGGTTCTCGCGATCGAGCAGCTTCAGCTCGTAGCCCGGCACGCGCTGGCCGGCGGCGCCAGGCTTCTTCGCCTCGGCCGTGTTGGACAGGTAGATGTGCAGCTGCTCGGTCGATCCCAGCCCCTCGATGATCTCCAGGCCCGACAGCGCCTTCCAGGCACTGAACACGTCGGCCGACAGGATCTCGGCGGCCGAGATCGCCAACCGCAGGCTGCCCAGCTCGGCCGTCTTGGCTTCGCTGGCCTTGGTCAGCGCGGTGTAGAGCGTCGGCAGGCCAAAGAACACCGTCGGCTGGAATCGCGAGATGGTGTCGAAGACGGCGGCTGGCCGCGGCTGGCCTGGCATCAGCACGCTGCAGGCGCCGACCGAGAAGGGGAAGGTGAGCGAGTTGCCGAGGCCGTAGGCAAAAAAGATCTTGGGCACCGAAAAGCAGATGTCGTCGGCGCCGAGCTTCAGGATGTGGCGGGCGTAGGACTGGGCGGTGTAGGCCATGTCGTGCTGCAAGTGCACGATGCCCTTGGGCCGGCCGGTCGAGCCCGACGAATACATCCAGAAGGCCATGTCGTCGCGCCGCGTGTCGGCCGCGTCCAAGGCGCGCGGGACCTGGGCCAGCCAGCGCTGCGCCGTCAGGGTGGCGACTGGCGCCTCAGCGGGCGCATCACCGTTCACCACGACCAGATGCCGCAGCATCGCGCCGCAAGCCTCGGCGTTGAATCGGTCGGCGAAGCTGGCGTCGGTGACGCCGACCCGCGCGCCGGAGTCCTCGATGTAGAACCGCAGCAAGTCGGGCGGCGTGAGCGTGTTGATCAGCAGCGGCACCAGGCCGGCGCGGATCGCGCCAAACAGGGCGGCGGGGTAGGCCGGTGTGTCGTCGAGGAACAGCAGCACGCGATCGCCGCGCCGCAAGCCCAACTGCGACAGTGCCCGGCCGAACTGCGCCGCCTCGCCGCACAGCTCGTCGTAGCTGCGCGTTCCGGCGGGGCCGGTGATGGCGCATCGCCCGGCGGCGTTCGCCAGATTGTCGAACAGAAGCGCGGATGCGTTGTAGCGCGCCGGCAGGCTGAAGCCGATTTCGCGCACGCCCGGCGCGTCACGCGGCACGCGATCGGCGATCGCGGGATTGGCGGCTGCCCGTCGCGCGGTCTTCGGTTCGGCCGGCATCAATGCGCTCCGTGATATGCCATCGCGCAGGACATCGATCGCGTCATCAAGCGCCGCCTCACTGCGCCGCGGCGGGACGGGCGGAATCATACTGCGCCATGAAACCGGGCGACATCGCGCGCAGCCGGTCGCGGTCGACGCGCCCGGAGCGGGTGATGTAGCTGTAGGCGAAGTCGATCGGCGCCAGCCGCATGTGTTCGGCGAAACGCTCGTACCAGGCGGCGCTGGTCTTGGACGCCCGCACCAGCTTGTCGACGATCGGCCGGCGCACTTCCTGGTAGCGCGCCAGCGCGGCGCCGAGGTCGTGCGGCTCGGCCTCCAGCGCCTTGACCAGGGCGATCACGTCCTCCAGCGCCAGGCGCGTGCCCGAGCCGATGGAAAAGTGCGCCGTACGCAGCGCGTCACCCACCAGCACCATGTTGAGGTGCCAGAAGCGCTGGTTCCAGATCCAGGGGAAGTTGCGCCACACCGATTTGTTGGCGACCAGGGCGTGGCCGTCCAACGCGGCGGCGAAGGTGCGTTCGCAGACCGCCCGCGTCGCCTCGGGCGTCATCGCCGCGAAGCCGGCCCGCAGCCAGGTGGCGCGGTCGCACTCGATGATAAAGGTGCTCATGGCCGGCGCGTAGCGGTAGTGGTGCGCATTGAAGGTGCCCAGCTCGCTTTCGACGAAGGTCTGGGTCAGGGTATCGAAGCGCTTGCTGGTGCCGTACCAGATGAACTTGTTGTCGAGGTAAGACAGCGACGTCCCGAAATCACCCTCGAAGCCGCGGCGCACCAGCGAGTTGACCCCGTCGGCGGCGACGATCAGGTCAAAGCCGGCCAGCTCGTCGAGCGAACGCACCACGGTGTCGTAGCGCGGCTCGATGCCCAGCGCGCGCACCCGTTGCTGCAGCTTGAGCAGCAACTCCAGCCGGCCGATGGCGGAGAAGCCGACGCCGTCGATGGCGAGACGCTCGCCGCGGTGGACCAGGGTCATGTCGGACCAGGTCTCCATCAGCGGCGTCAGCGCCGCCGCCGTGTCCGGATCGTCGGCCTGCAGAAAGTCCAGCGCGCGTTCGGAGAAGACGACGCCGAAGCCGAAGGTCGCATGGGCCGGATTCTGCTCGAACACCTCGACGTCGGCCGCCGGATGGCGCCGCTTCCAGAGGTAGGCGAAATACAGGCCGGCCGGCCCGCCGCCCAGCACGGCGATGCGTCGAGGGCTCATGTTGCGCCCGGTGGACAAGGACTGCCGGCCTATGCCGCCACGGCCGCCGGCTTGAAGGCCGGCATGACCTCCTCGGCGACCCACTGGAACTGCTCCAGCATGACGGACTTGGGCGTGCCCAGGCTGGTGCTGAGATTGATGTGCTCCATGCCGGGGAAACGGGCTTCCAGCCCCTTGATGTGCTCGACCAGTTGCGCCGGCGTGCCGGCGAACCAGGCGCCGAGCTTCATGTAGTGCTCGACCGTCGGCACGCCGCCGGCGGACCAGCCGCCGCGGCGCGCCACCGCGTCGATGGCGCCGGGCGCGATGCCCGGCACGAAGCCCAGCGGCGCGAACATCTTCACGTGCTCCTCGTAGTAAGGCGTGATCTCGCGGATCGCCTGCTCGCGACTTTTCGCGAGATAGAAGAAGATGCCGATCTGCAGCTCCTGGCCGAGCTTCAGGTCGCGGCCGGCGCGGGCGGCGGCGTCGCGATAGGCTTTGATCGGTCCTTCCTGCATGGTGGCGGCGCCGCCGCCGACCGAGCCCTTGATGCCGTGCTTGACCATGAAATCCAGCCCGCGCGGACTGGCGCTGACGATCGGCTGCCAGCACTCCATCGAGTATAGCGGCCGCGGCACCAGGGTCAGGTCCTTCAGCGGGTAGCCGCGATAGGGTACGTCCGGCGGCAAGGTGTAGTGCTTGCCCCGGTGGCTGAAACGCTCGTTCTTGAACGCCTTGAAGATGACGTCGACCTGCTCTTCGAACAGCTCGCGGTTGGCATCCTGGTCCTGCATCGGCGCGCCGAAGGTCTCGACCTCGCGGGTGTGGTAGCCGCGGCCGACGCCGAACACGGTGCGGCCCTTGGTCAGGATGTCGGCGGTGGCGTAGTCCTCAGCCAGGCGCAGCGGATGCCACATCGGCGTGATGTTGAAACCGCAGCCGATCCGCAGCTTCTTGGTCACGTGCGCCAGGTGCACCGCCATCATCAGCAGGTTGGGGATGCATTCGTAGCCCTCGTGCTGGAAGTGGTGCTCGGCCAGCCACAGGGTGTGCCAGCCCATGGCGTCCAGTTTGCGCGCCACCGCCTCGGTCTTGTCGAACACCGAAGCCAGCTGCTCGTTGCTGTAGCGCCGCTCGTTGGCCGGCGTCGCGTCCTGGCCCATATCGCCGAGATCGATGTGGCCGGGATAGACCGTGGTGAACTTGTCGATCATGGTGCGCCTCGTTGCGATCCAACAAGCGGGTCGGGTATCGAGTGCCTCGAGCGACGGCCGCTTACAGTGGATGCGCCGTCTTGCGGGATGGTGCTCGGCTGGAAGCTAGCTCGAACACCTTAGCAAAGCCATGTCAGCGTAGCCGTGGCCATGGTCCAGGAACGCAAACAGCGGGTCGTATGGGCCGATCGGCGTCCCTCTGGATGTCAGAAGGGCGCGAACCTCGCCGGCCAGTCGCGCGTCCTCTTTATCGAACTCCGGCACGATGAACCTCAGAGCGTCAACCAATGCCACATTCCGGGCGGTCTGCGGGCTCTTGCAGGCGCCATAGTAAAGCTCGTGCGTTACGATCGCCGAGATCGCGACGTCGCCGGCCCTGTCCCTGCGCGCCCGCCGGGTAACGGGCGAGTTTGCGTCGTTCAGCAGGGCGATGACGGTGTTCGTGTCCAGCAGATAGCGCATCACCGAAACACGGTATTGAGCGCCGGCCGCTTTTGTTGTTTCGGCCGCTCCTTAACCGCACGGACGACATCGGCATCCAGCTTGCCGACGATGGCGTCCAGCCAACTCCAGTCGTCGCTCACCGGCTCCAGTATGACGGCGCTACCATGGCGACGGATACGCACTTCGCCGCCTTCGAAACGGAAGTCCTTGGGCAGGCGCACCGCCTGCGAGCGGCCCGACCAGAAAAGTTTTGCCGTCTGCATGTCCACCTCAATGCCACATACCGATACCAATCAGCATCGGGAAGGAAAGCGCGCTTACCGAACCTCGTCGCGGCCCGACCGCGCCGAGGAGCATTTGGTACGACCGCTTCTCGCCGCCGACGACCGCTGGCGTTTGGCTACGTCAAAACGTCCGACGCCAATTCCTCGCGCAGGCCGGGTTTGTGGATCTTGCCGGTGGCGGTGCGCGGGAACTGCGCGGCGGTGCGGAAGGCGATGCGTGTCGGCACCTTGTAGCTCGCGAGGCGCTCGCGGCAGAAAGCGGCCACTGCCGCCGCGTCAGTCGACCCGCCGGTGCGCAGCTCGACGGCGGCGGCGACGATCTCGCCCTTGGTCTCGTCCGGCACACCAACCACGTAGGCCTGCACCACGTCGGGGTGCTGCATCAGCACCTGCTCGACCTCCAGCGGCGCCACGTTGACGCCGCCGGTCTTGATCATCTCCTTGAGGCGGCCGCGGAAGCGCACGCGACCGTCGGCCTCGATCGAGCCGAGATCGCCGGTCAGGAAGTAGCCGTCAGGATCGAACGCCTCGGCATTGAGCTCTTGCCCGCGGAAGTAGCCGGGCGTGACGTAACCGCGCACAGCCAGCTCGCCGACCGCGCCCTGCGGCAACGGCTGCCGCGTCACCGGATCGACCGCGCGGATGGTCATGCCAGGCAGCGGCAGGCCCTGGGTGGTGAGCCGCAGGTCCAGTGGATCGCCGGCGTCGGTGACGGCGCAGTTGCCGTAGGTCTCGGTCGAGCCATAGACGTTGCACAACCTCTCGGCGCCGGTGGCGCGGATGGTGAGCGTGACGTCTTCGGGCGGGCCGATGGTCAACCCGGTGCGCATGGCACCTAGCCGTCGTCCGGGATGCGCCGGATGCTCGAGCAGGGCGCGCGCCATGTTGGCCATGCCGTAGTAGACGCTGCAGCGCTCGCGGTCGATCAGCGCCAGCGCTTCACCGGCCTCGAAGCTTTCCTGCAGCACGACGCAGCCGCCATGAGTCATGATTGCCGGCAGCGCGTTGGCCGAGCCGAACGACCAGAACAGCGGCACCGCCAGCCACAGTCGGTCCGATGCCACCAGATGCTGTCGCTCGCCGATGTCGAAAGCGTTGGCGATCAGCGGCCCGTGCGCCAATTGCACGCCCTTGGGCGCCGCCGTCGAGCCGGAGGTGTAGAGGATATAGGCGATGTCGCGCGGCGTCACGGTGCGCTGCGCCGCCGCCAGCGCCGCGGTATCGACCATCGCGCCGCGCGCCACGAACGCCGGCAGGGTGAAGGCGCCGGCCGGCGCCGGACCGTCCAGCACCACGACGCTGCGCAAGGCGGGCAGGCGGCCGCTGCGCAGATCGCCGGGCGCGCAACGATCGAGCTCGGGGCAGAGCGCGCACAGCGGCTCCAGAAACGGCCGGTCGCGGAACGCCGGCAACATGACCAGCGCCGCGGCGCCGCTGTGCTCCAGGGTCCAGGTCAATTCGCGTGGCGTCGAGAAGGTGCTGACGGCGACCGTGATGGCGCCGACCTTGGCGGCGGCGATGGCGGTGACGATCCATTCCGGCCGGTTCGAGCAGAGCAGCGCCACGCGATCGCCGCGGCCGATGCCGACCGCCAGCAGCGCCCGCGCGAACGTGTCGACCCGTCGCTGCAGGGCCGCATAGTCGAGGCGTTGGTCGCCGAACACGACGGCGTCGGCGTCCGGCGTGGCGACCGCGATCTCGTCGATCAGATCGCCCAATGTCTGGCTGTGCGGTCGCGCGGTCATCGGAGGCGATGATTGAGTGAGCGAACCGCAGCCTCACCCTGAGGAGGCCGCGCAGCGGCCGTCTCGAAGGGTGACGGTAGTTGCGGCGGTTCGTGCAAACGCGCGTGCCATCGGGCGTGCGGCCGCCCACCCTTCGAGACGCACGCCTACGGCGTGCTCCTCAGGGTGAGGTAGCCGTGGCGTGAGTGGGATGGGGGCAGCCATCCGCCCGCCTAATACCGCGGCTGGCGCTTTTCGCGGAAAGCGGCGATGCCTTCGGCGAAGTCGGGACTGGCGCGCACCGCGTCGCCCAGCTGCTGCTCCAGCGCTTCGCGCGTCAGCGCATGGTCAGCGATGGTGGCGCTGATCTGGCGCTTGACCGCTTGCACCGCGGACGGGCTGTTGGCGGCGATGGCCTCGGCCGTCGCCAGCGCCCAGGGCATCAGCTCGTCCGCCGGAATGACCTGGTTGATCAGCCCCAGTCGGGCGGCGCGCTCGGCGTCGATCAGGCGTGCCGTCAGCAGCAGATCCATGGCGTGCACGTAGCCGATCTGCTGGATCAGCTTGATGGTCGAACCACCGAACGGATAGATCGACCACTTCACTTCGGTCAGCCCGAAACGCGCGGTCGGCACGGCGGCGCGGATGTCGGTCGCCAGCATCAGCTCGATGCCGCCGCCGATGCAGTCGCCGTTGATCGCGGCGATGATCGGCTTCGAGTACGTGTCGGTCTTCAGCAGCGCGTGGTTGACCATCTTCGCCATCTCGGGACCCGCCGACAGGTCGCCCGAGACGTCGGCGCCGACCGTGAAGGCGCGCGTGCCGGCGCCGGTCACGATAATGCAGCGGCAGGGATCGTTCTCCAGCGCATCCCATAGGCGGCCCACTTCGGCCAGCATCGCCCGGGTCATGGCGTTCAGCCGCGGCGGATTGTCGATCGTCACGATGGCGATGTGCCGGCCGTGCCGGTCGAGACGGATCTGGGTCATGCGCCCTCCAGCTCGACCACGATCTTGCCGTGCGCCTGCCGTTCGGTCAGCAGGCGAAGGCCTTCGACGGCGCGCTCCAGCGGCAGGCGATGGGAGATCAGCGGCTTCAGCTTGCCCTCGCCGTACCAGCGCATCAGCGTCTCGACCGAGCGCGCCAGCTTGTCGGGCGCATGCCAGCGGAAGTAGCGCAGCGACGATCCCAGCGCGGCGCGGTGCTTGACCAGCAGCCGGTTGGCCGGAATCTGCGGGATGCCGCCGACGAAGCCGACCAGCACGATGCGCCCGCCCCAGCCCAGCGATGACAGCGCCGCGTCGAACAGCTTGCCGCCGACCGGATCGAAGCAGACGTCGCAGCCCTTGCCGTCGGTCAGCGCCATCACCCGCTCGGTGAGCTTTTCGGCGCCGTAGTTGATGGTGGCATCGGCGCCATGCGCGACGGCGATCGCCAGCCTTTCGGGTGTACTGGCGGCCGCGATGACGCGGGCGCCCATCGCCTTGCCGATCTCGACCGCGGTCAGGCCGACGCCGCCGGCGGCGCCCAGCACCAGCAAGGTCTCGCCGGCCTCGAGCCGGCCCTGCCAGCGCAACGCCACGTCGCTGGAGATGTAGGCGATGGGGAAGGCGCCGGCCTCGGCGAAGCCCATGCCGTCGGGGATGGCGTAACACTCGGCAGCCGGCGCGATGGCGTACTCGGCGAGCCCGCCATAGGCCAGGATCGCCATGACGCGGTCGCCCGGCTTGAAGCCGCGGACATCGGCGCCGCAGGCGGCCACCACGCCGGCGGTTTCGAGGCCGGGGCTGAAGGGCGGGTCCGGCTTGGTCTGGTAGTTGCCCGCGACCATGATCGAGTCGGCGTAGTTCAACGCCGTCGCCTTGACCTTGATCAGCATCTCTTCGGCGCCGGGCGCAGGCACCGGCGCTTCGCCGAGGGCAAGTGTGTCGAGGCCACCATAGCGGTGGCAGATCAAGGCGCGCATAGGGCGAGGTGGCATCGGCTCGGGGTCCATTCCGATCAAAGACCGCGGTCGGCGCGCGGCGCAGCTACCGGCGATGATGACCGACAGTGCAACTGCCAGGCAAGCCGATCGGGACGCATGTCCAACGCTATCCAGACGCGCGGCCACGGCTTGCGGCAGAGGACAGTCGAGGCACGATTTCGTCGCAACGGGATGTTGAACAAAGATTGTATTTAATATATATTATACAACCTCAGATTTTATGCCGATCGTTGAAAGAAGGGACCGATGCGGAACGTCGCGATTGTCTTGGCCAGCCTCGTCGTGGCGGGATGCAGCCTGACGTTGCCTGTGACCGGCGTCGCCGAAGACGGTGCCGAGACATTTACCGGCACGACCACGGGCTACGGCGGCGGCGCCGGCGACCTCACGGTGACGTCCAGCCGGGGGACGGTGTGCTCCGGTCAGTTCGTCTTCACCAGCCAGCGGCATGGCTACGGCACGTTTCGCTGCGACGATGGCCGCACCGGTCCGTTTGAGTTCTTCAGTACCGGACGGCGGGGGACGGGTTGGGGTGTCGTCGGCGGCCGCCGCTTCACGTTCGAGTTCGGCGGCTGAAGCGGCAGCACGGCTATCGACGGACGCAGCGCTATCGGCCGTCACCGTCGATCGGGCCGGCGCCGTCCCCATCCCCCAGCGCACGCTGCATCAGCACGCTGTCGACCCACCGCCCGTGCTTCCAGCCGACCGACGCGATCGTGCCGATCATGCGGAAGCCGAACTTGGCGTGCAGGCCGATCGAGGCGGCGTTGGCGCTGTCGCCGATGATCGCGATCATCTGGCGATAACCTCCCGCGGTGCAGCGCACGATCAGCGCCGGCAGCAGGGCCGAGCCGACGCCGCCGCAGCGGTCTTCCTGGTCGATGTAGATCGAGTTCTCGACCGCGAAGCGGTAGGCCGGCCGCGGCCGGTAGGCCGAGGCGTAGGCATAGCCCACCAGCTTTCCGTCGCGCTCGGCGGCGATGTAGGGGTAGCCCTTGGCCAGCACATCGGCGCGGCGGCGCGCCATCTCGGCCTCGGACGGCGCCTGCTCCTCGAACGACGCCAGGCCGTGCAGCACGTGGAAGCCGTAGATGCGGGTGATGGCGGCAATGTCGTCGTCGCGCGACTCGCGGATCTGCAGGGCGGAGGACATCGGCGTGAAATGGGTGGCGGCGTGCCGCAGCGTGCCGCAGGCCGGCGGCGGTGTCGAGCAGGGGCAAGGAGAGCGGGCGTCGCGACGCTGGGCGTCTGCCATCGCCCACGCGAGGCAGCGTTGGCGTCCGGTCGGTAGGGTTAACCCGTGCCCGAGGCGCGCGGGCGGCTGGCGCGGGCGGCGCGGGTTGCCGGGTCGATGAAGCGCTCGACCGAGGGGTGGACCAGCAGCTTGCCGCCGTCGCCGGGATCGTCCAGCCGGGCGGTGATGCTCAGCGCCGTGGAAATGAACTTGGCCAGGGCCGCCAGTTGTACGGGCGTGCGCACGGCCGCCACGATCAGGCCGTCGTCCCAGTAGACCTGGTCCTTGGCATCGGGCCCGTTGGCCAGCAGCACGATGGTCGGCGGCTGCTCGAGATTGCGCAGCGGGTAGAACATGGCGATGCCGGCGGCGCCCGGCCGGCACAACACGATCCGCGGCTTCAGCTCGCGGATCAAGGTCATGATCGGCTTGGGCGGCGTGTCCGGCTGTGGATAGGCCTCAATGCCGGCACTCTTCAGCCACTTCACGGTTTCCCGGGAGCGGCGAGAGTCGTCATCGGCGACCACCACGACATTACGACGCACGCAATAACTCCCTGACAGTCACACAATCAATCGCCCTTCATCCCGGGCCAGGCGCAAATCGATGAACCGACACCCTTCCGGACAGCGGGGGCCGGGCGCGAACGCGGCGCAGAGAAAACTTCCTTCAATTTTCCAATGCTGTGAAGGTGAAATCTTAAGCATCACTGTAGGAAGCATGGGTGGTTTATACCTGTGGCGTGCATGATCGCATGTTAATTGCCTAAAATCAATATCTTATAAGATTTTATTGAAGTTTGGATTTAAGAACGCGTGAGAAAACAAACCGTCCACTTCCGACTTGATCGGTCGCAATCGCGCCCAATACCGGGCGCTTCGGCGTGCCCGGCCCGAGCGTCAACGCCTCTGGCCGCTGGCGGCGGGCAACGACTCA
>DATFGV010000100.1:0-5599 GCA_035249115.1 Vineibacter sp.
TGCATCGCGAGCTTGCGATAGGACTTCTTGATGTCGTCCGGGCTCGCGCCACGCTGTACGCCGAGAAGTTCGTAGAAATCTTGCGCCATGTAGCGGCCCACTACTCAGGCGACGGCCCACGCGGCGCCGTCGCGTCTCCCCCTGGCGGTTGCCCGCCCGGCCGCTGCCTCGACCTTCGCCCCCTTATGGCGGCGGTTGTCGGAAAGGCGTGGCGGGCGGGCACCGTCATACAGCGAACGCGGCCGATCAGCCAGTGCCGCTCTTCTTCTTGTCGGTGACGTCCTCGAAATCGGCGTCCACCACCTTGTCGTCCTTGTTGGCGGCGCCGGCCGCGCCGGCACCGGCGGCAGCCCCGGCCGCACCGGTTGCCGCACCCGCAGCCGTGGCGTCGGCCTGCTGCGACTTGTACATCGCCTCGCCCAGCTTCATCGCCGCCTGCGCCAGGTCGTTGGTCTTCGACTTGATCGCCTCAGTGTCCTCGCCGGCCATGACGCCCTTGAGCGCTTCCATGGCGGCCTCGATCGCCGCCTTGTCGGCCGCCGGCACCTTGTCGCCGTGCTCCTGCACGTTCTTGGCCGTGGCGTGCACCAGGCTTTCGGCGTGGTTGCGCGCGTCGATCAGCTCGCGTTTCCTCTTGTCCTCGGCGGCGTTGGCCTCGGCCTCCTTGACCATACGCTGGATGTCGGCGTCGCTCAGGCCGCCCGACGCCTGGATGCGGATCTGCTGCTCCTTGCTGGTGGCCTTGTCCTTGGCCGACACCTGCACGATGCCGTTGGCGTCGATGTCGAACGTGACCTCGATTTGCGGCAGGCCGCGCGGCGCCGGCGGGATGCCGACCAGGTCGAACTGGCCGAGCAGCTTGTTGTTGGCCGCGATCTCGCGCTCGCCCTGGAACACCCGGATCGTCACCGCCGTCTGGTTGTCGTCGGCGGTCGAGAAGATCTGGCTCTTCTTGGTCGGAATCGTGGTGTTGCGGTCGATCAGCCGGGTGAAGACGCCGCCCAGGGTCTCGATTCCCAGCGACAGCGGCGTGACGTCGAGCAGCAGGACGTCCTTGACCTCGCCCTTCAGCACGGCGCCCTGCACCGCGGCGCCGACCGCGACGACCTCGTCGGGGTTGACGTTGCGCGCCGGCTCCTTGCCGAAGAACGACTTCACCGTCTCGATGACCTTGGGCATGCGGGTCATGCCGCCGACCAGGATCACCTCGTCGATCTGTCCGGCGCTGACGCCGGCGTCCTTCAGCGCGGCGCGGCACGGCCCCAGGGTGCTCTGGATCAGGTCGTCGACCAGCGCCTCCAGCTTGGCGCGCGACAGCTTCAGCACCAGGTGCTTGGGCCCCGAGGCGTCGGCGGTGATGAAGGGCAGGTTGATCTCGGTCTCCTTGCTGTTGGAGAGCTCGATCTTGGCCTTCTCGGCCGCCTCCTTCAGGCGCTGCAACGCCAGCTTGTCGCCACGCAGGTCGATGCCGGCGTCCTTTTTGAACTCGTCCGCCAGGTAGTCGATGATCCGCTTGTCGAAGTCCTCGCCGCCCAGGAACGTGTCGCCGTTGGTCGCCTTGACCTCGAACACGCCGTCGCCGATCTCAAGCACGGAAATGTCGAACGTGCCGCCGCCCAAATCGTAGACGGCGATCAGGCCGGACTTCTTCTTGTCCATGCCGTAGGCCAAGGCGGCCGCGGTCGGCTCGTTGATGATGCGCAGCACTTCCAGCCCGGCGATCTTGCCGGCGTCCTTTGTGGCTTGCCGTTGGGCGTCATTGAAGTAGGCCGGCACGGTGATCACGGCCTGCGTGACGGCGGACCCGAGATAGGCCTCGGCCGTCTCCTTCATCTTGGTCAGGATGAACGCCGAAATCTGGCTGGGGCTGTACTGCTTGCCGTCGGCCTCGACCCAGGCGTCACCGTTCGGCGCCTTGACGATCTTGAAGGGCACCATCGCGGCTTCCTTCTGGACCATCGGGTCTTCGAAGCGGCGGCCGATCAGGCGCTTGACCGCATACAGCGTTTTCATCGGGTTTGTGACGGCCTGCCGCTTGGCGGACTGGCCGACCAGGCGCTCGCCGGAATCGGCGAAGGCGACCATTGACGGGGTGGTGCGCACGCCTTCCGAGTTCTCGATGACGCGGGTGTCGCCACCTTCCATCACGGCGACGCACGAATTGGTGGTGCCGAGATCGATTCCAATCACTTTGGCCATGTCACGTGTCTCTCTTCTGTGGCGGGCCGAGCCAGCCCTGACGGCGCCGGGGCGGTCCCCTGGAGGTGGATGAGCGCTGCGCGCGTTAGTCCCACGCGCAACAAGGGCTATATAGGGCGCGCGCCTTGTGCTGCAACCTGCCTTGCGGTTCGACGGGCTGGGATTTTGCCAGCCGGCACTATAGCTGGTGTCAGATCGCGCCCGGGTTACGGCGAATCTCTTTAATCGCCGGCGACGGCACAATGTGAGTGGTCATTGTCGTGTCAGCCTGACGATGTGCCGGCCGGGTGGTGTCGCGACTCGGACCTTCAGGAGCCGTCGGCGTCGATTGCGGCATTGGCCGATTCGGGGCCCGCCGTCGGTGCGGCCTGCGGGCCACCCTTGGTGACCACGACCATGGCGGCACGCAACAAGCGATCGTTCAGGGTGTAGCCGTCCATGAAGACCTGCGCGACGGTCCCGTTTGGCCGGCTCGGATCCTGAACCTCGCTGACGGCTTGGTGTAGCGCCGGGTCGAACGAGGCGCCCAGGGCGGCGATCTTCTTGATGCCGTGCCGTTCGAAAGCGCCCAACAGCTCACGTTCGGTCGCCTGCACGCCAGCGACCACGTTCCTGGTGCGCTCGTCCAGGCCCTCGCCGCCCTTGGGCAGGGCCGCCAGGGCACGGCTGAGGTTGTCAGCCACCGACAACACGTCCTTGGCGAAGCGCGAGACGGCGAATTTGTGCGCCTCCTCGACGTCGAGCTTGGCGCGGCGGCGGGCATTCTGGGCGTCGGCAGCGGCCCGCATCCAGGTCTCGCGCATGGTCGCGAGCTCGCCTTCAAGCTGCCCGATCCGTGCCTCTGCGGCCGACTTGATGATGCGGGCCGGGTCGTTGGCGTCAGGCCGGCCCGGCAGCTCGGGGATTTCGAGGCTGGAGTCGGTCATCTGCGGATCATCGGCGCCGGCGGGCGGGGTATGCGCGGGATCGGATGCCATGGTGTCCTGGGCGGCCGCATCGGTCGTTAGAAAACGGGAGCGGCGAGACCCTAGCCCCGCCGCGCACGCCCGGGACTTAGGTGTTGCCTCGCCCTGGGTCAAGCGGTTGCGGCGCTGCGTCGCCTAGCGATGGTCGGCGGTGAGGCGCCAGCCTAGCCCGATCAGGACCGCACCCGTGAGCCCCTCTAGCCCGCGCTGCACCCAGGTGCGGTGCAGCCAGGCGCCGGCTCGGTCGATCACGACCGCATACAGCGCCAACCAAGCAAAAGTCATGATGCAGAATACCAGGCCCAAGCAACCGAGCGCCGCAAACGACTGTTCGCCCGCCGGCGAGAACTGCGGCAGCAGGCTGGTGAAGAACACCGCCATCTTGGGGTTGCCGAGATTGCTTACCAAGCCTTGCCGGAACGCCTGCCCGGCCGGTTGCCGGCGTCGGGGTAATGCTGCGATCGCGGGGTTGTCGCGCCGGCTGCCGCGAAAGGCGCTCCAGAGGGATACGACGCCAAGGCCGATCAGGTAGGCGGCGCCGGCGAGTTTGACAGCGGCAAACAGTGGTTCGGATGCCAGCAGCAAGGTCACGAGGCCGGCGCTGGTGGCCAAGGCCCAGATCGCCTGGCCTGAGGCGACCCCCAGGGCTGTGAACGTGCCGCCGCTGCGACCACCCAGCAGGCTGTTGCGGATCGTCAGCGCCGTATCCGGACCCGGCGTCATGATGACCACCGCCGAGACGCTGAGGTAGGCCAAGAACAGGCCGCTGGTGATATCCACCCGAGCGCCCGCGGGCCCTAACTGACCAGCCGACCGACGACTTTGGCGGTGTAGTCGACCATCGGCACGATGCGGGCGTAGTTGATGCGGGTTGGTCCGACGACGCCGATGGCGCCGACGATGCGCTCCTGGCTGTTGCGAAACGGCGCCACGATCACCGAGCAGCCGGCATGGCCGAACAGCGGGTTTTCGGCGCCGATGAAAATCTTGACCCCTTCGGCGCCGCCGGCGAGCTCCAGCAGGCGCATGAACGACTCGCCGCGCTCCAGCGCCTGGAACATGCGCCGGACGTTCTCCAGATCCTCCAGCGCAGTCACGTCCTCCAGCAGCCGCGCTTGGCCGCGCACGATCAGCGCCGAGCCGGGATCGCCGCTCCAGGTCGCCAGCCCCGCCTCGACGATGCGCTGGGTCAGGGCGTCGAGTTGCGCCCGCTGGGCCCCTAGATCCGCCTCGATCAGCCGGCCCGCCTCCTCAATGGTGCGGCCAACCAGCCGGGCCGAGAGATAGTTGGACGCTTCGACGAGCGCCGAGGGCGGCAGTCCGAGCGGTGTTTCGATGATGCGGTTCTCGACCGCACCGCTGTCGGTGACAAGCACCACCAGTGCCCGGCCGGGCCCAAGATTGACGAACTCGATGTGCTTCAGCGGCTGCTCGATCCGGGGCGCGATCACCACACCGGCGCAGCGCGACAGGCCGGACAACAGGCTAGAGGCCTCGCCCAGCACATCCTGCACGCTGCGGCCGACGGCGGCGCAGCGCCCGTCGATGCTGTCGCGCTCTTCCTGCGACAAGCTGCCGATCTCCAGCAGGCCGTCGACGAACAGCCGCAGCCCGGCGTCGGTCGGCACCCGCCCGGCCGAGGTATGCGGCGCAAACAGCAGCCCGGCATCTTGCAGGTCGGCCATGACGTTGCGAATGGTGGCCGGCGACAGGTGCTCGGTCAGCCGCCGGGTCAGGGTACGCGAACCGACCGGCTCGCCGCTTTCGACGTAGGCTTCAACGATGCGCCGGAAGACCTCGCGGGCCCGTTCGTTGAGCTCGGCGATCGGCGCCCCGGCACCAGCCAACGTCCGCCCGCTACCGGCCGGCTCTCGCCGTGCGCCAGCAAGGGGTGATGGATCGATGCGAGTGACGCGGGTCATTCGGTCCCTTGGGCAGGCTTACCAGATGGGTCGACTGCCATCCTGCATCAAGGACCAGGGCCGCGCCAGATATGGGTGCGGTTCCCATCAGGTATGGCCGGATATGGGGAGGCGGACATGCAGACAAGGATTGTCGCAGGTAGCGCCAGCCAATCCGGTCAAAACCGCCGCCTCACTCGATCGGCTCATCGGCGCGGGCCAGGACGGCCGACGGGAAAATCAGGCCCAACGCCTTGGCGGTCTTCAGGTTGACCACAAGCTCGAAGGTCGTGGGCTGCTCGACGGGCAGGTCGCCGGCCTTGGCGCCCGTCAGGATGCGATCGACATAGCGCGCCGTTGCCTGCCGGCTGAAATCTGCCGGCGGTCGGTAGGAAATCAGGCCGCCCGACCGCGGGAAGTGGGCGTAGTTGGTGATGACCGGCACCCGGCGGCGCTCGGCAAGGACCGCCAGCCGCGCCGCCGCCTGCGTGTTGAGCGCGAACAGCGGCTGTATAATGACCGCGCCGACCTTGT
>DATFGV010000101.1:0-15816 GCA_035249115.1 Vineibacter sp.
ACAAGGTCGCGGTGCGCTTCGAGGCGGCGCCGTTCGAGGCCGCGCGCTGGGTCTCGGCCGACGATCCGGCCGAGCTCGAGCGCTTCGTCGCCACCCATCACCACGCCGTCGCCGAGGACCGCGACGGCGCGCCGGTGTATCTGGCGCGCAACGCCTGGGAGCTGAACACCATCCGCGAGCGCTTCCCCGACATCCGCTTCGCCGAGACCCGCGAGCGGCATTAGAGCGTATGCCGCTCGATTGGAACCTGGGAGCGCGGGCCTCCGGCCCGCTCATGAGCGGGCGAGACGCCCGCGCTCCCAGGCGGCGTGATTCCGCGTCGCCGGAACATGCTCCAGATTGTCACGTCGCTGGCCTCCGAGGCATCAGGGACGGCCAACATGGCCCAATGGCACGCCTTGGCATGGAAAGGGGACGACGAGCGACGACTGGAGGACATTCCAGGGCGATCACGGCGACGTCACACCACGGCAACACGTTGCGGCTGCCTTCGCCGCAAGGTCGGGCCGTGGATCGGCAACTCACGTTTGAAAGGAACGGCGATGGCGAGCGGTCCGGTCGAGAAGCGTCACGGGATTATCAGTGACGAGCAGCGACGGGCAATGACGGGCCTCGAGTTCGTGCAGGGTCTCGTCACCGGGACATTGCCCCTCAATTCGATGGCACGGACGCTGGGCTACGACGTCGTCGACGCGGCGCACGGGCGCGTCGTGGTCATCGCCGATCCAAGCGCCGATCACCTCAATCCCCAGGGAACGGTGCATGGCGGGTTGGCGGCGACGCTGCTCGATACTTGCATGGGCCTTGCGGTACAAACCACGCTGGACAGGGGAGTCGGATCGACGACTCTGGAGTTCAAGATATCGCTGGTGCGCGCCATCTCGCCGGAAACCGGCCGCGTACGCGCCGAGGGAATGCTGATCGCGAGCGGTCGTCGCATCGCCACCGCCGAAGGACGCCTGAGCGACAGCACGGGGCGCCTGCTCGCCCACGCCACGACGACCTGCCTGATCTTCGATCGTTAGAAGGCCGGCGCCGTCGCTTGAACGCGTGCCCTTGCGAGGCCACGCGCCCTGCCATAAGTTTCCCGAACCGCTGGGGTGCTCCCGCCTGGGAGCTGAGACACACCCATCGAACCTGATCTGGATCATGCCAGCGAAGGGAGACGGTTCCGATGAACCTCACTGATACGTCCTGGGACCTGCTGTGCCGCGTGCGCCAGCGCGCGCCGCTGGTGCAGAACATCACCAACTTCGTGGCCATGGACGCGGCCGCCAACGCCGTGCTGGCGGTCGGCGCCTCGCCCGCCATGGTGCACGCCGTCGAGGAGGTGGCGGAGTTCGTCGCGCTGGCCGATGCGCTCACCATCAACATCGGCACCCTGTCGGCCGCCTGGGTCGACAGCATGCGGCTGGCCGCCGGCACCGCGACGCGGCTGGGCAAGCCGTGGGTGCTTGACCCGGTAGGCGTCGGCGCCACCAGCTTTCGCCGGAAAATCGCGGCCGAGCTGCTGGAGCGGCGGCCGACCATCGTGCGCGGCAACGCCTCGGAGATCATCGCGCTGGCCGGCCTGGCGCAGGCGCGCCAGAAGGGCGTCGACAGCATGCAGACGACACAGGAGGCCGAAGGCTCGGCGCTGGCGCTGGCGCGCGCCTCGGGCGGCACGGTCGTCGTGACCGGCGCCATCGACCTCGTGACCGATGGCACGCGCATCATCCGCATCGCCAACGGCCATCCGCTGATGACCCGCGTCACGGCGCTGGGCTGCGCGCTGACGGCGGTGACGGGCGCCTTTGCCGCCGTCGAGACGGACGCGCTGAGCGCCGCAGCAGCAGCGACCGCGATCTTCGGCCTGGCCGGCGAGATCGCCGCCAAGGCCGCGCGCGGCCCCGGCAGCCTGCGGGTGGCGCTGATGGATGCGCTGCACGGCCTCGACGAGACTACCGTTCGCTCGGGTGTCCGTGGCGGCTGAGGCCGCTTCTGATCACGTCGGCTTGAAGCGCTGCGCGCCAGTGCGCCGCTCGATCATGCAACATCAGCTCGATGACAAACGCCTCGTCCTTGAGCGGTTCAGTCTGTTCGAAGACAAAGCGGCCGACGCCATGCTCATGCCCTGCGGCTTGCAAGGTCGGATGCGAGCCGCAGGTCAATCGGGTTTGCTCATGCCCAGCAGGCGATGTGGCACGCCGAATCGTTCGGGCCAACCGGCGTAGTGCACGTCCGTCGGACCAACAGCGAAATCCCTGAGCAGCCAACGACTGTCGGTCTTCAGGAGCAGCGCGTGGATGTTGCCCGGATGGTCGAAGACGCCCATGCGGACGCGCTCGGCATGGCGGGTCTTGCTGAAGTCGATCTCCCGGCCAGCCTTGGTTTGCGGCGTGACGATCGCGAACGCCCACGGTACCTGCACGCGCAAGGTCATCACGACGAACTGCACGGGCTGACCGAGGTCGCTTTCGATGGCCGGACGCAGCGCGTCGAGCAGGATCTTCCGCAACGGATCGGCCCGGCCGACATCACAGGGCGTCGTTGCGTTTCCGCATCCCGCGCCGGGCGTTCCCGCCTGACCTGCCGCGGGGCCGGACGACAAGACGGCCGCGAGCGAGGCGACGACAAGCACGTCAGCGATCTTCATTCCGGGTGCTCCCCCCGCGGTTCGGCGACCGCCAACGCATCGCCAAGCAAAGCAACCGTAGCACGAGCCAGGCCGTCAACCCGCGACGTCGATCGAATTCTCGACGCACCACTGCCTCAGGGCCTCTTCTTCAGACTTCGCCGAGAAATCGTTCCATCGATCGATCGCGTGACGCCGCGCCAGCAGTCGGCGAAACTTGGCGTAGGCCCCCTTGCGACTGAACATGTCGTACGCCGCGTCGAGGACGTTAGGCAGGTACTCCCGAACGAACCGCAACACGAGCGGCTTGCCGAGATCGAGTTCCTTCTTGTGCGGGATCGCGACGTATTTCTCGTCGTCGATGTCATCCGGCACTTCCTCGAAATTGTCGTACATTTCGGAATGGATGACGGTCTCGCCCGTCTCCCGGTTTAGCCAGGCGTGATTGACGCCGATGTCGGCGCTGCCGACGTATTCGAACGCGAAAGAGATGTCCGCGAATTTGACGGGCATGCGACGCTCCCCCGTCTAATCGTCACAGCGCCTTGCGCAAGGTCAGGTTGAATCGTCGACGGCCAGTCAGCGAATGCTCGCCATCGGCCAGCGGCGCGATGCCGTGGAAGGCAAGCCGCGATGGCCCACCCCACACCGCGACGTCGCCGTGCTGCAGCCGAAAGCGGCGCGGCCGCTCGGCGCGCGTGGCGCCACCGAACAAGAAAGCCGCCGGCAATCCCAGGGACACCGAAACGATCGGCGCGGTGTAGTCGCGCTCATCACGGTCCTGGTGCAGCGACAGGCGCGCGCCGGGTTCGTAGCGATTGATCAGGCAGGCATCGGGCAGGAACCCTTCGTAACCGGCCTCCGCCGCCGCCCTTGCCGCCAGGCGCACGAAGGCCGCCGGCAGCGCCGGCCATTTGCGACCGGCTTCGGGATCGACTGGGTCGTAGCGGTAGCCTGTGCGGTCGGTCACCCAGCCGGCACGGCCGCAATTGGTCATCGCGGCCGACATGGTGAAGCCGCCGGGCGTCACCATGTGGCGGAACGGTGCGCGCGCCGCGATGGTTTCGATGGCGCGAAGCAGCGTCGTGTCGGTGCCGCCGACGAAACCACGCAGCAGCACGGCGCCGTCCGCCATCGCCTCGCGTGCCGGCCCGGCGGCTGAACCTTCAAACAGATCGCCCGCGACGGCGCGCATGATCGTCGGTTCCCGATGTCCCAAGTGCGATCCGCAGCTCACACACCGCTATCACATCAGCTGTGTCCGGACCGCATCGTCCCGCGCGCCAGGGAGCACGCTGCCGCAGCGACACGTCGCACAAGCGGTGACATGGCGGCCATGCGGCCGAGGCCGGTACACGGTCCGTCGCGGCCTACTCCCCGAAAACGCGGCGATTGCACATGGGGGCGACGGCCTTGAACCGCCGCACAATCTCGGTCTCGATGCCGCCGCCAAGTTCGCGCTCCAAGGCGGCATAGTTGGGATTGATCGCTTCTGCCTCCAGCGCAAAACACTCGCAGTACGCGCGGCACTCGCCGCGACGCGAGGGATGAACTTTGGGGCTGCTCTGACAACCCGGCACGCATTCGTTCATGAACTGGGCGCGCTGACCTGTTGACCATTGTAAGGCGCGAGACGTGCGTTCGTCGCGGCGCGGTGCCGCCGCGGCAGCTTCAGCCCGAGCCTTAGCATCATCCTCGGCTTTGCGCTTCTCCTCTTCGATTTTCCTCTGCTCCTCATCGTATCTTGTAAGCGCCGCCGCCGCTTGCTGACGCAAGACGGACAACTGTGGCGCGGTTAGGTGCCCCGTTTCCGCCGCGCCTTGTGTTCTTTGCCAGGCGGCTATCATCTGACGCGTCCTACGGCCGAATGAACCATCAACGCCTTGCGTATCGTGACCCAGGGCCGTGAGCGCAACTTGTACGCGCTTACGATCTTGCTCGGAAAGTCGAAGTGCTGCCTCGGCCGATTCCGCGTGGCGCTTGGTCTCCGAGTCCGCCCGTTCCTTTTCTTCAGCGGCTTTTCGAGCGGCTTCTTCCTGCTCCCTCCGCATCATGTCTTCCCTGGCTCGGATTTCCGCCTCGGCCTTCTCGCGCGCCACTGCCTCGGCTCGCGCCTGTTGCTCCGCACGACGTCGAGCTTCCGCAGCGGCGACGGCCGCAGCCTCTTCTTGCGCCTTTCGTTTGGCCTCCGCCTCAACGGCCGCCTGCCTCATCGCAACTTCACGTGCTTGATCCTCATCGGCTTTGCGTCGTGCGGCTTCGGCAGCCAAGCGTTGACGCTCCGCGTCGTCTGGTCGCGCGGTTGGTTCCACGGCGGTTTGCCGCTTGGCCCCAGTTTCGGCCGGGCGCAATGTCCTGTCCGCTGATTCGCCGCCCAACATTAGCCAACCACCGCCAACAGCTAGCGCGATCACACTTGCTGCAATCGAGCCGAGCCAGTACCGCCGTCTACCGCGAGAACTGGAGTTTGGTGCGGCTCGGTCGGCATTCGGCGTCGACTCATTGAGTACTCTAGTGGCCGCGACGCGCAGACTGCCCCCGGCACCGGAAGTCCGACCGTACAAGATCTGGCGCCACTCGGCGATAGATTGTGGTCGTTCCGAAGGCTTGAGCGCCAAACCGGCGTCGATCGCGATCAGCAGGTTTGGCGCATAGCGCCCGTCCCCCGCATCGACCGCGGAAACGAGCTCGTCTCCGGTGGCCCGTTCGATCGCGCTCGGCGGCATCCGACCAGTGATGCAATGGTAGAGCGTTCCGGCCAGCGCATAAATGTCGGTCCAAGGACCTTGCTTGCCCGCCGTCATCTGCTCAGGCGCTGCGTACCCTGGCGTGTAGATCGCCGTGATCGCCTGAGTGCGGTCCTGCAATGCCGCGCGGCAAGCACCAAAATCGATCAGCGTAGGTCGGCCGCCCGCATCAATGAGGATGTTGGCGGGTTTGATGTCACGATGCAAGAAACCGGCTCCATGAACCCTCTCCAATCCGTCGAGCAGCGGATAGAGGAGCGAGTCAATGGCCAGCTGTGACAGCCCATGGTCACGCTTGAGATGTGCGTCGAGCGTTTCGCCAACCACCAATGCCATCACCATGTAAGCAGTGCCATTCGCCTCGAGGAAATCGAAAACGTTGACGACGCCTGGCGCCGACTCGAAATGCGCGAGCGTGCGCGCTTCATCGAGGAACCGCGTACGTCCCCATAGAAAATCATCAGCCGTTCGAGTGGAGTGCGGTACTACCGTGATACCGCCGTGGCGCCGCGCAAAGGCAGTGGGAAGGTACTCTTTGATCGCGACTTCGCGGCGAAGCTGCAAGTCGTAGGCACGATACGTTATGCCGAATCCACCGTGGCCGAGAACATTGGCCAACTCGTACCTTGCGACACGGGTACCTGGACGCAACGCCGCGAAGGGATCGCCGTCGTCTAGACGTGATCCCTGCGGTAGCGCATTCGGATGATCCTGTATCACTATCGCGTGCCTCAAATGGCTCACGATGGTCGCGCAACTTGCGCGTCACTGCAAGCACTACGCACGTCTTACTTCAAATTACTTCTACAAAACGTGCCGCTTTATCTCGCTTGGTCACTCCGCCGCGCGCGCGTAGCGCAGATCGGGCAGCGGCGCGGAGCAGTCGACGTCCTCGTCGACCTGGAACTTCTTCAATTCCGGCAGCACCTCGCGCGCGAACTGCGTCATGTTGCGCACCGCCTCGTCGTGCGGCATGCCGGCGTAGGCGAAGACCGGCACGAATCCCTTGTTGCCGGTCTGGGCGTGGATCTTCATCACCTTGCCGTAGACCTGCTCGGGTGTGCCGTAGACCTGCAGCTCGGCGAAAAACTCGATCGCCTTGTCGTCGCCGTAGACCGCCAGCTTGTCGTTCATCTTGGCGTAGTACTCGTAGCCCTTGGTGTTCTTGATGTGCTCGCCGGCGAACTGGTAGTGGTCGAGCACCGTGCGGTAGTAGCCGCCGATGTACTTCAGCGCCATCTCGCGGGCCCGCTCGGCGCTGGCATCGACGAACATCCAGCCGGCCGAGATCGGCCGGGGCGCCGGCACGCCGTTGATCTCCTGGAACAGCCGATTGTACTCCGACAGTTCCTTTTCGACCTCGCGCCACGGCTTCTGCGGGATGATCAGCAGGCCGACGCCGAGCCTGGCCATGATGCGGGCGCTTTCCGGCGAGACGGCCGCGGCGTAGGTCCGCCCGCGGAAGCTCTTGAACGGCGCCGGCCGGATGGCGGTGCGCGGTTGCTGGTAGAACTTGCCGTCGTAGGACATGTAGCCGGTCTCGAGGCCGCTCAGCAGCGCCTCGCCGTATTCGACGAAGCGCTCGCGGCTTTCGCCCATGTCCATGCGGAAGCCATCGAACTCGACCTTGCCGGCGCCGCGGCCCAGCCCGAGGATCATGCGGCCGCCCGAGAGGTTGTCGAGCATCGACACCTCTTCGGCCACCCGCATCGGATCGTGCCAGGGCAGCACCACCACCATCGAGCCCAGGCGCAACGTCTTGGTCTTGCCGGCCATGTACGACAGGAACTGCACGACGTCGGGGCACATCGTGTAGTCGGTGAAATGATGTTCCACCGACCACACCGAGTCGAAGCCCAGCGGCTCGGCCATCTCGGCCAGGGCCAGTTCGTTGAGGTAGACCTGCCGGTCGGTCAGGTGCTTGTGGGTGTTCTGGAAGACGACGGCCATCCCGACATGCATGGCGTTCCTCCGCTCGCAATCGCTAACAACGCAGGGTAAACGGCGGTTTACCTGTTGGCGAGTCACGAGTTGCCGCGACCCCGGCATGGCTGCCGTACTTCCGACGCAAGCGCGCGGCAAAGTGCGTCACATGCTGTCGAGGCGCATCCTGCTCGCCTTTGGCGTCGGCGCGCCGATGCTATCGATCGCAGCCCAGGCGCGTCCGTTTCCCAAACCCGCTTGGCCGAGCGGCGCGGACGCCGCAGGCATTGTCGACCGTTTCCCCGTGCCCGAAGGCTTCAAGCGGTTGAACGTGGCGGACGATGGCTTCGGCGCCTGGCTGCGGCAATTGCCGCTGCGGCCACCGGGCGAGCCGGTGCGTTTCCACGACGGACGCATCAAGCCGGACCAGAGCGGCGCGGCGGCGGTGATCGACATCGACGTCGGCCGCGGCGATCTGCAGCAATGCGCCGACGCCATCATCCGGCTGCGGGCCGAGTATCTGCGCGCCGTGCGGCCGGGCGCCGACCTCGCCTTCCGCTTCACCAGCGGCGATCGCTTCGCCTACGCCGACTGGCTGGCCGGCCGTCGGCCGGTGGTGCGCGGCAACAAGGTGGCCTGGGAGTCGGTCGGTGCGACCAGCGACACCTATGCCGGTTTCCGCCGCTGGCTCGATGTCATCTTCACCTACGCCGGCACGATGTCGCTGCAGCGTGAATTGCGGCCCGTGCGCGATGCCGGCGGTGTTGAACCGGGCGACGTCCTGATCCAGCCCGGCACGCCCGGCCACGCGGTGGTGGTGATCGACGTTGCGGTCGGCATCAGCGGCGAGCGGCGTGCCCTGTTGGCGCAGAGCTTCATGCCGGCGCAGAGCATCCACGTGCTCAACAATCCGGCCGGTGGCACCTGGTATCGCCTCGCCGGCGAACGCCGCATCGTCACCCCGGAATGGACCTTCGCGCCCGGCGACCTGCGGCGCTTCCCTGCGTAGATCGCTCGCCGCGCTACGCGGCGCGCTGCGATCGCTTGACGTCGCGTTCGAGTTCTTCGGCGAGCCAGGCGCGAAACGCCTTGATCTTCGGCCGCTCGGCGGCGCCGGCGGGGCAGACGAACCACCAGGCCTTGCCGCTCTCGACCAGCTGCGGGAAAGGCTGGAACAGCCGGCCGTCCTCGATCTCCTCGCGGAACAGCTCGGGCGGGCCGATCGCGACGCCGGCGCCTTCGATCGCCGCCTCGACGGCGACCTTGGTCGAGTCGAAAGCCAGCGAGCGGCGCGGCTTCAGCGCCTGCTGGCCGATCGCCTCGAGCCAGATCGGCCATTCCGGACTGAACGTGGTGTCGATCAGCGGCACCTTGCGCAAGTCCTCGATGGTCTTGAGCCGGTCGCGATAGCGTTGGCCACAGAGCGGCGTCAGTACGTCGTTGAACAGCTTCAAGGCGAACAGGCCATCGGCCGGCCGGTCGATGAAGCGGACCGCCGCATCGACGTCTTCCCGCCCGAAGTCGATCAGCTGCCGCGACGAGGTCATGCGCACCTCGATGTCGGGATGCTTGGCCTGAAAGCGGTGCAGCCGCGGCACCAGCCAGGCGAGCAGGAAGGTGGTGATCAGGCTGATGGTCAGCACCTTGCCGCCCGCCTGGCGGCCGATGCGATCCAGCGCCAGGGCCATGCGGTCGAAGGCGTCGCGCAGGTCGGGCAACAGCGCCTGGCCCTCGCCGGTGATCTCGAGCCCACGCGGCCGGCGCACGAACAGCGCCACGCCCAGGCGATCCTCCAGCGATTTCACCTGGTGGCTGATCGCCGCCGGCGTGACGCTGAGCTCGTCGGCGGCGGCGACGAAGCTGCCATGGCGTGCCGCCGCCTCGAAGGCACGCAAGGCATTGAGCGGCGGCAGGGCGCGCCCCATAGGGGCCTCCTTAGGCTGAGAAAATCTGTGTCATAGGACAAGAAAGCGTCGTTTGTGGCCTTCAGTCAAGGCCGCCATATTGCCGCTAGAACAGAGGCGTCAGTGCGGGGATTGTCCCGACACAATGCCTTAATGGAGTTGAGCCATGGCCTTCATGGCGGATACCTTCACCGGAACCTCTTCGACCGTTGCCCATGGCTTCGGCGGTGTCATCAAGCTGCCGGCGACGGCTTTCGGCTGGTGGCTGCGGCGCCTGGAGGTGGCGCGCTCGCGCCAGGCGCTGCTGGGCCTCGATGACCGCATGCTGGCCGATGTCGGGCTGGACCGGGCGACGGCGTTCAATGAGGGCGAAAAGGGCTTCTGGCGCTGAGCGGCCGGTTGCGGCCTAGGCTGCCAGGGTCGGCACGCGCAGCGCGCGGTGCAGCACCGTGACCCGCAAGGGCAGGTAGCCGACGGTCTCTCCGTCGAGATCCACCAGGGTCTCGACGGCGCACTCAAAGCCGAAACGTTGGCCGCGGTAAGTGTGGACCTTGGGATGCGCCACGTGGCCGCCCTCATGGACGCGTGGCAGCACCTTGAACAACACCTCGGTGCGACTGAGGTCGCCGAACTCGACGAAATTCAGCAGACCGTCGTCGACCAGCGCCCCCGGCGCCAGCCGCATGCCACCGCCGCCGTTCTCGGCGCTGGCGACCATGCCGGTAAACATGGTGCGTGTCGTCGGCGGCGCGTCGTCAATCCGCAGGCTCACGACACGCGACTTGTAGGTCAGCGTTACCACCGGCGTCATCAGGAAGTAAGCGATCTGTCCCAGCCTCTTGAGCCAGCGCGACGCTGACGTGCGATGGCTAATCGTCGCTGCACCGCCGAAACTGGCGACCAGGTAGCCGTAGCGGGTCGCCGGCCGGCCATCGAGACCGCGAAAATCGGCACGGATCACGTCGATCTCGCGGGTCCGGCCCGAAGCGATCGCCTGCACTGCGCCGTCGGTGACGTCCAGATGACCCAGCGCACGGCAGAGTTCGTTGGCGGTGCCCAGCGGCAGCGGACACAGTACTGCGCACGGCGACGCCATATCCCCGTCCGACACCATGCCGTTCAGCACCTCGTTGACCGTGCCGTCGCCACCGGCCGCGACCAGGCGTTGCACACCGTCGGCCATTGCGGCGCGCGCCAGGACCGTGCCATCGCCCGGCGCCGAGGTGGCCACGACGTCCAGCGGACCCAGCGCCGCCTCAAGCTTCTGCCGCCACTCGGGCCAGCGCCGTCGCGCGCTGCCCTTGTTGGCCATGGGGTTGATGATGACCCTGGTCCGCATGTCGCTCCCGCACGCCAAACGTTGCCGCGCGTCACCCCGCGCAACTTAGCACTTGTCGGCCGGCCGCGGGGCCGCGCTACAGTGCCCCCTTCGCCGTCACGACAAGGTTTCCCTGCATGACCATCGACCCGCGCATCGCCGCCTTCGCCGACGAACTGACGGCCTGGCGGCGCGACATCCACGCCCATCCCGAACTCGGGTTCGAGGAGGAACGCACCAGCCGGATCGTCGCCGAGAAGCTCAAGGCGTTCGGCTGCGAGGTCACCACGGGCGTCGGCAAGACCGGCGTCGTCGGTACCATCCGGGTTGGCAACAACCCACGCGCCGTCGGCCTGCGTGCCGACATGGACGCGCTGCCGATGGACGAGACCAACACCTTTGCGCACCGCTCGCAGCATGCCGGCCGCATGCACGCCTGCGGCCATGACGGCCACACCACCATGCTGCTGGGCGCGGCGCGCTATCTGGCGGCGACGCGCAATTTCGACGGCACGGTGCATTTCATCTTCCAGCCGGCCGAGGAGGGCCGCGGCGGCGCCGAGGCCATGATCAAGGACGGACTGTTCGACAAGTTTCCCTGCGAGGTCGTGTTCGGCATGCACAACCGGCCGAAGCTCGACGTCGGCAAGTTCCAGATCCGCTCGGGGCCGATGATGGCCGGCGGCGGCCTGTTCGACATCCACATCAAGGGCAAGGGGGCGCACGGCGCGCGGCCGGAAAGCGGCATCGACCCGGTGGTGATCGGCGGCCACATCATCACCGCGCTGCAGACCGTGGTCTCGCGCACCATCGCGCCCATCGAGTCGGGTGTCATCAGCATCACCCAGATGCACGCCGGCGACGCCTACAACGTGATTCCCGAGACGGCCGTGCTGCGCGGCACGATCCGCGCCTTCCGCAAGGACGTCATGGCGACCATCAAGGAGAAGATCGAGCGCATCGCCACGGGCATCGCCAGCACCCTGGGCGGCGAGGCCAAGGCCGACGTGCGCGTCGTGTTCCCGCCGCTGGTCAACGATCCGACCGAGGCGCAGTGGATCGGCGACGTCGCGGCCACAATCGTCGGCGAGGACAACGTCAACCGCAACGGCAACTATGTCATGGCGTCGGAGGACTTCTCCTACATGCTGGAGAAGGTGCCGGGCGCCTTCATCATGATCGGCAACGGCGGCGGCGACGGCGGCTGCGAAGTGCACAATCCCGGCTACGACTTCAACGACCGGGCCCTGCCGCTGGGCGCCACCCTGTGGGCGCGGGTGGTAGAGAAGCGTCTGGAGAAGCGGGACTGATGCCCAAGTCGGTGCCGCTCTACCTCGACATCAAGAGTCCCTACGCCTTTGTCGCGATCGCGCCGGCGCGACAGCTGGAGGCGGATTACGACATCGCGTTGCGATATCTGCCCTATACGCTCGACATCCCGTCCTACCTGGGCTCGGTCGATGACCGCAACGCCCATCAATGGCGGCGCGTGCGCTACTCGTACATGGATGCGCGCCGCTTCGCCAACAAGCAGGGGCTGATCGTCAAAGGGCCGCTGAAGATCTTCAACACACGGCCGGCGCATATCGGCATGCTGTATGCCGAGCGCCAGGGCGTGCTGCGCGCCTACATCGATCGCGCCTTCGATCTGTTCTGGAAACGCGAATTCGACGTCGAGGACGTCGCGGCGGTCGCCACCGTGCTCGGCCAGGTCGACGCCGACGCTTCCGGGTTCGCCAACTATGCCGCGGGCGCAGGCGGGATCGAGCACGACCGGCTGCGAGCCGAAGCGGAAGCCGCCGGCGTCTTCGGCGTGCCGATGTTCGTGGTCGATGGCGAGCTGTTCTGGGGTGGCGATCGTATCGATCTGGTGCGCGAGAAGCTGGACACGCTCGGCCTGCGCCGCGGTGCCGTCGGCGCCACACCGCCCTGACACCCCGAGGCCGCATGTCCCTGACCATCGCCACCTGGAACATCAATTCCGTGCGGCTGCGCATCGACAATGTGGCGCGATTGTTGAAGGCCGAGAAGCCGGACGTGCTCTGCCTGCAGGAAACGAAGTGCCCGGACGAACTCTTCCCGCACGACGCCTTCGAGACGCTGGGCTACCGCCACCGCCTGATCCACGGCATGAAGGGCTACAACGGCGTGGCGATCGTCAGCCGGTTACCGTTCACCGGCACCGCCGTCCACCACCGCTGCGGCAAGGAGGATTGCCGCCACGTGCGCGCCTGGCTCGACACCGGCGCCGATCCGTTGGTCCTGGACAACCTTTACATTCCGTCCGGTGGTGACATCCCCGACCCGGCGCAGAACGACAAGTTCGCGCACAAGCTCAGTTTCTATCGCGAGATGGCCGACTGGTTCGCCGAAGTCGCGCCCAAGAAGGGCGCCCGCAAGGGCAAACGGGGGATTGCGGTCGGCGATCTGAACGTCGCGCCCCTCGAGCACGACGTATGGAGCCACAAGCAGTTGCTCGACGTGGTGTCGCACACGCCCATCGAAGTCGACCTGTTCGACAGGATGGTGAAGTCGCGCGACTGGATCGACGTGCCGCGCCGCTTCGTGCCGGCCGAGCACAAGCTCTACAGCTGGTGGAGCTACCGCAACCAGGATTGGCGCAAGTCGGACCGCGGCCGGCGGCTTGACCATATCCTGGCGACGCCGGCGCTGCAGGGCGCCATCACCAGCTATCGAATCGTCAAGGACGCGCGCGACTGGGACAAGGCGAGCGACCACGTCCCGGTGCTGGCGACCTTTTCGCTCTAAGGCGGCGACGCCTCAGAGGCGGTCGGCGTAAATCGCCCAGCCGACAACGCCTAAGGCGACAGCAAAGGTCAGCATGGCCCGCAACGTCGTCGCATATCGCGTGGCGTCGGCCGCGATTGTCGCGGCTCGTGTTTGGCGCCGCATTGCCGTCCCCTCCCCGGGTTGCCTCAACATCGCCTGCAACAGCCGTCAGCGCGTGGCGACGACCACCAGCACGCAGGCTGCCAGAAAGGCCAGTGCCACAGCCGTATCCCAATGCGTTTCGATCAGATAGCGCATCCCCGTCCCCGTGTGCTTGGCCAGGACCATTTGGTGGCGAGCGATCGGACGGTTGTTGCGGATCCGCTCCCGACGACGGCATCCAATCCGTCGGCACTGCCGCGATGTTCCGCAGCGTGCCTGGGCAGATAGGCGACCGCACCCCCCGGCTTTTCGGCCGTCGCATGGACGACCTTTTCGGTCGCGGATCCCGCTTGAGTCGCGACGGTCAACGCCGCCGCCCACTTCCGTCCGATCGCTCAGCCTCTCCTGGTCCTGGCATTCCCAAACCCGGCGCGCCTCGTTCTATGCGACGCGTGCCCTGCTTCCGTGCTCTACGCCACTCCCCCCGATTGATCCCGCCTTCCCCCGAACGCGGGCCCCGGAAAATCAGCCCGTCATATCCGATAGCCCGTCGGCCGTGATGCGCGACACTCGATGAGCGCGCGATGGCCGGCCGAAAGGTTGGCGGGGAAGAGCGAGTGACTGTGGGGTATCACCTCGCCCTTCGCCCGCCGCCCGCGACGCACGTCGAACACTGTCGCGGGATTTCCACCTCGCCGAGCGCCGGCCGGCCCCACCGGCCGTAGCGTGACCCGACCCAGCCTTCGCGGCGGCAAGATCGGTGCACTCAGCAGTGTGTCTGTCACCCAGTTCCCCTTCCCCGCCGGTTTGTCGACACAACCCATCCCGTTCGGCCGCGCTGTTCGCGCGCCGTCGACACACCGTCCACACACATCGATCCCCGTGCCGCCGGCACCAAAAACGGCTTCCATCCGACCCGATCGGGTTCACCGCAACCGAGGTGCACCTCGCCCGTCGTCGCCGGAAATCACCCTGTCGGACCGTTGGAGAGAGAGAGGAGAGAGACAAACGGCCGATCAGAGGTGCATTGCCAGCGACCTGTGCTCATCAGGCGGCGCTAGGCAGCCGTGACGGGCGAGGGTGCCTTGGTGAGGGTCTGCGACATGACGCTGCCGCCATGCCGATCAGTGCGAATATCGACGTCCTTTCAAGCCTTTGGCTAAAATCTTCCGGCCCGAAAAAAATGAGCCGGCACGCCCCCAACGCGGACCACGCAGCTAATCTGTCCTGCCAGCGACGGTGGTCTGTCGCCTCCGCAGTCACCATCAAACTCTACCTTTCTGTGAGCGAAATGTCAAAAACACTTTGCATGGCATTGAATATATTTGTTCGTATCATTGAAAAATCTTTTTTCTATAAGGAAAATCAACAATGTAAGGATCGTTAATTGGCCGTGAGAAGCGAGACGACCGAAAACTCGCTGATTGCACGGCTTAGTCATCCACAACCTCTAAAGACGACGCAAACGGGCAATGTAGAAGCCATCCATGCCGCCCCTCGCCGCCCAAAACGATGGCCACGTCTGGACGGCACCCGACGGCACAACCGCGTCTTCGATACCTGGTAGCTCGTGTGTTTGCATGGGCACGATGGCTAGTGGTAGTCCGTCGCCCAGCGCCGCCTTCACCTGCTCCGTGCCCTCCGACGGCTGCAGCGAGCACACAACATAGATGAGGGTGCCGCCCGGCCGCAGCAGGTCGCAGGCCGCGGCTAGGAGCCGCTGCTGCACCGCCGACAGGCGCTCAACGTCGGCCGGACCCTTGGTGCGGGCGATATCGGGATGTCGGCGCAAGGTACCCGTGGCGCTACAGGGCGCGTCGAGCAGGACCGCATCAGCGGTCCCCTGCGCCCGCCAGCGGGTCGCGTCGGCCGTCACCAGTGTCGCGGACAACCGGGTGCGCTGGAGATTGGCCGACAAACGGGACAGGCGCCGTGCCGATATGTCGACCGCGGTAACGCGCGCGCCGGCGGCCGCCAACTGCATTGTCTTGCCGCCTGGCGCCGCGCACAGGTCGATGACATCGCGCCCCGCGACATCGCCCAGCAGGCGTACCGGCAGCGTCGCCGCGACATCCTGGATCCACCAGGCGCCTTCCTCGAAGCCGGGCAACGCCTCGATGCGGCCGCCGGCGGCACGGCGCAAGGTGCCGCCCGGCAGGATCTCAGCCCCCAGCCGTTCGGCCCAGTGCGCTGCCGCACGCTGGTCCCGCAGGGTGAAATCGAGGGGTGCTTCCTGGAGGTGCTGCACAGCGATCGCCCGCGCCGCCGCTTCACCATACGCAGCGACCCATGAATCCCACAGCCATGGCGGTGTGTTCTGCCGCGCGGCGGCATCCTCGGTGAGCCGAGCCGCCGCCGGCGAGTCCGACAGCCGACGCAGCACGGCGTTCACCACGCCCTTGAAGCGCGCCGTGGATG
>DATFGV010000102.1:0-3178 GCA_035249115.1 Vineibacter sp.
TGCGTCTGGGCGGGCTTTATCTGCTGCTGGACGGGCGGCACTGTTCGTTGCACCGGCTGCTGCTGCTGCGCCGGTGGCAGCTGCCTGATCGCCGGTTGCTGTGGCGCGGGTCGCACGACCGCCGGGGGCGGCGGGTTGACCGGTCTGACGACCGCGGGTGGCGGCGGGGTGACCGGCCTGACGACCGGGGGTGGCGGCGGGGTCGCTGGCCTGACGTTCGCGGGAGGCGGCGGCGGTGGCGGCGTGCATTTGCCGTTGACCATTCTATTCGGCGCCGGACAAGCCTGAGCCACGACCATCGCCTGGTCCGGAGCTGCAACGGTCGGGGTCGCGAGAAGCAACAGACCGGGCACAACGGTTCCGGCCAGCAATAAATATTTGTACGTCATGATGAGTTTCCTTTTCCGGCGGAATATGGCCGCCGAGCCCCCTGCCCGCATCCGCCGCAGCAGCGCTGCCTTACAGTGCCGGCGGGATGGCAAACACGCGGCACTGCCAAGAAGTTCCATTAGAATGGAAATCTGTAGCAACAACAAGGCAGCCAAAGGGGGGCTTCGCCCTAATTTGTCGCCGCCCAGAATTTGAACGTCTTCGGCCCGACCAGCACGAGCGCGCCGCCTTGCTGGCGCCACTCCGTTACCTGCGCGAGCGCGGCCAGCATGTCCTCGTCGGCGCGCATGCGCGCCGGCGTGCATTGATCCTTGCCCATCATGGCCGGCAAGGCTTCCGGCAGCCCACCCGGCTCGATCTTGATGGCGGTGTCCGTCAATTCCACGCGCGCATTCACGCTCTTGCACCACAAGTCGACGATGGCATCGCCGTTCGCCGACACCGTCAGGCTCGGCATACGCTTGCCGGGCCGCATTGGCGCGGCGTCGAGCAGCAGCTCCCGGTCGAACGGGAACGGGTCGGCGGACCGGACGGGCTCGCAGGCGAGCAGCAGGCCGGCCGCAAGCGCGGCGCAGGCAACAAGATGCCGCCCTGCGATCAGGTGAAAGACGCCCATCATGTCCTCCGGTTCGGCAGCCGCGGCCGCGGCGCCGTCGAGACCTCTGAAATGCAGTCTGGCGGCGGCGGCGTCAAGCCGGCGCGGCGGCCAACAGGTGGGCAATCGAATTGGCGTAGTAGCGCAGCAGCGGCGTCTCCTCCGGCTCCACTGCGTAGAGGCCGTCTTGTTCCGTGACCAGATGGCGCATCCGCAACATGCGCAAACCCACCTCGATGGCATAGTCCTGATCGCCGCGCGGCACATGCACATGCGCGGCCGTGGCGGCGAGCCGCTGCAGGAGCGCCAGCACGCGCGCCTTGAGTTCCAGCATCGAGAGCGGTGCGCCGGCTTCGAGTAGCGCGCTCGCCACCAGCGCCACCGGCAGCACCGGCACCACGCGGCCCACTTTCTCCATCAGCACCTTGGCCAGACATTCGACCTCGGTAAAGCGCGTGGCCTGGTCGAGCACGCGGAAGTCGATGCCGCGCTCCTTGACGTATTGCCGCAACGACAGCGGCGGGCCGAAGCTCACGCAGGCATAGCCGAAGCGGTGCCAGCGGCCGCGCAGCCGCAACGCGGCATGGCTGAATACGGTGCCGAGGAAGACGCCTAGATTGAAGCGGTGGCTTGCGCGGCCGCCTTCTTTGGCCGCCAATGCGCTGAGCTGCACGCGGTCTTCCAGCACGCGGTCGTAGTTGATGCCGACCGGCACGAACACCGCGTCGCGCGGTCCATTGGCGTCGAAGCCCGACACCATGTAGCCGATCAGTCCGAGCTTGGGTGGCCCCAATTTACCGTCGCGCGTGAGCCCGCCCTCCGGGAACACCGCTTGCGCGAGGCCCCCGGCCACCGCCATGTGCACGTAGCGCGCCAGCACCTTGCGATAGAGCGGATCGCGCGAGTCGCGGCGCACGAAATAGGCGCCCATCGAACGGATCAGGCTTTGCAGCAGCCACACCCGCGCCCATTCGCCGACCGCGTAGCTCAGCGCCGAGCTGGTCGACGCCATGTAGGTGACCAGCACGTAGTCCATGTTGGAGCGGTGGTTGATGACGAAGATCACCGCGCTGTCGGGATCGACGGTCTTGAGCGCGTCCTCGTCCATGTAGCCGAGCCGCACCCGATAAAATACGGTCGAAACCCAACGCGCCAGCCGCGCGCCCACGCCGAAATAGGCGTAAGCCGAAAACGACGGCACGATCTCGCGCGCGTAGCGGCGCGCCAGCGCCTGCGCGACCTCGCGCGGGACGCCGTTGGTCTTGGCATATTGCTCGATTTCGCCGAGCACCTCCGGATCGAACACCAGTTGGTCGATCAGCGATTGCCGCTTGGCCAGCTTGAACGGCTGAATGCGCAATTTCAGCCGGGTATTGAGCTCGTCGATCGCCCGGTTGAGGCGCCGGCGCATCACCCAGCGCGCGCTCGGCAGCAACAGGTGATCGAGCGCGGCCATGATCGAGAGCACGCCGATCAGCACGACCAGCCAGAGCGGCAACGTGACCGTGGACGACACCTTGAGCCCCCCGACGAAAGTTTTTCAACCTAGCAAGCGGGCAGCTGATTGTCGCGCCGTCCGAGAACCTGGGAGCGCCGGAAAAAGCGTAGCGGGTTGACGCTCGCGTCAGCTTTTAGCGCGGCGGCGCGCAGGCTTGCCACCCACTGTGCCGGCCAGCCAGTTGGCGGTGCGCAGCAACCGTGCGTCGTCGCCGACCGGGCCGACAAGCTGCACGCCCAACGGCATGCCGTCGTCGCCGGTGAGCAGCGGCAAGTTCAAGGATGGCAGCCCGGTCAGCGTCCACAGGGTACAGAAGGCCGGATCGCCGGTGCTATCGAGCCCCTTGGGCGCCACCCCGCGGGCGGCCGGCGTGATGATCGCATTGCACTCGTCGAATACATCGTCGAACGCCGCGCGCAACGAGCGACCGAGCTCGAGCGCTCGAAGATATTGCGACGCGCTCACCTTGCGGCCGTCTTCGATGAGATCGCGCAATCGCTTGCTCATCGCCTCGCCGCCTTTGTCGACGACGGCGCCGAGATTATGCGCCATGTCGGCGGCCATGATCACGCGCAGCGCCTCCCAGGCGCCGGCAAAGCGGTCCGGCAGATCGACCGTGATGCACGCCGCGCCGAGACGCTCGGCAAGCCCCTCGAAAGCCGAGCGCGTCGTGGCGTCGGCCTTGTCCCAGATCG
>DATFGV010000103.1:0-4352 GCA_035249115.1 Vineibacter sp.
TCGCCGGCGCGGTACTGCTTGAAGGTCGGCTCCGGGATGCCGGTCGCCTCGGCGACGGCGCGCGCCGAGAACCGCTTGCCGCTGCCGACATAAAGCCGCAGCGCGTCGGCGATCGCGGCGCGGATGGCATCCTCGCCCGGCACCGCCGGATCGGCTGGTGCGTCGGCCCGCGGCCGCGGCGAGAATGTCACCATGGATGCGGGCATCTCAGGCCACCACGCGGTTGCGGGACCGGGCGCGTTTGCACCCGGCCCCGCCGCGCGCCATCCTGCGTGGTGTTCCGGACACACAGGAGGCGCGAATGGAACGGGAGCTACGCAACGAACTCGGCGCGCGAATCACGCTGCTGGAATTCCTGGTGCACCAGCTTTGGGCCAACCGCCTGCTGGAAGCGCCGGCGACCAACGAGCAAATCGAAGCATTTGGCGCCGAAGCCCGCGCTTTCCTGGCCGCCCGCACGCGACTGCCACCCGGCGCGCTGATGGCCGTAGAGGACCGCCAGGAACTGATGGACGCCCTGCTGGCGCGTTTCGATCGGAGCTGGGCGACCATCATGGAGATGGTCCTCGATCATCGCGCGAAGAACTGAGCTTCCCAGCCCACGACATGTCGGGCCTGGACGTGCCGATCAGGCGCATCACGTCGCGTTGGCGGCTTTCCCGGTATGCCGGCTCCACGAACCACCACAACAGGCGTCCGATCAGCCGGCGCATCGCCGTCACCATGCCCATGTCAGAGAACCACCGAAGGAACTTCCACGCACCCCGGCGACTTATGTTGGTAAAACCCGGGAGGAAAATTGATGGCCGAACCCGCTACCCGCGGCACCGACGAGGTCCGCTGGGGCAAGATCGACACCGAGGTCGAGGAGCTCCGCCGCCAGGCCCAGGCCGACATGGGCAAGGTGATCGAGCTGTTGAGCCGCGGCGATGCGCTGCGGCGGCCCGAAATGCTGGCCCAAATCGCCATCCTGGTGATGCGCCACCAGCAGGTCACGCTCACCATGTTGCGCCACCTGAACTGGGAGGTCCGCCTGATGCGCCGCCAGTTGCGCGATCGCGGTGCGGGGGCCGGCGAGGGCTAGGCATCGCCTACTCCACGTCCGGCACGTTCTCGTCGAGCACCCGCAGGCCCTCGACCGCCAGACCGTTGGCGGCATCGCCCAGCGCGCCGCGCTGTGCCGCCGTGAATCCGTTAATGGCGCCGCCGGACGGGCCGTAAATGTCGGGTCGCAGCTCGTGGCGTGAGATTCGACCGTCCAGCTTGGCTTCGATGAGTGAGGCGAATTCGGCTGGCACACGCCCCGCCTTCAGCCAGCGCCAGACGTTGCTCTGCCGCTTCCCCACCAACCGTGCGAGGGCCGACTGCCCGCCGGCCAACTCGATCGCTTTTTGAAGGGGGGTGGCGCTCATGACGCCTGACGCTACAACTTTAGTGGTTGCCCAGTCAACCACCTACGTGGTGCGTGATGGGGATAGCCTACCACTTATGTCGTCATTCGCAGACCGGGTGCGTAGCCGGCGGCTTGAGCAGGGTTTCAAGTCGCAAAAGGCACTTGCAGACGCCGTTACCAGGCTCGGACACCACATGTCCCAACAGGCCGTGGCGAAGATCGAGAACGGCGAGACCGAGCGGCCGCGTGGATTGCCCGAGCTCGCGCGCGCGCTGAAGACGACGGAGCGCTGGCTGCTAAAGGGTCGTGGTCCAAAGGACGCGCCCGGCAACACCTCACCGTTTGTCGCCCTCGCCCAGGTCATGATCGTCGGTCACGTCCAGGCGGGCGTCTTTCGTGAAGCTATGGAATGGCCGGAGGAGGACTGGAAGCCGGCTCCGATCGCCCGCATCTTGGCCTTTGAACGCCTCAGACAGTTCGGGCTCGAGGTCCGCGGTACGAGCATGAACCTCGTCTACCCACCGGGGGCGGTGGCCGTATGTGTGTCGACCATGGAGCTCGGGCGCGATCCAAAGGACAAGGAACGCGTCGTCGTCCTACGCCGCGAGCAGCACGGCGGTGACGTCGAAGCCACGGTTAAGGAACTGCGGATCGACGACGAGGGGGCGGCGTGGCTGTGGCCGCGCTCGAGTGACCCCCACTACCAGGAACCCTGGCGCGTCACGTCGTTGGCCACCAGCGACGACAATGACGATCTCCGGATCGTCGCCCTTGTGATCGGCGCCTACATTCCGGAGGCGGCCGCCATCTATTTTGAACAGGCGGCTTCCACCGGCTGAGCCGCGGCTCTGATTCCGTCCAGGTTGAAAGTGGCGGTAACGGCGTCACCGTTCTTCGGTGTTACCCGGATCGCGAGCTTCCCGCCACGCAGTACATGCTCAAGCAACAACGTGGCCGATACCGGATCGCCCAGACCAACGACATTACGACCGTCGAACACATCCCACGTGAGGTCGATCGCCGGCTCTGCATCTATCCTGTACGCGCCGGGGGCCGTCTTGTCGCCTATGGATGCCGGCACGAGAACTACGGCACTAATGGCTCGACTCACACAGCGGATGACCAGGAAACTCGGACCCAGCGGAAAGGGCAACACAACCTCCTCCTCTGACGGTTTGACCGCGGCTGTGATTACGGAGTCGTCGATCGGGTCCTTCTGCACGACTGCTTTCCATGGCCCTCGGGTGACACCCCACGGGTTCTGAGCCCGATCAGCCGAGAAGATCCGGTCAAAGCAGGCCAATCGCAGAATTGGCAATTCAAGCTGCGCACAGGCCTTCGCAGCAGACCACTGCATCACAGCCGCCGGATCGGCAGTCTGGGCGCTGGCTGCGAAGGCCGGTAAAGCCGCGAACACGGCGGCCAGTACGATTGGGGCCGGTTTCCGCATCTGAACCTCCCCTCCACCATACTCCACAACTCAACCACCTTAGTGGTTGACTGATTACCACCTTAGTTGTAATGATCGGGCCTGACGTGAACGCCGATACCTCAGGCCATCATGTGCAATTTGCCCCGTGTTTTAGCCGCCAGCGCACCAGTCGGGCTTCGGACCGCGCCCTCGATAGGGCAACGCCAGCCCGCGCCGGCGCAGTTCGCCACCGTAGTCCCTCGTGCCGATCGTGATGTTGGCCAGCAGGCGGGAGTGACGATCCTTCTCCGGCCAAAGCGTCAACTCGACCATCGACCCGATCGGCAGCAGTTCACGTGCAGCGGCAGTCGCTTGCTCGCCGAGCTGGCGCTCGCGGTCGCACAGCGCCCGATGCCCGGTCTCAGGTGTGTCGATGTGGTTCAAGCGGATCTGCGCGACGCGACCGTTGAGGACGACCTCGACAGTGTCGCCATCGATGATTCGGTGGATGCGCCCTGGTTCAGCATTTGCCGGCAACGTCCACAGGCCGAGCAGCCCGACCACCACCGACCGCCACGTCCCTACGACCCGCCCAACGTCGTTACGCACCAACACAGTCGCCCCTCAGAGCCCAACCCAATCGGGTCTACCTGCTGAGCGAGGCAAGACTATGACCGGCTCAGCGACCCGGCCCGGCGCCCCCTCAAACGCCACCACGAACGCCGTTCGCGAGGCCCTATGAGCGTCGCGCAAGAGAACCTCATTGCCCTGCTCGGCCTGGCCGTCGGCATCGCCATGTTCGCCCGCGGCCTGGCCGTCGCGCTGCGCGGCCGCTGGTGGCCGCGATGAGCCAGGGCGATTTGTTCGGCGCGCCGGCGGCCAGCGCCGCCGCTTACGAAGTCCACGAGCACGTCTTCATCGACGGGCCGCGGTCACGGTACGCCGGCCGGCCGGAGAGCATGGTCGTCCATTCGCATCCCGGCGGCAACGTACCGCACGCCCATCCCCAGACCGGCCCGGCCTGCTACACGATTGACAAGGACGAGTGGTCCCGGGTCACTGGCCTGAAAGGCGGCGGCCGGAAACGATTCACCAAGACGGTGACGGGCGAGCAACTACCGCTCGCCGCGCTGGAAAGTTGGCAGACGCAGTTCGACGTCGTCGTCTGTGATCCGCTGCCGGCCCGGCATTTCGGCCAGGACGCCGCGACCGGACCAGGCGAAGCGCTGCCGGCGCGCATGGCGATGGGCTTCGGCATGAAGTTCCGGGTCATCGACGGACGCCGCCGATGACCATGACCGAGTGGGCCGCCGATGCCCGCATCCCCGACGACGTCTGGTACGCCAGCTGGCGCCGCCGGGTCGGACCGCCGGGACGTGCGCTGCAGGTCGGCGGCCAACCGATCAGCCTGCCGGCCGGCGGCGACGGCGACGACGTCCTGGTGCCGCTGATGGCCCGGGTCATGCTGGAACGCAGCGCCGGCGACGACGCCTGCACCGAGGCGCACCTCGCCGCCGCCGGCTTCACCGCCGCCGAGCAGACCCGCCT
>DATFGV010000104.1:0-2187 GCA_035249115.1 Vineibacter sp.
CTGCCGCACGTCGTGAACTACGAGATCCCCAACATCAGCGAGGACTACGTCCACCGCATCGGCCGCACCGGCCGCGCGGGCGCCAGCGGCGAGGCGGTGAGCCTGGTCTGCCTGGACGAGGAAGGCTTCATGCAGGAGATCGAGCGCTTCACCAAGCAGCAGATCCCGGTCAAGGTCATCGACGGATTCGGCCCCGAGGAAGGCGAGCGCGCCGAGCCCATCGCGATGGGCCGCCAGACCCTGTGGGGCGGCGCCGGCCGTCCGCCGAGCCGCGAGGTGATGCAGGCGGCGGCCAAGGCCGCACGCCAGGAAATGATGCAGCGCATCCGCGACAACAAGGCGGGGCAAGGCGAGCGCGGCGGCAATGGTGGCAACGGCGGCAACGGCAACGGCGGTCAGCGCCGCGGCAATAGCGGCCAGGGCGCGCCGGCGGGCCGCAACGGCGGCGGCCAGAGTCAAGGCCAGGGACCACGCGCTCAGTCGGGACGCGGCCAGGGCCCGGCGCGCGCGCCGCACCACGCCCCTCACCACGCTCCGCACCACGCACAGAACCACCTGCCGCACGAAGAGCGCCAGCCGCGCCACCACGGCAACACCCACAGCCCCACGCAGGCCGACGCCCTGGCGCACCAGCGTGCCGAGGCGATCGCCGGCGCAGCGGGCCAGCCCGATCCCTTGCGCACCAGCGTCGACAGCTTCGGCGGTCGCGGGCGTCGTGGTGGCGGCGGTGGCGGTGGCGGTGGCGGCCGCGGCGGACGTTCCGGCGGCGGTGGCGGTGGACGTTCCGGCGGCGGCTATGGCGGTGGCGGCGGCTACGGCGGCGGCGGCCGCTCCTTCGGCCGCTAAGTCAGCGAGCCGCAGGACTCCACACCACAGGGCGCTTCGGCGCCCTTTTTCGTGCGCGCGTGATCATCCCCCCGCAGTGGACTAGCATGCCGGCTCCCACAAGGAGCGGAGTCGTCCCATGCCCATCTCGCCCAAGCGCGCCGCACTCGCGGGCGCCGTCATCGTCACCCTGCTCGCCGTCTGCGGCTGCGGCAGCCCCATGCCCCGGCCGGCCGCGCCGCCACCGGACAAGGTGGAGGTCAAGCTGATCGGCTTCAACGACCTGCACGGCAACCTGGAGCCGCCGAGGCTCGCCATCAGCGCGCCCGCCGCCGGCGGCGGCACGATCCCGGTGCCGGCCGGCGGCGCGGCCTACATGGCCTCGGCGATCGCCTCGCTGAAGGCGAAGAACCCGAACCACGCGGTGGTTTCGGCCGGCGACATGATCGGCGCCTCGCCGCTGGTCTCCGCCCTCTTCCTCGATGAGTCGACCATCGAGGCGGTGAACGAGATGAAGATCGACTTCAACGCCGTCGGCAACCACGAGTTCGACAAGGGCCAGACCGAGCTGCTGCGCATGAAGAACGGCGGCTGCGCCAGAAACACGCCGCTGGAACCCTGCCGCGTGAACAAGTCCTTCCCGGGCGCCAACTTCGGCTTCCTCGCGGCCAACACGGTGAAGGGCGACGGCAGCACGCTGTTCCCCGCCACCGGCATCAAGAGCTTCACCCGGGACGGCGCCACCGTGAAGGTGGGCTTCATCGGCATGACGCTCAAGGGCACGCCGACCATCGTCTCGCCCGCGGGTGTCGCCGGCCTGAGCTTCAAGGACGAGGCCGACACCGCCAACGCGCTGATCCCGCAGCTCAAGTCGCAGGGCGCCGACGCCATCGTCGTCGTGATCCACGAAGGCGGCATGACCACCGTGGGCTACAACGACAAGCGCTGCACGGGACTGTCGGGCGACATCCTACCGATCCTCGAGCGCCTCGACGCGCAGGTGGACGTGGTGATCTCCGGCCACACGCACCGCGCCTACATCTGCGAGTACGGCAGGATCAATGCCGCCAAGCCCTTCCTGCTGACCAGCGCGGGCCAGTACGGCACGCTCCTGACCGACATCGACCTCACGATCGACACCCGCACGCGCAAGGTCACGGCCAAGTCGGCCAGCAACGTGATCGTGCAGGGCGAGGCCTTCACCAGCGGCGCCAACACGGTCGCGACTACCGACCAGTACCCGAGCTTCGGCAAGAACCAGACGATCGCGGCGCTGATCTCCAACTACGCCAGCGTAGCCGCGCCGCTGGTGCAACGCGTGGTGGGCCGGCTCGCGGCCACCGCCACGCGCACCCAGGTGGC
>DATFGV010000105.1:0-2053 GCA_035249115.1 Vineibacter sp.
CGCGAGCCACTCGATCGGAGGGCAACCCCGATGTACGACGACTACCGCCCGCGCCATGAAGATGAAGAGCGGTGGGCGAGGCTGGATGACCGCGCTCCGTTACAAACCGAAACCTTGCCCATGACGCCAGCCATGCGCGCCTGCCTGCGCTCCGGCCTCTTGAGTCGTGCCATCCAGCCATTCCTGACCTGCGCCGTGGCTGCCGTCATCATCGTCGGCTGGTTCCTGCCCAAGGATGCCGGCACGACGACGACTGTCATCGTCGGCGCCTTCGCCCTGCTGGGTACGGCCGGCTACGTGGCGTGGGCGCACATCCAGACGCTGCGGGATCTCCGTGACGGGACGTTCCGGCGCTATTCGGGCGCGTGGACGGTCGCAGTCGACCGCGATGGTCCTTACGTCGAGTTGCCGGATGGCAGTCAGTACCGGCTGCCCGAGTACCGCCATTTCCAGGCGCACGATGTCGGCGGCGGCCAAGTCGATTTCACGCCCCGCGCCGGCGTCGTCTTCGAGATCCGCGACGCGCTGGGCAATGTCCTGGTTCGGGACTCAAAGTACCGTCCCTGACCTCGACGCGCGCTAGCAGCACCGCCGCTGCATCCGCGGCGGCATCGCCGCGACTATGCGAAATGGTCGGCTGGTACTGAAGGTGTCCACTGAGCCGAGATGTCGACATCCGATCCTTTGCGCCCGGTGAGGATGACGGCACGGAAAGCGTCCTTGATCGCCGCGTTGTACATGTCTCCGGCCGCGGCGCTGCTGGCATTGCGAATCATGTCCGCTGCGTCCTTGTCGGCGGGCGCGCCTTGCGTGACCTGGCCGACCGAGAACTGGCTCTGCACCTCCTGCGGGATGCCGACCTCCACGCCGCCACCCGAGTTGGCGCGCCAAGGCAATCGCGCCGTGTACCAGGAGTCCCACTCGACATGCGCCAGCGGCCGGATGACGCCGGTGTTTCGGTCGACCGCGACCAGGGCAGTCAGCACATGGTACTGCCGCGCGACGCGGTACAAGTAGTTGCGCTTGCCGCCCGCCGCCGAATTCTGCAGCACCAGCGGCCGGTCGGCGTGCGGATGATCGTCGTTGATGACCTTCGCCTGCCACAGGCCTGTATGCGGAGCGCCTCGCTCCAGGCCGACCCAGATGTCGGCGTACGGCATCTTGTCTGAATCGTCGGGATCGGAGTCGATGAGATAGCTGGCATATCCCCGGAAATGTTGCGGTCCGGCCAGGTTCAGCCAGATGCTGCCGTCGGCTTTGGCGCGGCCGGCATAGGACGCCTGTTCGATCTTGTCGTAGAAAAGTTGAATGAAACGGAAGCTCCAGGCCGCTTTGATGTCGGCTTCGGTGGCCTTGGCGTCGGCCTGCAGCATGACCGTACCGGTGATCCGGATGGCGCTGGCTTGTGTCGGCGACTCGATCTGTCCGCGCACGACCGGGCCCTTGTTGCGCGACAGGTGGAGCACGGCCATGCGGCTAAAGTCGCTGGCACCGCGCTGCACGTAGTCGAGCCCGGGGCGCGTGTTGGTGTAGCCCACCGTCATGCTGGCCGTCGCGTCCAGTACCGTGATGGCGCGGCGGATCGCCCCGCTGCGATCCGGCGTGACAGCACAGATGGCGCCACCCCTGATCACACGTGCTGCCAGCCGATCGGCCTCGTCCTCGCATGCATCGGCCGCCGCACCAACCGGGACAATGCCGGCAGCTGTGCGGCATGCCGGCTGCGCACCGGCGGCGCGCTGTTGCAGCACGTGGACCAGCTCGTGTGCCAGCAGCCGCCGCCCGCCGGGCGTTTCCGGCGCATAGGCCTCGTCGGCGAACACGATGTCGGGGCCCAAGGTCAGGGCGCGCGCGCCGAGCGCGCGACACAGGCGCGCCGCCGCGCCACCTGTATGGATGCGTACGTCACTCAGATTGGCGCCGAAGCGCGCCTCAAAGAACCGACGCGCTGTTGGCGCGAGCGGCGTCGCCGGTCCCTCCGCCAGCGTGCGCGCCAGCAGGGCACGTGGTACGCCGATCGCGCTACCATTCGGGCCAGCTGTCATGATCGACC
>DATFGV010000106.1:0-6661 GCA_035249115.1 Vineibacter sp.
CGACGCGCCGCGGTTGATGGCGCTGGCGCGTTCGCTGGCCCGTGCCGGCTTCGTCGTCGCCGTGCCCGAACTGCCGGCGGTGCGCCGCCTGGCGCTGTCGCGTGCCGACGCCGACGGGCTGGCCGACGCGCTGCGCGCCCTGCGCCGCACCCAGCCGGGCCTGAAGCTCGGCATCGCCGGCATATCCTACGCCGTCGGCCCGGCGGTGATCGCCACGCTCGAACCCGATCTCAACGGCAAGGTCGACTTCGTGGTCGGCGTCGGCGGCTACCACAACAGCGACGAGGTCATCCGCTTCGTCACCACCGGCGCCTGGCGCCGCATCGGTGACGGCCGCCTGCACCGCGCCGTGCCCAACCGCTACGGCCGCTGGGCCTTCCTGCTGGCCAACGCCGAGCGATTGCCCGACCCGGTCGACGCCGAGCGGCTGCGCCAGGCGGCGCGGCGCAAGCTCGCCGACCCGGCGGCCGACACGGCCGATTTGCGGGCGGAGATGGGCGCCGACGCGCGCGCCACGCTCGACCTGATGGAGAATGGCGATCCCGAGCGCGTGCCGGCGTTGCTGGCGGCGCTGCCGGCGCCGATCCGCGAGGGGATCGATGCGCTCAACCTCGCGCTCTACGACCTGCGGTCGCTCAAGGCGCGGCTGATCCTGATCCACGGCCGCGACGATACCATGATCCCCTACAGCGAAAGCGAGGCGCTGGCCGCCGCCGCGCCCAAGGGCTCGACGTCGCTGCACCTCATCGACCGCATCGGCCATGTCGAGTTCGACTCGGTGAGTCTGGCCAATGCGTGGACGATGTGGAGCGCCGTCAACCGCGTGCTGGCGCAACGCGATTGATCCGTCGTGGACCGCGCCGCCGCACAGTTGACTGGTGTCGGTGTTAAATCGGCACCTTGAATTTGTAGTAGAATTGGATGGCACAAAGATCGCTAACGCCCATGAGCTTGCCATCAGCCCCGAACACTTTGGTGCCCGCGAACCTGTCAAGCATGTCAATCGCGTTCTTGGGGTATTTCTTGGATAGCAGCCCGTTCGTGGGCGCCACAACAACTCGCTCCGCGGCCACGGCGGCCTTGCTGCAGAACGTGTCATTCATGCCGATATTGCACCCACCCAGCCAGATCACCGCCCGGGTGGACATCTTGTCCTTGAGCGTGGCGAACGCAGCATCACAGTTGTCGACGTCCAGCACCGCGGAGCCCACCTTCATGCCGGACACGAACATGCAGAGTTTGTCCGCCGTGTCGCCAGGTCTGCGGACGCCTCCGTGACTGCAGACAACGACGTGATCGGTGAACTCGGGAACATTGACGAATATCCTTGCCGGATCGCTTCCTGCGGTAAAATTGAAGTTTTTTTCCATCTCGTAGGACTTGGCGTCGGGCGCGCTGATCGACACGGTCTTGCCCATCAGGGTCGCCAGCGACACCTTGTCTTCTTTTTCGGCTCGTCGGTTCAGCACCTCGACGATCAGCTTGGGACCTGCCAGCCCGGCCACTGCGTCGTCGCCGACAAAAGACTGCAGAGTGGCGGTGCCCGGACTGCGCGCATAGACAAAGACATCCGCTTCGCCTTCGCGGTACGCCATGACAATTCGCCCACCTGCCCCGGTCGCGTCCGAGCCTGGAACGATGTTCGGAAGATTGGACGCCACCCCTTCGCCGCGCACGAGGCCTTTGGCGATCACCTTCCCAACCGCCCATTCTCGTAGCTGCAACTTGGCAACAGCCCCGTCCTTGCCAACGACGCATTTGGCTTGCGGAAAATCAGCATGCCGAATCCATTTAATTGTCGGCATGGGGCAAGGCTCCCCTAATCGCTATTGGATCAATTGCCGTTGCCGGACTTCTATGTGGAAAAAGATACCTCACACTTCCGAAGAAAGCAATCACTCACACAAAAACAGACGTCAGCCAGCTGACGCGGGTTGGATCCTAACTATGCCTCTGTCATCCCAAACGCAGCGAGGGATCCTCGAGTGACGCCTGAAAATCTCGGTTCGCTCGGCATGACAGCAGCGCTGCATGCCAACATGGATACCTCGGCTGAGCTTCACATGGCGGTGAGCGCCTCATCCGCGCGGACGACCCACGTCTATCTCCGGCACTGCATCATGCGCGCGGAGGATACGGCCATGAATCGGCACAGCGACACGGTCAAGGCGATGTACGACTGCTTCGGCCGCGGCGACATCGCCGGCGTGCTGGCACGCCTGGATCCCGACATTGAGTGGGAGCACGATTGGGGCGGCCCAACCTTGGCCATGTATAGCCCGCGCCGCGGCCGCGCCGAGGTACCGGGATTCTTTGAATCACTGGCCGCGTTCGAGTTCAAGCGCTTCGAGCCGGTGGCGTTCCTTGAGGCTGGTGACATGGTCAGCGTGCCGATTCAGGTCGAACTGGTCTATCGACCCAATGGCGGCCGCTACCGTGACCTGGAAATGCACCTCTGGACCTTCGGCGCCGACGGCCTGGCGCGGCGCTTCCGGCATTTCGCCGACACACAGCAGCTGGCGCAGGTGACCACCTGACCGCCGCACGCAGTCGGTCCAAGGCCGTGGGTTGGCGGCGCGATCAACGTCAACTCGCCGCTCGAATGCGCCGTCGCAATGGCGCGGGACGGCCCGACGCTCAGGCGGCCTGTCGCCCGCGATCCGTGTTTGACGTCCGCGCGCCGTCGACGTTGGCGCAAGCCTGGCTGACGACCTGGACGAAGCGACTGCTGAGCTCTCGCCGCTGCGGCGCGTCGAACATGGTCCTATGGTCACCATGCACCCCGACCACATCGACCGACGCGCAACGGGCCGACCAACCGAGGTCGGGAGCCGCGTGACTTCGGCGCTGTTCCGAACGAAACAGCACCGTCGGCACGTCTTGTCTTACCGGCACCAACGTCTCGCACCACACCGTATGCTTGCCGGTCAGCAATGCCTGGAAGATCAGGCGCCGCGGCCGGAACAGCCACTTTGCCGGCAGCATGGGCAATGGCACGCGCGCGGCGGTACGAAGCAGCGACAGGAACCAGCGCCGTTCGACGAGCTGATCCAGTCTGATCGCGCCCGCCAACCCGTCCCAGCCGCTCTGCCGGACAGCCTCCACGAAGTGCGACAATCGGCGTTTGGCCGGCGTCTTCGAGGCGGCAAACTGACTTGCATCGAGGCTTGGCGTGGATGACCGCGTGTCGGTATCCAGCACCACCAGCAACCCGACGTCCCGACCGGACGCCGCCAGCCGCGTCGCGGCCGCGTACGCGAAGTCACCGCCCATCGAATATCCGGCGATCAACAACCTCGACGAGCCGCAGGCCGCCTCGATCTGGCGCACGACGTCGGTCACGACCGTCTCGCAACTGCTGCCAGGCGCCGCCAACGTTGCCCAATCCGGATACTTGATGGTAACGAAGCGCAGCGCGTCCGCGCAGTCGGCGCGGAACTGCGCCAGCCTCGGTTCGTCTCCGCCATATCCCGGCACCAGGACGACGCAGGGCAGGTCGGCCGGCGTGACGGTACTGCCTTCGAGACATTGATCGAGGGCGGCCGCGAACTGGCTGGGGCGCATATCGCCGTGGAAGGCTTCCAGCGGCAGGTCTATTTCGCATCTCTGCTCGAGATAGAAAATCAGCTCCAGCAGTCGCAGGGAGTCGCCGCCGGCTTCGGAAAAGGGCCTGTCGGCCTCGAGCGACTGGCGATCCATCGTCCGGCGCCAGGCTTGCGCCACCCGGTCCCGCGACCGCCGCGATGCGGCGCGGGTTGTCGAGGGCGCCGGCATGGGCCTAATGGCCTCCGCGGCGATCGCCAGCAGCCGGCCCTCGTCGACCTTCCGCCCCGGCAACAGCGGCATCGCATCGATCGACAGGACCTGCGTCGGCTGCATGTGACTGGGCAGGGCGCCACGCAGGCGCGCCTTGAGGTCGTCGAGCAGGGCCGGGTTCGAGTCCTGACGCGCCACCACGAAGGCCAGTAGCGTCACGGTCTCACCGTTGCGGCGCGCCACCACGGCGGCCTCGAGGACCGCGGGATGGCCGCGCAAGACGTTCTCGATCTCGGCCGGTTCGATCCGATTGTCACGGATCTTCAGCTGTCGGTCCTTGCGACCCAACGTCACGAAAGCACCGTCGGCCCGCATGCGCACGAGATCGCCGGTGCGATAGATGCGCAGCGCGGGATCCTCGGGATCAACGGCGAACGGGCCGTCACGCAGCCCGCCCTCGAGCCAGGCGCCGATCGCGGTGTACCGGCTCCGGATGACGAGTTCGCCGGGCTCGCCCGCCGCCACGGCGCCGCCCGCCTCGTCGACGATCGCGTAGTCGAAACCCGGTATCGGGTATCCGGCCGGGACGCGCGCCTCGACCATGTCCTGTCGCCGGGGCACAAACCACTGCAGCAACGCCGGCACCTCGGTCGCGCCGTAGACATTCAGAATGGCGCAGTCGGAGGGCAATGCGCCGCGCATGAGCTCAAGATCGGCCTGAAGCAACACATCGCCGGCCGTCTGCACCGATCGCAGGCTGGACAGCAGCGCGCGCACGTTTTCCAGGCGCGAGATGGCGCGCCAGACAGCCGGCGTTGCGACCATGATTGTCGCGCGCCTGTCGGCCACGGCCCGCAGCGCCGCGCCGAGACTATGCCGCTGCAGGTCGAGCTGCATGAGCGCGGCGCCGGAAACGACGCACTCGAAGACCTGCAGCAGGCCGCCGACCGTGCACGGCGAGCGCAACGAGACGGAGATGTCGTGTTCGTTCTTGTGCAGTGATTCGATTTTCTGAAACGTCCGATGCAGCATCATGCGCTGGCTCAAGACGACGCCCTTGGGGCGTCCCGTGCTGCCGGAGGTGTAGATAATGAACGCCGGGGCGTCGGGCTGGTGCGCGACCTCGGGCAGCGCCGGCACCGGCGCGTCAGGCGGCGCCGGTTCGGCCAGGCGCAAGGCGCGTACACCGTCCGGCAGTTTCAATTCATCAGGCGCGTCGGCCGCCGACAGGATGACAGCCCTGACCGCGGCGTCCCGAATGATGTCGGCGTTGCGATCCGCCGGGTAGTTGCGATCGAGCACGACGCACGGCCGTCCTGCCGCAAGGCAGGCCAAGAGGCCGATCTGGAAGTAGGCATCGCTGGGCAGCAGCACGGCGACCGGTGCGCCGGGGACCGTCGCATCGTCAATGGTGCGGGCCAGGCGGCATACCGCCGCCCACATCTCGCCATAGGTCAGACGGTGCTCGCCGTCGTCGCTGGCGGTCCGGTCGGCGAAGCGTTGTGCGGCGTCGCGCAATAGCCCGATCGCCGGGCGGTCAGACCACGCCGCTGGAAAGTGGCGGAACGGGAGCGACGGCGGTCCATTGGCGTCCAAGGCCGGCGCCTCGATGGCGCGCCATGGAAAAGCGGGGTCCCGATCTGACGTCATTCTGCCTCAGCGGATGCGCCGGACCGCTATCGGCCGCGGCGACTCTAGCCATGCCCCTGGCGCGCAACGGGTTGCCGCTGTCTGCCGCCGTCGGCCCATCACGAAAGCCACCGAACCGACACCTCTCGTGTCACCCGGACCCGCAGTTCACCAGAAGCGCAGCCCGCCTCCGGTGTGACGACGCCACGGCGTGTTGGCCGCATGCCGATCCGCCCCCTGAACCTTGATTGCGATGCAACTGGCTTTGCCCGACCAACCGGACAACCGCACCGATGCGCTGCACCGTTTGCCGCGATCGCCAGATAACGAAGAGCCGACATCACTTTCTTCGCTGGAACGCTAGGCAAGCCAACGATGGGCGTCAAAAGTCTGCTAGCGACCTGAAATAACTCGCATTTATTTGAAAAGGCGGTTAAAGCAGACACTTAAATAGGCCTTGCTTAGTTTTTATTTGTTATGGCTAAGCGGCCAAACTTCGTCTGGTAGCCGAAGTGAACTAATCGACCTGATTTCACAGATCGCGCTAACCGTTCAATATAAGGGCCTAGTTGGATTTGTGAGCGCCGCGGCAGGAATGTTCACATCCAGAAACACATCCGGGGGCGCAAGACGTGAGCGACATCGACACCCTGCTCGACCACGCCGTCGCGGCGGCGCGCGGCAGCCCCAACCTTGTCCGCAAGGTAGGCGCGGTGCTGATCACCGCCGACGGCACCGTGGAGATCGTTGCCTGCAATACGTTTCCGGCTGGCGTCGTGGCCACGGCCGAGCGGGCGGCAGGCGACAACCGCTTCATCTGGATGGAGCATGCCGAGCGCAACGCGCTGTTCGAAGCCGCAAGGCGGGGCGTCGCCACGGCCGGCGCGACCTTGCTGTCGACCTACTTCCCCTGCACCGACTGTGCGCGGGCGATCGTGCAGACTGGCGTCAAGGCGCTGATCTCGCCGCGGCCCGAGTTCGACGATCCCGTATGGGGAGCCTCGTTCCGCACTTCCGCCGTGATCCTCGAGGAAGGCGCCGTGCAGGTGAGGTACCTGACCCAAGGCCAGGCCGAGATCCACGACCGTATCCTGGGCAGCTGACCGCCAGAGATCGTGACCGAGAATACGGAAGAACAACTTCATGGTGAGCCTGTTGTCTAGCACGGAGACATGGTGGACGGGTGTACGGAGACATGGTGGACACCTTGTCAGCCCGGGCGAGTGAGGTTGAGCCGGGCGACGACGAAGCGGGCGAACAGGATGTCGACGACGCC
>DATFGV010000107.1:0-2725 GCA_035249115.1 Vineibacter sp.
GGGGTTCCGCGCCGCGAATGCCCGATTGGCCCGGTCTTGCCGACCGGGGCGCGGCTGTTAGTATCCGGCCAAAGTTGAACTGGGCGTCACGCGCCGCCGCGCGGCGTGGCCGCCGGGAGTCCGCCATGGATCTTGCTTTCACCAAGGATGACATCGCGTTTCGCGACGAGGTGCGGGCCTTCGTCAAGGCCAACCTGCCCAAGGACGTCGCCGACAAAGTGGCCAACGGCAAGCACCTGGTGCGCGACGACCACGTGCGCTGGCAACAGGCGTTGGGCCGCCAGGGCTGGCTGGTCTACACCTGGCCGAAGAAGCATGGCGGGCCGGGCTGGACGGTGACGCAACGCTACATTTTCGAGAATGTCTGCGCCGACCTGAACGCGCCGGGCATCGTCCCGTTCGGCACCAAGATGGTCGGTCCGGTCATCTACACCTTCGGCAACGACGAGCAGAAGGCGCGCTTCCTGCCCGGCATCCGCGAGGGCAGCGTCTGGTGGTGCCAGGGCTATTCCGAACCGGGCTCGGGGTCGGACCTCGCCTCGCTGCGCACCCGCGCGGTCCGTGACGGCGACCACTACGTCGTCAACGGCTCGAAGACCTGGAACACCATGGGCCACTGGGCCGAGTGGATTTTCTGCCTGGTGCGCACCGACTCCGCGGCCAAGCCGCAGGAGGGCATCTCCTTCCTGCTGATCGACATGAAGACGCCGGGCATCACCGTGAAGCCGATCATCATGGCCGATGGCGGCCATGAGGTGAACGAGGTGTTCTTCGACAATGTCCGGGTGCCGGTCGAGAACCTCGTCGGCAAGGAAGGCGAAGGCTGGACCTACGCCAAGTTCCTGCTGGCCAACGAACGGCTGGGCATCGCCGCCGTGCCGCAATCCAAGCGCGGCGTGGAATCGCTGAAGCAGATCGCGCGCGCCGAAACCGCCGAGGGACGGCCGCTGATCGAGGACCGCGATTTCCGCGACAAGCTGGCGGACCTCGAGATCCAGGTGACGGCGCTGGAGTTCACCGAGTTGCGGGCACTGTCGGCGATGGCCGCGGGCGGCGCGCCCGGACCGGAGGTCTCGTTCCTCAAGATCCGCGGTTCCGAGATCCAGCAGCGGATCAGCGAGCTGGCGGTCGAGGCCGTCGGCTACTATGCCATGCCCTACCACCCCGCCCTGCTCTGGCATGGCGCCAACGAGGAGCCGATCGGGCCGTCCTACGCCCATATTACGGCGCCGCGCTATTTCAATGCCCGCAAGACGACGATCTATGGCGGCTCCAACGAGATCCAGCGCAACGTGATCTCGAAGATGGTACTGGGGTTGTAAGGCTGGGGGCGCGCCACTCCAGTGGCGCGTCTTCCTGGATACGATGTGCTTGTTTGAAGCCGCGCATGACGCGTCACTGGAGTGACGCGCCCCCGGCGGACGGAGGGAGTAAGTCGGATGGATCTGTCGCATTCGGACGAACAGAAACAGATCAAGGAAGGCGTCGAGCGTTTCGTCCGCGAGCAATACGCTTTCGAGACGCGCCGCAAGATCGCCGCCACGGATCGTGGCTGGCTGCCGGAGAACTGGGCCAAGTTCGCCGAGCTGGGTTGGCTGGGCATGTCGTTCAGCGAGGCCGACGGCGGCTTCGGCGGCGGCATGGTCGAGACCGCGATCCTGATGGAAGCCTTCGGCAGCGGACTGGTGCTGGAGCCGTACCTGCCGACCGTTGTGCTGGGCGGCGGCCTGCTGGAAGCCGGCGGCAGCGCGGCGCAGAAGGAGGCGCTGCTGGCGCCGATGATCGCCGGCGAGAAGCAGTTCGCCGTCGCCTATGTCGAAAAGCAGGCGCGCTACAACCTCGCCGACGTGGCGGTGACCGCCAAGAAAAGCGGCGCCGGCTACACGCTGTCCGGCCACAAGGGTGTCGTGCACAACGCCGCCTCGGCCGACACCATCTTCGTGACGGCGCGCACCGCCGGCGGCCAGCGCGACGAGAAGGGCATCACCGTCTTCGCCGTCGACGCCAAGGCCAAGGGCGTTACCCGCCGCGACTATCCCACCCAGGACGCGCTGCGCGCCTCGGAGCTGACCTTCGACAACGTCGCGGTCGGCGCCGACGCCGTCGTCGGCAAGCTCGACGACGGGCTGGCGCTGTTCGAGGGCGTGGTCGACCGCGCCATCGTCGCGCTGTGCGCCGAGGCCGTCGGCTGCATGGATGCGCTCAACAAGCAGACCTTGGAGTACATCAAGACGCGCAAGCAGTTCGGCGTGCCGATCGGCAAGTTCCAGGTGCTGCAGCACCGCATGGTCGACTGCTTCACCAACGCCCAGGAAGCCCGCTCGATGACCCTGATGGCGACCCTGAAGATCGACGATCCGGATCCGACGGTCCGCAAGAAGGCGGCCTCGGGCGCCAAGGTGCAGATCGGCAAGTCGGGCAAGTTCGTCGGCCAGAGCGCGGTGCAGATGCATGGCGGCATGGGCGTTACCGACGAGCTGTCGGTCAGCCACTACTTCAAGCGGCTGACCATGATCGACACCCAGTTCGGCAGCCCGCAGCACCACCTGACCCGCTACGGCAACCTGTCGCTCGAGGCGTGACGATGTGTTTCCTCCCCAACGATCGTTGGGGAGGTGGCCCGAAGGGGCGGAGGGGAGCCATCGTGGTGTCCCTGATGGAGAAACCATGTCGGCTCCCCATCCGGCGCTTCGCGCCACCTTCCCCACTTCGTGGGGAAGAGAAC
>DATFGV010000108.1:0-6405 GCA_035249115.1 Vineibacter sp.
ATGCGCGCGCCCGCGAGCAATGGGACTTGCTGCAGGGCGCCGGCGCGAAACTGCACACCTCTGTTCCGGTGGTCCTCGAGACGTTTACCTTCCTTGAGCGCAACGCCAACCGTGATGTGGCGCTTGCCTGGAAGGAATCGATCTACAAGCCCGGAGCCGTGAGGATACTTCCCTGCGAGCTACGTGATCTGGAACGGTCCTGGGACTACTTCCGCCGGCCCGGCTTGCACAAGCTGTCAGCCGTCGACGCCACCAGCTTCGCGATCATGTCGCGGGCACGAATTCGCCTCGCCTACACATTCGACCATCACTTCGCGATGGTCGGCTTCAGAATGGTGGCATAGGCTTCATGACGGAACGGCGGCGCTCAGGTTCTCGGCCGGACCAACAGACGGTCGCCGAATCTACCCCACCACTTCCGCCATCGCCAAATCAGTCCGCAAGATGCGGCTGGACAGGCGATGCACGCTCGCGCCGCCCAGCGCCAGCACGTCGTAGGCGCCGTCAAACAGGTCGGCGATCGCCGGGTCGCGCGCGTTAAGGCCGCCGGTGTAGGCGCCGAACGACGGCAGCACCAGCCGCCGCCCATCGGTCACGAAGCAGCGCCGCCGCAGGCCACGGCCGCGCACCGTCAGCACGGCAACCGGATGATAGTGGCCCGACACTTCGCCGTCGCAGTTGGTGAGCGGCGTGCGATCCGCCTCGTGGCGGAAGGCCAGCGGCGCCAGCGCCAGTTCGTGGCTTACCGAACCGCCCCAGGTGCGCGGCGGGCGCGGGTCGTGGTTGCCGATCAGCCAGATCCAGTCCGGCACCGCCGCGACCAGGCGGGCCAGCGCCGCCGCGTCGTCGGCATCGATGCGCGACGCTGCCTCGGTGTCATGGAACGAGTCGCCGACGCAAACCACGCAACGCGGCGCCAGGCTCTCGATGCAGCGCGCCAGGCGCCGCAAGGTCGTGCGCGTGTCATAGGGCGGCAGCAGCTGGCCGGTGCGGGCGCCGTACCAGCTGCCCTTCTCCAGATGCAGGTCGGCCACCGCCAGCAGCCGCGCCTCGGGCCACCACAGCGCGCCGTCGGGCCGCGCTTCAAGCTCGGTGCCGTTGAACGCGAAGGTGATCGCCGCCATGGCGCAGCTTGTCGCGGCATTGCAAGCGACTCAAGTGTACGATTCATCCCTTCCCCACGAAGTGGGGAAGGTGGCCGAAGGCCGGATGGGGAGCGCTCGTGGTGTGTGACATCGAGCCACCACGTCGGCTCCCCTCCGCCCCTTCGGGGCACCTCCCCACTGCGTTGGGAGGACAGTAGAGCAACACTCTCGACGGGCCGCGCCGGTTCGGCCATGGTCGTGTCCGACGATAAATCGGATGGAGCACTGCATGCCCGACTCGCTTGCCCCGCTGGCCGCCGAGCGCATGACCACGGCGCAGGCCGTGGTGCGCTCGCTGGCGATCAACGGCATTGACACCGTCTTCTGCCTACCGGGCGTGCAGAACGATCCGTTCTTCGACGCGCTGTTCGACTCGCAGGACCGCATCCGCGCCATTCATTCGCGCCACGAGCAGGGCGCCGCCTACATGGCGACCGGTGCCGCCATGGCGACCGGCAAGCCGGCCGCCTATGCCGTCGTGCCGGGCCCGGGCTTCCTCAACACCACGGCGGCGCTGTCGACCGCCTACGCCACCAACGCGCCGGTGCTGGCCGTGGTCGGCCAGATCATGCTGGCCAATGTCGGCCGCAACCTCGGCCAGCTGCACGAGATTCCCGACCAGATCGGCATCATGCGCTCGCTGACCAAGTGGTCCGAGCGCATCCACAGCGCCGCCGAGGCGCCGTCGGTAGTGGCCGAAGCCTTCCGCCAGCTGCGCAGTTTCCGGCCGCGGCCGGTCGGCCTGGAATGCTCGCTCGACGTCTGGGCGCAGCAGGCCAACGTGGCGCTGCAGGCCGCGACCGCCGCCACGTCGGTGCCGGTCGACGAGGACGGCGTCGAGCGCGCCGCCAAGCTGCTGGGTGCCGCCAAGCGGCCGCTGATCGTGGTCGGCGGCGGCGCGCTGGACGCCGCCGAGCACATCGCCGCCGTTGCCGACATGCTGCAGGCGCCGGTGGCGGCGCACCGCATGGGCCGCGGCGTGCTCGATTCACGGCACGCGCTGAGCGTCGCGCTCGGCGAGGCGCATCGCCTGTGGGCGGGCGCCGACGTCGTGCTGGCCGTCGGCACGCGCCTGCAGATGCAGCAGATGGTGTGGGGCCTCGACGATGCCCTGAAGATCGTGCGCGTCGACGTCGATCCGGAGGAGCACGCCCGCATCCGCAGGCCCGATGTCGGCATCGTCGGCGACGCCGGCCCGGTTATGGCGCGCCTGCGCGAGGTGCTGCCCAAGCACAATGCGCGCCGCGAGTCGCGCGCCGACGAGATCAAGGCGCTGAAGGCGGAGATCGCCGCCAAGCACGGCCGGCTGGCGCCGCAACTCGCCTTCATCTCGGCGCTGCGCGACGAGCTGCCGGAGAACGGCATCTTCGTCGAGGAACTCACCCAGGTCGGTTACGTCAGCCGCCTCGCCTTCCCGACCTACGCGCCGCGCACCTACATCTCGACCGGCTACCAGGGCACCCTGGGCTGGGGCGTCGCGACCGCGATCGGCGTCAAGGCGGCACGGCCCGACGCGCCAGTCCTCTCGGTGTCGGGCGACGGCGGCTTCATGTTCAACGTGCAGGAACTCGCCAGCGCGGTGCGCCACAACATCGGCGCCGTGTTCGTGGTGTTCAACGACCGCGCCTTCGGCAATGTGCTGCGGATTCAGAAGCAGAGCTACGGCAACCGCACCATCGGCGTCGACCTCGCCAACCCCGACTTCGTCAAACTGGCCGAAAGCTTTGGCATGATGGGTCTGCGGGCCCGCACGCCCGACGAACTGCGGCCGGCCCTGCGCAAGGCGTTCGCCGACGGCGGCCCGGTGCTGATCGAAGTGCCGGTCGGCGAGATGCCCGACCCATGGCCGGAGATCATGCTGCCCAAGGTGCGGCCGGCCAAGCCGGCATAATCGCACAGCGCAAATCACACCGTCACGCCGACCGCCGCGGCGGAGCGATATCATGCCCGCGCTTGCCATGTGCATCGCCGTGTTTCTGTGGGCGTCGTCCGTGGTCGGCACCAAGTACGCCATCGGCGAGATCGCGGTCGCCGAGCTGATCGTGCTGCGCCTGATGCTGGGCGCCGCCGGCCTGTGGCTGATGGTGCTGCTGACCGGCGCCGACGCGCGGCCGCGGCGCGTCGGCTGGAAGCCGTTCGTGATGGGCCTGCTCGAGCCGGGCCTGGTGACGGTGCTATTCACCATCGGCCTGACCTTGACCTCGCCGGTCAACGGCTCGGTGCTGTGGAGCCTGATGCCGCTGCTGATGCCGGTGCTCGGACGCATCTTCCTGGGCGAAGCGATCCGGCCGGTGGTGATCGTTGCCGCGCTGTTGGCGGTCGGCGCCACCGTGCTGCTGGCCTGGGGCCAGCGTGGCCATGGCGGTGGCAGTTTCGAAGGCGACGTGCTGCTGGTCGGCGCGGTGCTGGCGGCCGCGATCAACGCCCTGATCGGTCGCCGCACCGCGCAGGCGGGCGCCAATCCCCTGGTGACCTCGAGCTGGCAGGTCGCCGTTGCGTGCGTCGTCACCGCGCCGCTGCTGGCGCTGCTGCCGACAGCCGACCGGCACATCACCAGTGCCGGCAGCGCCAGCCTGACGACCGTGCTCTATCTCGGGCTGGTGGTCACGGTCGGCGTCTTCATCCTGTCGAACTACGCCATGCGCCACATGCCGGTCGGCCGCATGGCGCTGTTCGGTTGCGCCGTCGGGCCGGTCGGCACCGCCCTGTCGGCGCTGGTGTTCGGCACGACCGTGACGCTGCTGGACATGGCGGCGATCGCCCTGGTGATGGCGGCGGTCGCCCTGCCGTCGCTGCTTGACCTGTGGCGCGGCCGGAGCCTGCCCGAGCCGGCGCGGCACGGATGATCTGCGGCGGTCGAGGTCCGGACTCAATTACCTGGGAGCGCGGGCGTCTCGCCCGCTCATGAGCGGGCCGGAGGCCCGCGCTCCCAGGGCGCCCGGCATCAGAACGTCTCGACCCACGGCCGGACTTCGACTTCCCAGGTCCAGGCGCTGCGGTGCTGGCGCAGCACGCTCAGGTATGTCTCGGCGATCGCGTCGGGATCGAGCAGCGAGTCGGGCTTGTCGGCCGGGTCGATCCGGCTGGTACTGCGGATGCCGCCGTCGATCACGAAATGCGCGACGTGGATGCCTTTGGGCGCCAGTTCGCGCGCCATGCTCTGCGCCATCCCGCGCAGCGCGAACTTGCCCATCGCGAACGGCGCCGACTGGGCGTAGCCCTTGACGCTGGCCGAGGCGCCGGTCAGCAGCACCGCGCCGTGGCCCTTGGGCAGCATGCGCTTGACCGCCTGCTGCGCCACCAGGAAGCCACCGAAGGCGCTGACCGCAATCGCCCGCTCGACGTCGGCCGGCACCAGCTCGACAAACGAGCCACGCGAGCGGCCGCTGGCGTTGTAGACCACCACATCTGGCGCGCCGATCGCCCGGTCGACCTCGTCGAACAGAACCGATACCTGGTCCGCCTTGCTGGCATCACAGGCGAAGGTGCGCGCACCGGTCGCGCGCGCCACTTCGCCGAGCTTGTCGGTATTGCGGGCGGCCAGCGCCACCTTCAGCCCCTCGCCTGCGAACAGCCGCGCCAGCGAGGCGCTGAGCCCGGCGCCGGCGCCGACGATCAGGGCGCGTTCGTAACGTGGTGATGGCATCGCTTTCTCCCGTATGAGCGTCTTACGTCAGGCGCACACTGGGCCGGCCGCCCGCGCCCACCAAGCGGCCATTTCTCGGGTGATGATGAAACAATCTCGTGGTGACTGTCGCGATCAACCGACCCCTCAGCGTGCAGTTGCCATTGTCAACATGACGAGATGAAGCATAAGCCTGCAGAAAACCCACCCGGATTGCCAGTCGATCTGACGCGGACAACGCTCGACGAATTGTTCAACTCGGCGCATCATGTCTTTATGAAAGAGTTACTTGAGCGCATTTTTAAATACTTGCCAGCCTACGTGCCGGAGCTTACCCGGCTGATTGCCCGGCCCAAAACCACCGTTGCCCGGTTCACGGCGGGCGCAACGGACGACCTGACGCACGCGCTGGTGTTCGTCGGCATCACCGTGGCGATTGGTTTCGTCCTGCAGGCGCCGACCCTGGCCAAGGGACATGATTTCCTCACCATCGTCGGCAGCATGATCGCGTTCAAGATCGTCGCCTTCCTGGCCTTCTCGGCGGTGATCTTTGGAGTCATGCGGTTGTTGGGCGGCAACGGCGAATACCTGAAGACTCTGGCGGTCTACGCCTATCTCGTCTGCCCCGCCTACCTCGCCGCGGTGGTCCTGGACCTGATCGGCCGCGGCATCGTGCGCAGCCACGACGAGCAGCTGGCGGCGCGCCTCGTCAATGAACCGGGTCTGCTGTTGGGGACGGCGGACTACGATGCCTTCTTCGACAAGGCACCTGGCCTCGCTAGCGTCTACGTGCTGGTCTACCTCACGCAGCTGGTCGTGTTAGTGACCTGGTTCTTCCTCTGCTGGGGTGCGCTGCGGCAGGTCCATGGTCTGTCGCGGCTGCGCTCGACGATGGCCGGCGTGCTGGCCTACGCCGCGGCCTGGGTCGTGGCCCCGTCACTCAACTATTTGGCGGTCGGCATCTTTGGATCGGGACGTCCGCCGCTGATCTGATCAGCCGCCCTTCAAGGCCCGGACCACATCCATGTCGGGTTCGCTGAAGCGCTTCACGTACGCCCGGCCCTTCTCCACCTCGGCCAGGGCGGCGGCATCGTCGCGGCCCTGGTAGGCCTCTGGCCCGCCTGCCGGCGCGACGCCGTGCCGGTGAAATGCGCCAGCAGCGTGGCAAGGAATGCCAGGGCCAAGTGCTTGCGCATCACCGTCACACCGTCGCGCCGGTCCAAGCACCCGGCAGGCTTTGGTCGCGCGACGCCGCAGCTGGCACCGCTGACGTTCCACGGTTTGCAGGCGGCTTGCTTCACTACGGCATATTGTATTATACTATGGTCTCCTTCTCATCTATTGTCAAGTTTCCATGCGCGTTTTTTGGTCTTTCGATTTCCCTGCGCTAGGTCGCTACCGGCCTGTCCCCGGTGTCGCCAAGCGCGGCGCCCTTCCCGTCGGCCGGGACTCGGCATCACGTCCCTCGTCGCTTCCGGTGTGCATCGCCGCCGCGATCCTGCAGGCGGCCTCTGCTAATCCTGCTAATCCTGCTAATCCTGCTAATCCTGCTAATCCTGCTAATCCTGCTAATCCTGCTAATCCTGCTAATCCTGCTAATCCTGCTAATCCTGCTAATCCTGCTAATCCTGCTAA
>DATFGV010000109.1:0-11678 GCA_035249115.1 Vineibacter sp.
ATTCTGGCCGAGCTCCTCCTGCAGGTCGAGGATCGCGACCTTGGCTCCGGCCGCCGCCAGCGCGCTGGCGGTGGCGCCGCCCAGCCCCGAGGCGCCGCCGGTGACAATGGCGGCCTGGCCTTTGACGTCCATGATCGGTTCCTTTCCTTAACCTGGTTTGCCCGCGAAACGACGGCGGCTTTTAGCAGATCGGTCCCGGACGGCGGAAGCCGCATACCCGAAGGGCGGAAAAGCCGGAATCCGGCGGGCTTCTCACCTCGGCCCGGCCTGCGACGCCCCCTGAAACCCTCTGGAGCGCCGTGATGGGGGCATCTATAGTCGCGCCGGTGCGGGTGTAGCTCAGTGGTAGAGCATCGGCTTCCCAAGCCGAGGGTCGCGGGTTCAAATCCCGTCGCCCGCTCCAGTCTTCGCCAGCAGGATCGGGGTTTCGCGGTCGCGAAATGACTTTTGCGTCAGGCGCGATGGCAGGCTTGATTGCGCGCGGGCATTTTCCTAAGTCGTGCCGTTGCCATCGCGGTCTTTCCCGTGAAGGATCGCGGCCGCCTTGCCGAAACAAGCACGAACCGTCGGGAGACGTCATGCGCATCGCCACCCTGTCGCTGTTGTTCGCCGCCGCCCTGGGCGTCGCCGCCCCCGCCACCTTGGCGGCCGATCCGCCGCCCAAGGGTTTGTGGCTCACCACCGACTTCCCGTCCTCCACGGCGCGGGCCGGCGAGACGACCACCGTGCGACTCAAGCTGCAAAATGCCGGCTTGCCGCCCGAGGTGATCGCCCTGACGGTGGCCGGCGTGCCGGAAGGCTGGAAGGCCGACCTGATGGGCGGCGGCCAGCCCGTCAGCCTGGCGATGCCGGGCAGCAACGAGAACGTCTCGCTCAACCTGCGGATCGAGGTGCCAGCCAACGCCAAGTCCGGCGTCTACCCGATCTCGATCCAGGCCCAGGGCGCCTCGGCCAAGACCGAGCTGCCGATGCGCATCGCGGTCGGCACCGAAGTGGCGGCCAAGCTGTCGCTGAAGGTCAAGCTGCCGGAGCTGCGCGGCACGCCCAAGTCGAGTTTCGAGTACCAGTTCACGGTTACCAATGATTCAGGCAAGGACCTGATCGTCCGCTTCGGCGCCGACACCCAGAAGGGCTTCACCGCGACTTTCACCGAGGCCTACGGCAGCAACGAATTGAGCTCGATTCCCGTCGAGGCCGGCAAAGACAAGGACCTAAAGGTGAGCATTAAGCCGCCACGCGACGTGGCGGCCGGCTCCTACCCGGCACGCCTGCGGGTCGAGGCCGAGGGCGCGAGCGCCCAGACGCAGGTGGCGCTGCTGGTGCAAGGCCAGCCGACCTTGCGGGTCAGCGGCAAGGACGGCCGGCTGTCGGGCGAAGCCCAGGCCGGGCAGGCCTCGCCGCTCACCATCGTGGTCAGCAACGAGGGCACGGCGGCGGCCGAGGAGATCGAGCTCAACGGCACGGTGCCGCAGAACTGGAAGGTCGATTTCACCCCCAAGACCATCGACAAACTGGGGCCGGGCGAGAAGAAGGACGTGGTCGCCACCCTGACGCCGTTCAACAAGGCGCTGGCCGGCGACTACCAGAGCACGATGCGGGTCAGCGCCAAGGGCGATTCGGCCTCGTCGGATTTCCGCATCACCGTCACCACCTCGACCATGTGGGGCATCGTTGGCGTCGGCATCATCGCCGTGGCGCTGCTGGTGCTGGTCGGCGCCGTCGCCCGCTTCGGCCGGCGGTGAGCGCGATGCGGCGCGTTTTCATTCCTTCCCCGCTTCGCGGGGAAGGTGGCGCGAAGCGCCGGATGGGGACCGCTCGTGGTCTTTGTTGCCCAGACCACGTCGGCTCCCCTCCGCTCCTTCGGGGCACCTCCTCACTGCGTGGGGAGGCATCATGACCGAGACCGTCATCGCGGCGCGCGGCTTGCGCAAGCACTACGGCGCCAACGCCGCCGTCGCCGGCATCGACCTCGACATCCATCGCGGCGAAATCTTCGGCCTGCTCGGCCCGAACGGCGCCGGCAAGACCACCGCCATCCTGATGGTGCTGGGACTGACCGAGTCGACGGGCGGCAGCGTCAGCGTGCTGGGCCATGACCCGGTGCGCGAGCCGCTGGCCGTGAAGCGACGCGTCGGCTACCTGCCTGACGCAGTCGGCTTCTATGACAATATGACGGCGCGCGAGAACCTGCGCTACACGTTGCGGCTCGCCGGCATGCTGCGCGCCGAGGCCGAGCGCCGCATCGAGGAGGCGATGACGCGGGTTCGCTTGGCCGACGTGCTCGACAAGCGGGTGGCCACCTACTCGCGCGGCATGCGCCAGCGCCTGGGAATCGCCGAGATCATCGCCAAGAACGCCGAGATCGCCATCCTCGACGAGCCGACCTCGGGCCTAGATCCGCAGGCGACGCTGGAACTGCTCGACATGATCCGCGACCTGAAGGGCGACGGCGTGGCGGTGCTGCTGTCGTCGCACCTGCTCGACCGCGTCCAGAGCATCTGCGACCGCGTTGCGCTGTTCAGCCGCGGCAACATCGTGCTGCAGGGCACCGTCAAGGAGCTCGGCCAGCAGGTGCTGGGCGCCGGCCATGCGGCGCACGTCGAAGCCGACGGCATCGACGTCGCGGCCAAGCTGAACGGCATCGCCGGCGTGCAGAAGCTGGAGCGCGACGGCCGCGGCTGGAAGCTGATCGCCGACCGCGACGTCATGGCCGACGTGGCGCAGGCGACCGTGCAGGGCGGCGGCCGGCTGCAGCGGCTGGCGGCGGCCGAACCCAGTCTTGAGGCGATCTACGCCCGCTATTTCCAGGAGCACCAGGATGCGGCGTGAAGGCTCCCCGTTCACCGGCGTCAGCGCCGTCTTCCTGAAAGAGTACGCCGATCACCTCAGCAGCGTCCGCATGCGGGTGCTGGAGCTGCTGGTCGTGCTGTCCGGCGTCGGCGTCGTCGCGGTGGCGATCATCAATCTGCGCGAGACCGTGACGCGCGACCAGTTCCTGTTCCTGAACCTGTTCCTGTTCGCGCGCGAGGACAGCGCGGTGCCCTCGCTGCTCAACCTGCTGAGCATCCTCATTCCGCTGATCTCAATCGGGCTCGGCTTCGACGCGGTCAACAGCGAATTCAACCGCCGCACCATGAGCCGCATCCTGGCGCAACCGATCTATCGCGACGCGCTGCTGATGGGCAAATTCCTCGCCGGCCTGTGCACCCTGGCCACCGGTCTGACGGCGCTGTGGCTGCTGGTGGTCGGCGCAGCGCTGGTCACGATGGGCGTGCCACCCAGCGGCGAGGAGGTGGCGCGCAGCATCGCCTTTCTGCTGGTGGCGATCGCCTTCGCCGGCGTATGGCTGGCGATCGCCATGCTGTTCTCGGTGATCTTCCGCTCGGCCGCCACTTCGGCGCTCTGCGCGATCGGCTTGTGGCTGTTCCTGACCCTGGTGTGGCCGATCCTGGTGCCGGTGCTGGTGCCGATATTCGCCACGCCGGATCCGCTGGCGGCCCGCGTCGGCCTGCCGAGCGACTCGCAGGTCGACTGGTTCGTAGGCCTGTCGCGCCTGTCGCCCAGCGCGCTGTTCGGCGACGCCAGTCTCGCCGTGCTGCAGCCCGATCCGAACATGACCCGTATCCCGACGATCGGCATGCTCGGTCAGCTGCAAGGCATGGTGCGCGGCGCCGCCCTGCCGCTGAACCAGAGCCTGCTGCAGGCATGGCCGCAGCTGACGGCGCTGATCGGCGCCGTCATCGTCGTGTTCTCGATCACCTACGTCGTCTTCCAAAGGCAGGAAGTTCGCGCCTAGGCGGCACGCAATTCGCCAGCCGTTGCCATGGGGCCGCCGCAATAGCCGACCACGCTGGCGTCGAATTGCCGCCAAGTGGAGGAATGATGCGTCGTTTCCCGGTTGTGGGCTCGATCGCCCTGGCGACGATCCTGACGCTCGGACTACCGGCCGCCGATGGCCGGGCGGAAAAACTGCCCCTGCCCTCGGTCGACTACGCCGCCGACGGCAATATCATGATGCACACCGGCAACGTCGCCAGCACCATGCGCCATGCCGGCGGCAAGATCCGGATCGATGCCGCGCCTAACGGCAATGCCACGACGGTTTATTTCGATCTGGCGGCGCCAACCGCCACGATCGTTACCGAGCGCCACGGCCAGAAAATCGCCATGCAGGTCGATGCCAGCCAGGTCGGCGGGGCGATCGCCACCGCCGGCATCGACGCCAAGCGCATGGGCGAAGACACCGTCCTGGGCGAGTCGTGCATCATCTACGAATTCGAAGTGACGCCGGGCCGCCCGATGCAGGCTTGCGTTACCCAGGACGGCATCGGCCTGCGCAGCTACGAGCTTGGCCGGATGCTGTGGCAAGCGACGCGGGTGACGCGTGCGCCGCAGGATCCGGCGCTGTTCAAGGTGCCGACGGACGCCGTGCCCTTGCAGGTGCCGCGCATGCGCTGAAGCGGGGCCCGACCCGCTTGCGTGGTGAGGTCGGTGAGCGCCGCGGCAGGGCGCCGGCCGATGACCCGTCCCACTGGGTCAGGCCGGTGCCTTCCGCCAAAAGGCGGCCTCCGGGCGGACCCGCTGTCACCGCGAAATTGCCGCCGGCCGGCGGATAGCGCAGGATCGGCGGCGGGTGTTTCCTGCCCCCATGAGTGAGATGCACCGGACCACAGTCCTCCCCAGCCGCACGGCGCCGCGTGATGCCGTCGTGCCGGCCCCGACCTTGAACCCGTCCGCTGTCGGCCTGCCGGACGCCGCGACCTGCTGGGAAGCCCTCCGCCGGCGCGACCGCGCCTACAACGGCCGCGTCTATTTTTCCGTCAGGACCACCGGCGTGTACTGCCTGCCATCCTGCGGCGCACGCACGCCACGGCCAGAGAATGTCGCCTTCCACGCCTCATGTGATGCGGCCGAGGCGGCGGGCTTCCGGCCGTGCAAGCGATGCCGGCCGCGCGCCTGGCTCACGGATCGCGGGCTCAGCCGCGAGGTGGCCAAAGCCTGCCGCCTGCTCGACGCCGACTCCGACACGCCACCGTCGCTCGACGCGGTGGCGCGACAGGTCGGCATCACCGCCTCGACCCTGACCCGGCGCTTCCAGCGCGAGCTCGGCGTGGCGCCGCGCGACTGGCTGGCGGCGCGCAAGACCAGCCGCTTCAAGGCGGCGCTGCGCAACGGCGAGAGTGTCACCGCGGCGCTGTACGATGCCGGTTACGGCTCGGCGAGCCGCGTCTACGAGAACGCCGACAAGGTGCTGGGCATGACACCGGCAACCTACCGGAAGGGCGGCGTCGGGGCCCGTATCGCCTATGCGATCGCCGGCAGCGAGCATGGCCGGGTGCTGGTCGGCGCCACGCACAAGGGTGTCGCCGCGGTCTATCTCGGCGACAGCGATGCCAAACTGGCCGAGTCGCTGCGCCAGGATTTCCCTGCGGCCGAGATCGTACCTGATGATGGTGCCCTGGCGCCGCGGGTGAAAGCCGTGCTGGCGCGGTTGGATGGTCGCAGGCCCGCCGCCATCGACGCACCCGACCTGCCGCTGGACATCGTCGGCACCGCCTTCCAATGGCGGGTGTGGAAAGCGCTGACCGAGATTCCGGCCGGCCAGACGCTGACCTACGGCGCGATCGCCGAGAAGCTCGGCCGGCCCGGCGCCGCCCGCGCCGTCGGTCGCGCCTGCGCCACCAATCCGGTGGCGGTGGTGGTGCCGTGCCATCGTGCAATCGGCAGCGACAGCGCGCTCGCCGGTTATCGCTGGGGCGTTGAGCGCAAGCGCCGCCTGCTCGCCGAGGAAAAACGCCGCGCCGTGCGCTGACGCCCGTCGCCCGCGGGCCTTACGCCGGATCCATGCGGCGATACCGACTGAGGTTGGTACCGACAGCTTCATGGTGAGCTTTGTCGAACCATGAAGCGCCGCGCGACCGGCGGTGCGTCAGCCTTCATGGTTCGACTAAGCTCACCATGAAGGCTTGCGGCGACGAGTCATGAACAAGGTCTGATGGTACAACGTCTTCATGTGGCGCACGGCACACCATGAAGCCGATCGCGCCGACGTCCGCGAAAGGTTCGCGTTCGACGCGCTCTCCAAGCAACCGTGATCCGCGCGGCCTGCGCGTATCAGGTCTTGTCGCGACGATCGGTGTCTGTCGGTTCGGCAGACGTCTCACCGTCGGGCCGCTCATCAACCGCCTGCTGACTATGACGGTCGATCAACGCCACCAGGTCGTCCGGCAATGGCTCGCGGGTGATGTCGTCGTAGAGCGCGTGCAATTGCCGGTTCAGCCAGCTGTCGAACGGCCGGCTTTCCGGGGCTGCGGCTTGCGGCGGTTTGCGTTTGACGCCGCCCGATGCGGCGTCGTCCGCGTCACTGGGCATGGCCGCCCTCGTGCGATGCCGCGACACAACGACTTGGACCGTCGCTCATGCAAGCGCCATCGCTCACACCTGACCGTGGTTGTGGTCAATTTGCCTGACCACAACATAACACAAATCAGGCAGGCACGGTGCCGAAAACCCTGTCCGCAGAATTGCCGCGAGAGGCCCGGCGCGCCGGCTTGCCGCGATGCGCGCCGGATGTCTTGTCCGGCGCTGTTGCTATCGCAACCTCGCCCGTCAACAGGCGTTCCAATGTGTCGCGTCCCCGCGAAACGCGGCTCTTGATGGTGCCGACCGAGACGCCGGCGGTGCGCGCGATCGCGTCATATGACTGTCCGTCGACCACCGACAGGACAAGCGCCTCGCGCTGCGCCGGCGTCAGTCGGCCGAAGGCGACGAGGAACTCGGCCGTCGCCAAAGCGCTGTCCTGAGGCGCCGGGTGGCTGAGCATCTCGCCGATCGAGTCGTCGAGTGGCACGCAGGGGCGCGCCCGACGCAAGCCGGAGATGAATTCGTTGCGCTGGATGCGGAACAGCCAGGCGCCGAAGCAGCCCGGCCGATAGCTGGCCTGGGCGGCGAGCGCCTTCACCACGGTTTCCTGCACCAGATCGTCAGCCCGATCGCGATCATGCGTAAGCGACAAGGCGTGCAGCCGCAGCCGCGGCAGGATCGCCTTGAGGTCTTCGTGAAAGGTGTTGGTCGCTGCCGTCGTCATGAATGCTCCCTTCGATGCTCGGCGATGTCCGCACGGACGCATCACCGGCGATTGTCTGAGGGTTTGGCGGTCAGTCGAGATGACGGCGAGGTGTGCCGCCGACCCGAAAGACATGGGAGCCGAATGCGACAGCAATGGGGCACGGCAACAATATGCAGCCGCGTTCCACGAAAAATGAAGTGCTTTGCGTCCCGTGACCCAAGAACACACGATATCTGGGTACACAATCTTGTTTCGTTCTCATGCTCAGCGCGGCCTGCAACTCGGGTTAACATCGAATCGACAATGCCGCGATGTCCGGTCGCGTCGTCGCATCGCGAGGTTCGAGTAGAGGTTTCGCGGCCACGGCGACGAGCCCATGTGATCGAGCACATGGCGGCATCGCTGGGTCGAACAGCGTTGGCAATGGTATCGCGAACACATCATCGCCAACGACCGTGAGCAGCAGCCCGCGATGACTGCGCTCAGAGCTGAGTCGCCGATACCCGCGCATCGCGGGCCGAACCCCGAATCCTGATGCCTGCGATCCGCAGCCGCCGCTCATCGCGATGTGAAGAGTCGAATGTCATTCGCACGCTCTTCATCAGAGGAACCCGTCAACCCGGTCCGTCGTTTTTGCTGCATGCGCTGTGGCGCCCCACGCAGAGAACTCAGGAGGACGTGCGATGAATTGGGACAGGATCGAAGGCAACTGGAAGCAGATGACAGGCAAGGTCAAGGAAGGGTGGGGCAAACTCACCGACGACGACATCACGGTGATCAACGGCAAGCGCGACCAGCTCGTCGGCCGGGTGCAGGAGCGCTACGGCATCGCCAAGGATGAGGCGGAGACGCAGGTGAAGGCCTGGGAGTCGAAGCTGTAGTCGCAGTATCTCGCTTGATCTCCCCTCCCGCTCAGGCGGGAGGGGAGGCAGGCCCCAGAAGTGTCGCGACCAACGCCGGCTGATCGTGCCATGCCAACCATAAAATCGCTCGTAGACACTGCGCCCCGGCCCTCGCACTCACGCATAGAGGCTCATCCCTCCGAACGAGCGTAACGTATACTGCCGCTACTCTCTGGAACGCCGTGTTTGAGACGGACCCGTACGCGGTCTACTGATAGCCGCCATCGCCGATGTCCGGACAAAAAAGCCAAGCAATTTTTTCCGCCCTCCGCTAGCGTTTGAACAGGCGCGCCGTCCATGGCGCGATGTTCAGGCGTGCCGCGTCGTGGCCGCGCCTTGGCCGCCGGAGGGTGCCATGTCCGAGCCCGTGACCGTCGAGACCGTCGCCGCCTGGCTGGCGCGCTCGCCGTTCATCCGCTTCATGAACCTGACGGTCGACTCGCTGGACGAGGCCGCCCAGACCATCACCATGACCATGCCGATGCGGCCGGAGTTCGAGCGCGGCGCCGGCACCGGCCAGTTCCACGGCGGACCGATCGCCTCGTTCATCGACACGGTCGGCGACTACGCCGTGGCGCTGGTGCTGAAGTCGGGCGTGCCGACGATCAACTTCCGCGTCGACTACCTGCGCCCGTCGTTCGGCAGCTACTTGCGCGGCACGGCCAAGGTGCGCCGGCTCGGCCGCACCGTCGCGGTGGTCGACATCGACGTCGTCGACGACCAGGGACGCCTGTGCGCCGTCGGCCGCGGCACCTATGGCGCCCAGGCCGGCTAGGACGCGGCCGATGTACCGCCCACCCTACGAGCGTGATGCCAAGGTCAGCAACCTCGGCGACATCATCGATCCGACGGCGCCGGCCGACCGCCCTTGGGTGATCGACGTCGCGGCCGACGGCACGGCGATCCGACTGAGCTATGGCGAGGCGCGAGCACAGATCGACGCCGTGGCGCGCGGCCTGTCGCGGCGCGGACTGGCGCGCGGCGGGTCCGTCGGTATCCTCGCCGCCAATCGCGCCGAGACGCTGATCGTCTACTTCGCCATCATGCGCGCCGGCTTCGTCGCGGTGCCGATCAACCATAAGCTGCCACGCGAGGTGATCGAGCACATCGTCAAGGACTCGGCGATCGCACTGATGTACGCCGACGCCGAGCGCGCGGCGATGGTGCCAGCCGGCCTGCCAGTCATCCCGCTCGACGCAAACACCGCCGCCTGGCGCGATCAGCTCGACCCCGGCCCGTTCACCGCCGTCGCGATGCAGCCCGACGAGGTCGCGACCATCCTCTACACTTCGGGATCGACCGGCATGCCCAAGGGCGTGCCGTTGCTGCACGGACCGTACGTCTGGATGACCGGCCAGTACGCCAGTCTGCGGCCGGTGCTGGAGGGCAAGGCGGCGATCGTCGCCGCACCGCTGTTCCACATGAACGCCCTCTTCTTCTCCAAGGTGATCGTGCGCGTCGGCGCCACCAACGTGCTGCTGCGCCAGTTCACCGGCCGCGCCTATATCGAGGCGATCGACCGCTACCGCGTCGCGATGCTGACATCGGTGCCGACCATGCTGGCGCTGGCGGTACGCGAGCGCGAGGCGTTGGCCCGCGCCGACCTGTCGTGCGTGACGTTCGTCTACACCGGCTCGGCGCCGCTGACCCAGGCCCTGGCCGACGCGGTGCGCGCCACCTTCCCTGGCGCGGAGTTCGCCAACGGCTATGGCACGACGGAAAGCGGGCCGGGCGCCTTCGGTCCGCACCCCGAGGGCAGGAAACGCCCCGACACGGCGCTGGGCTATCCGCTGCCATTCGTCGAGGTCAAGCTGGTGGGCGGCGCCACGCCGGACGAGGGCGTGATGCACATTCGCGCGCCAACCATGATGCCGGGCTATCTCAACCTGGCGCAGAAGACGGCCGACAAGCTGAACGACGGCTGGTACGATTCCGGCGACGTCATGCGCCGCGACACCGACGGTTTCTTTCATTTCGTCGGCCGGGCCGACGACATGTTCGTCTGCGGCGGCGAGAACATCTACCCCGGCGAAGTCGAGAAGATGCTGGAGCGCCACGCCATGGTGCACCAGGCCTCGGTCGTGCCGGTCGGCGACGAAATCAAGGGCGAGGTGCCGGTCGCATTTGTTGTGGGCCGCAAAGGCACTGCGCCGAGCGAGGCCGACATCAAGCAATATGCGCTGGCCAACGGGCCGGCCTACGCCCATCCGCGCCGCGTCGTGTTCCTGCCGGAGTTGCCGCTGGCCGGCACCAACAAGATCGACCGCAAGGCGTTGCTGACGCGCGCCCGCGACATGTTCCCAAACGGCGTGCGGGAAGGGCGTTAGCGGATAGTCCTCGCTGTCGTCACGCGCACGTCTGTGATCCCGAGCGAAGCGAGGAAACTAGGCGGCGCTCGACACAACAGGGGCGTTTACGGAGTAACACATGCGCGCCATCGTGCTGCACCGACACGGACCGATCTCGGACATGACGTACGAGTCCGGGTTCCCCGATCCGGTGGCGAAAGCCGGCGACGTGATCGTGCGGGTCAAAGCCTGCGCGCTGAACTACCACGATGTCTTCACCATCCGCAGCATGCCCGGCATCAAGATCACGATGCCGCGCATCGTCGGCCTCGACCTAGCCGGCGAGATCGCCGAGATCGGCCCCGACGTGACCGGTTGGAAAGTCGGCGACCGCGTCGCCGTCGATCCGATCGACCGGGTGCGCGGCGGTCTGACTGGCGAGACCTTCGACGGCGGTATGGCCGAGTATGTGCGGCTGGCGGCGCACCAGCTGCTGAAGCTGCCCGACGATGTCGGCTTCGATGCCGCCGCGGCGCTGCCCTGCGCCTACGGCACCGCCTACCGCATGATGCTGACCCGCGGCGCGGTGAAGGGCGGCGAGCGCGTGCTGATCCTCGGCGCCTCGGGCGGCGTCGGCACCTGCTGCGTACAGCTCGCCAAGCTGGCCGGCGCCGAGGTCGCGGTCTGCGCCAGCAGCGCCGGGAAGCTCGACCGGCTGCGGTCGCTCGGCGCCGACCATTTGATCAACTACGCCGCCGAGGACTTCATGGCTGCATCGCATCGCATCTTCGGCCGGCCACGCGTCTGGTCGGGGCCCGATGCCCGCGACGGTGCTGATGTGGTGGTGAACTTCACCGGTGGCGATACCTGGGTGAAGTCGATCCGCTGCCTGCGCCGCCAGGGCCGGTTGCTCACCTGCGGCGCCACCGCCGGGTTCGATCCCCAGGAGGATATCCGCTACATCTGGACCTTCGAGCAGAACATCATGGGCTCGAACGGCTGGATGAAGGAGGACATCGTCGCCCTGATCGAGCTGGTGCGGCAGGGCAAGCTCGACCCCTGCATCGATCAGCGCTTCAAACTGGCGGACGGACTGGCGGCGCTGCACGCCCTGGAGAAGCGCGCCATCACCGGCAAGATCATCGTCGAGCCTTGACACCAATCTGCACGACCACCACGCGATCAGGTCAGCCCGCCATCCCCTGACGCAGCTGCGCCTCGTAGTGGTCGGCCAATGACTCGAGCAGCGGCACGGTGCGGGCACCGGCGAACGAGGCGCCGTGCATCACCGCCACGGTGCGCGGCGCCAGCGCCGCCAGCCGCCGGATCGTCGGACCGGTCTTCGGCGTCAGGCTGGTGAAGCCATAGGCGGTTTCTGCCTCGATCGCCGGGCCCAGGATGTCGCCGTCGGTCAGCGCC
>DATFGV010000110.1:0-8073 GCA_035249115.1 Vineibacter sp.
ATCACGAACGCATCGACCTCGGCCTTCGTCTCCAACGCGTGCAGCATCGGCAGGGCGCAGTCGGTGCCGCCGAACGGCAGGTTCGACGTCGCCTTGACGACGTCGTCCAGCCGCTGCCGCGGCGAGACGGCGATCGGCACCATGCGGTCGCTGAACGCCCAGACCAGCGCCTCCGGCTCGCGGGCGACGGTGATCATCGCCATCGCCGCCGCCGCAACACGCGGCGTCAGCGGCGTGCCCGCCACCATGCCCGTGCTCATCGACCCCGAGACGTCGAGGCCGATCGCGACCCGCTTGCCCGCCGGCGTCACGTCGGCGAAGGCGGCGTAGAACGCCGCGTCCAGCGCGTCGAGCACACCGGGCGCCGGCGTCCACGCCAGACCGCCGCGCAGGCCCTGGCCGCGCCCATACATCGCCAGCGCCAGCAGGACATGGATCGGGTGGACTCGCGCGCCCGTCAGGCGGTCACGATCCGCCAGCCGCGCGCGCACCGTGCGCTCGGCGTCCGAGCCCTCGACCAGCATGCCGATCGAAGCCATGCGGCCCAGGCTCCGCAGCATCGCCGTCATCGGCATGTCGGCCAGCAAGGCCGTCCACACCTCGGGCGAGCGCTGCAGCGCGCTCGGCACGGCCTCTCGCGGCAGGCGGTGATCGACGATCAGCCGCGCCGCCTCGCGCGGCTCGGTGCTGCGCATCAGCGCCTCGGCCGCCGCCAGCCGTTCCAGCCCCGCGGGCAGCTCGGCGGCGCCATCCGGCCGCACGATGCGGTCGAACAGCGCGCGCCGCGCCGCGTCCTCGGCCGCCGGCATCGGGTGCGCCAGCCGCAGCAGGTCGCGGTGCGACCAGCGGTGGCCCTTCTCGCCGCGCGCCTTGTACTTCACCGCCTGCAGGACCAGGCGGTCCAGCGGCATGGCAAGGTACCAGTCGGCGATGGCGCGGCGCAGGCCGCGACCCCAGCCGCGGAAGCCCGCGACGTACTCGGCGAAGACGAACAGGTGCGAGGCCGTACGCGCCACCTTGGGCAGCGCCGACAGAGCGGCCGCGCGCGTTGCGTCGTCGCCCATGCCCGCCGCCATGGCGAGCGCGAACAGCGCCGGATCGTTCTTCGGCGCCCGACCGGCCACCGAGACTTCGACGATGCACGCCACCGCCCGCGCGCCGTCCAGCTGGATGGCGCGCAGCACCGCCTCGGCGTTGTCACGCGTCAGCTTGCGCTCGGTCGCGTAGTAGGTGCCGCCCTCGCTGCCCAGCACCAGGAAGCGGTCGAGCCGCTGCCACAGGTCGAGCGCGAAGACGAAGCCGCCGGCGTCGTTACGCACCATGTCGGCGCGGCCGGGGATCGGCTCGCGCTGCGACGTCTGCAGAAAGGAAAAGAGCTTGCGGTAATTCATGGCGTCCTCCTGATCCGAACGGACGGGGACGCCGCAGGCACACTAACGTCCCGGCGGATCCCCGCTTGCGCGAATCGCGAATCTTGCTAGCGAGCCGTCAGGCACGATGTGCTGCTCCGGTTGACACGACAGCCATCCGCGAAATACGCCGCACCCGTACGCCTCGCGGACGACGATGCGGCGGATCACGTCTGGCCAGGACTACATGGAGGTTCGCGGGCGTGGAGACGAACCGGCCCGTTTTAAGCGGGTGTATAGCCTTTCTACGACAGCACCTCTTGCGAGGCACCGCCGGGAATCGAACCCGGATCTCCCGCAGATAAGCCGACCCTATCGGCCCGCGACCATTCATGCAGCGTTCCTCCAAACGTGGTGTGCGACAGGGTTGTCGGCCTCGCGGCCGACCGCTTGGAAAACGGTAACCTTGTCGCGCCGGCTCGGCGGAACGCGGTGGCTTATGAACAAGGCGCGCGCAAGTGTCAATAGGCTGCGTGCATCGATAATAGAAATTTCTCGCCATCGTTGCACAACGGCAACACCGTGCGACGATGAGCCGGGCGGGCATGTGAGCGGACCGGGCGTTGCCTCCTGCTCTATCGGCTGAGCTACGGCCGATTTGGGCGACCGCCGGGACTTGAACCCGGGACCTGGAGATTCGATAACCCGACCCTGCCGGCCCGCCCGGCGATTCCCATCACCACAGCCGCCGGCGGGCGTACTGATCAGATCGGGGCGTTGGAGGCCGCGCTCTAGCCAACTGAGCTACAGCCGCCGCAGCGGCTGCCGGGACTCGAACCCGGGACTTCGGCCGTGATAACCCGATCCTGCCGGCCCGCCGGCGTCGATCGAACATGGCGAACGCGAGATCGCCCATCGCGGCTTCCGCCGCTGCCGGCCGTTTTCACCGGCGGGGCTCTTGCCGTCGTTGCGCGGACTGGCGCCAACAAACGGCCTACTCGATAACCTCGCGCGATCGGCCCGATCGCAAGGGGCCGCGATCTACGCGTGTCGTCACCGAACGTCAATCGCAATCATCGCGCGGCACTCACTATCTCGCACCATGTGGCGCCGTTGCCACAGCGACGACGCGGATGGCGTTCGCCAGCTGTCGCGATGCGTGCGACGTCGCACAAAGCGAAGCGCAATTTTCCATCACTGCAAACCTGACTTGGCGACGGAGAATTGCGCGAACGCTGGTCCATCCAATCGCTTTATGCAAGATTGCCGCCGTTTCAGCGCGTTTGGGGATCGGCGGCGATGGCCAAGGGCAAGGCGAGCGGCAAAGGCGGACGCGGCAAGGCGTCGGGCAAGGGTGGCAAGTCGGCGGGTCGAAGCGCCGCCAAGTCGGCAAAGCCACCCGGCAAGACAAAGCCTGCCGCCAGGCGTGTCGCCGCCAAGGCGCCCCCATCGGTGCGCAAGCCGGCCCTGCCGACCGCGCGACCCACCACGCCACGCCGGCCGGTGAAGGCACGTCCCTCGGTAGCGCGCGTGCCGGCGCCGCGGCCGGTCGCCGGACGCCAGGCATCGAGCCTGGCCAAGAATATCTTCGAGCGCGACCTCGACCGGAATGCGGCCAACTTCGCGCCGCTGACACCGATGCAGTTCCTCGAGCGCTCGGCCAGCGTCTATCCCGACAAGCCGTCGATCGTCCACGGCCCGCGCCGCTACACCTGGCAACAGACTTACGCGCGCTGCCGCCAACTCGCCTCGGCGCTGGACAAGGCCGGCATCGGCCTGGGCGACACGGTCACCATCATGGCGCCCAACGTGCCGGAGATGTACGAGGCGCATTTCGGCGTGCCGATGATCGGCGCGGTGCTCAACTGTCTCAACACGCGCTTGGACGCGGCGATGCTCGCCTTCATCCTCGACCACAGCGAAACCAGGCTGCTGATCGTCGATCGCGAATATCATCGCGTCATGAAGGACGCGCTGGCGCAGGCCAAGGTCAAGCCGATCGTGGTCGACATCGACGATCCGCAATGTGACGACCGGGCGCCGATCGGCAACACCACCTACGAGGACTTCATCGCCGACGGCGATGCCGCCTTTCGCTGGACGTATCCGGCACACGAGTGGAACTCGATCGCGCTGAACTACACCTCGGGCACCACCGGCGATCCCAAGGGCGTGGTGTTCAGCCACCGCGCCACCGCGTTGGCGGCCTACGGCAATGCGACGCAGTGGGCCATGGGCATGCACCCGCGCTACCTGTGGACCTTGCCGATGTTCCACTGCAACGGCTGGTGCTTTCCCTGGACGCTGGCGCTGGTCGCCGGCACCAGCGTCTGCCTGCGCCGCATCAACGCCAAGACGATCTTCGACGCCATCACCGACAACGACGTGACGCACATGTGCGGCGCGCCGATCATCCTCGGCTTTATCATCAACGCGACAGAGGCCGAGCGTCGGCCGCTCGCCCGCACCGTCGAGTTCATGACTGCCGCCGCGCCACCGCCGGCCGCGGTGCTGGAAGCGGTCGAGCAGCAGGGTTTCCACATCACTCACGTCTACGGCCTGACCGAGGTCTATGGACCCGCAACCATCTGCGCCTGGCACGACGAGTGGAACGACCTGCCGAGCGACGAGCGCGCCCGCCTGAAGGCGCGGCAGGGCGTGCGATACACGGCCGAGGACGCCGTCGCGGTGTTCAACCCCGAAACCCTGGAACCGGTGCCGCGTGACGGCGCGACGATGGGCGAGGTGTTCTTTCGCGGCAATCTGGTGATGAAGGGGTACCTCAAGAACCCAAGCGCCACCAAGGCGGCGTTCGCCGGCGGCTGGTTTCATTCCGGCGATCTCGGCGTGGTGCACGATGACGGCTACATCGAGCTGCGCGACCGGTCGAAGGACATCATCATCTCCGGCGGCGAGAACATTTCGACCATCGAGGTCGAGGGCGTGCTGTACAAGCACCCCGCCGTGCTCGAGGCCGCCGTCGTGGCGCGACCCGACGAAAAATGGGGCGAGACGCCCTGCGCCTTCGTCGTGCTCAAGCCGGGCATGAACGCCACCGCCGAGGAGATCATCGGCTACTGTCGCGCCAACATGGCCGGCTACAAGATCCCGCGCACGGTGGTGTTCCGCGACCTGCCCAAGACCTCGACCGGCAAGGTGCAGAAGTACGTGCTGCGCGATTGGGCGAAGGCTTTGTGAAACCAACGAGGTTGAGCAATTCGCTTCATGGTGAGCTTGTCGATCCATGAAGCGACCCGCCTCACTGTCACCGCGACGCCTTCATGGTTCGACAGGCTCACCATGAAGGCTACACGCAAAGAGTCGGGCACCCGCCTCGTTGGCGTGACCGCCCGAGCCGCGCCACATTTGAGCGGGTAGACTCGTTGTATCGGGGATGCGTCGTCGGGCTGCGGCGTAGACCGAAGTGATTGCCAGGGAGGACGCGCGCCGTGCCCGGCACGACATTGGTGCGCACGACATTGACCGGGGTCAGGCCGCTGGGCGTGCGCGGCGAGCCGCTGCACCACGCCCAGGCGCAGATCCGCGCCGTTGTGCGCCGCCGGCTGAGCGATCGCGCCTTCAACCTGCTGGCCGAGCCGCAGCCGCACGACCTCGGCGGCCGGATCGACTGGTACAGCGAACTGACAGGGCCGGTGCGGCCGCTGCCCGACCTGCCCACGGCCGAGCGAGACGCGGCCCGCGCCGACATCGATGCGCTGCTCGCCGAAATCGACCAGGCCGGTCAGGCGCTGGAAGCCGGGCCCACCGATGACGGCCGCCTCGCCGGCCGCTCGCTGCGGCTGGCGGCCAAGCGACCGTCAGACGATTACCTGTTCCTGGTCGGTGACCAGCCAGTGGTGGTCTGCTGGGGCTACGACACCGAGGCGGCCGGTGCCGTGCTGCCCGGCGCCTTCCTGCCGTCGGCGACCACTGTCGCGCCACCGCCTCCGCCGCCGCCCGTGCTGGCGCCAGCTGCCCCGCTGGCCATCGGGCCGGCGAGCGCCGCCGCCTTGGCGCCGACGCGCGTCCCCTGGCTGTTCTGGCTGCTGGCCGGCTTGGTGGCGATCGCGCTGCTGTTGCTGGCGTCGTGGCTATTGCGGCACTTCATGCCGGCGCCGCCCGACCTGCGGGTCACCGAACTGGCGCCGCCGCCTGCTCCACCGCCGGACCCACCGCTGCCCGACCCAACGGTCGTTCTGAAGGGCGACCTCGACGGCGCCCGCGACGAGGAAGGCCGGCTGAAAGTGACCCTCGCCTCCTTGCGCGACGAGCTCGAAGGCCGGGTGCGGCAATGCAGGCCGCCGGAGCCGCCCAAGCCGCCGGAACCACCGGTGGTCGAGCGCAAGCCGGAGCCCAAGCCCGAACCCAAGCCGAAGGTGGCCGAACGCAAACCGGAGCCACCGCCCAAGCCGCCCGATGACCGAATGCGCATGCCGACGGCGCCGACCAACGACTATTCGTTCCTGCAGGGCTGCTGGCGCACCGACAGCTTCAAGCACGGTCCGCGCATCCCGCCGGGCTACGCCACCTATTGTTTCGACGGCAACGGCCGCGGCTCCATGGTGTTCCGCTTCGATGACGGCACCACCTGTCGTGCACCGGCGACGGCGCGCTTCGCCGGCGGTACCCTGAGGGTGGTCGATGCCGATTCGACCTGCTCGCCGCAGGGCCAGTGGGCGCAGGACCGGCTGGATTGCACCGCCGGCGCCGGTGGCGTCGCCTATTGCCGGGGTGAGAACCGCACCGAGCGCTGGACCGTCAACCTGCACCGCGTCGGCGGCTAGGGAATATGCGCCCGGCCCGACACGTTTCCGACATGATCGTGCCTTCGCGCTGCCGTCGCGACGGTGCATCCTGACGCCATTCGCCGCTCGGAGGAGGCATGCAGGGCAACGCCACGCTCGTGCGTACGACCGAGTTCGGGGCTCGGCCGCTGGGCGTTCGCGGCGAGCCGCTGCACAACACGCACGCGCAAATCCGCGACGTCGTGCGCCGGCGGCTGGGCGAGCGCCACCAGCGCCTGCTGGCCGAGCCGCAGGCCTACCCGGCGACCGGCCGGATCGACTGGTACGCCGACGGCAAGCCGGTGCGGCAAGCCGCCGACCTGTCGCCGGCCGAGCGCGACGCGCTTCGTACAGAAATCGACGGCATGCTGGCGGAGATCGACGGCGTGGGCGCCCAATTGCAAGGCGCGCCCGGCGACGACGCCCGCCTTGCCGGCCGCGCGCTGCAGCTTGCGGCCAAGCGACCGGACGACGACGCCTACCTTTTCCAGGTCGGCGACCAGCCTGTGCTGATCTGCTGGGGCTATGACAAGGAGACGGTCGGCGCCATCCTGCCGCCGGCGTTCCTGGCCAGCGCCGCGCCGCCGGTGGCACCGCCTGCCGTCGCGGTGCCCGTTACCCCACCGATCATGGCGGCTGGCCCGGCGTTCGCGGCGGCACCGGCGCGCAGCCGCTTTCCCTGGCTGGCGGCACTGCTGGTTGGCCTGTTCGGCATTCTGCTGATCCTCGGCGCCGCCTATGGGCTGCGCCTGTTCCTGCCGGTGCCGCCCGAGCTGCAGGTCACGGAACTGCCGCCGGATGCACCGCCACCACCGCCACCTGCGGCGCCCGACCCGACGATCGGCTTGAAAGCGGCGGTCGATGACGCGCGTGGGCAGGAAGGCAAGCTCAAGGCATCGCTGGTGTCGCTGCGCGAGGAATTCGAGCAGCGCCTGGCGCTCTGCAAGCAACCCGAACCGCCGCCGGCACCGCCGCCACCGGCCCCCAAGCCACCGCCGCAGGTCGAGCGCAAGCCCGAGCCGAAGCCGGAAGCCAAACCTGAGCCCAAGCCGAAAGTCGCGGAGGCGCCCAAGCCGCCACCGCCGCCAGCGACACCCCGGGCGCCGCCGGTGACGCAGCCGCCGCCGGGCCTGCTGCCGTGCAACGCCGAAACCGCCAGCGGCGGCCAGGGCGTGACGCGCAACCGCCACTATGTCGGCGACAAGCCGGGCCCGGTCACCATCCGCTACAACATGAAGACGATCCCCGACCAGATGAACGTCTACTACCGAGGGCGACTGGTGGCGTCGACCAGCCGGGCGGTCAGCCGCTATGGCGGCCTGACCTTCGACTTCCAGCCCGAGGCCGGCGACTACACCGTCATGATCGAAGTTGTCGGCCCGCACCATGGCACGGAGTGGCAGTACCGCCTGAACTGCCCGGGGTGAATAGGCGCGCCGACTCGGGCTGTCCTTGAACGTGACGCCGCACGCCCGCAGGATGGCGCCGAATGCCGGCGCGTAGGGAGTGATGGCGGGCGCGACCCTGGTTCGAACCACGATGGTGGGCGTACGTCCCCTGGGCGTGCGCGGCGAACCATTGCACCAGGCGCAGGCCCAGATCCGCGGCGTCGTGCGCCGGCGCCTGGGTGACCGCCACTACCACCTGCTGGCCGAGCCGCAGCCGCATGATCTGGGCGGCCGGATCGACTGGTATAGCGAGCTCGACGGGCGGGTGCGGCCGCTGGCGGCGCTGGACGAGGCCGAGCGGGCGCCGGCGCGGGCCGCGATCGAGGCGCTGCTGGCCGATATCGACCGCCTGGGCCAATCCCTGGAGGCCGGCACAAGCGAGGACGGCCGGCTGGCAGGCAGGTCCCTGCGCCTGGCGGCCAAGCATCCGTCCGACGATTACCTGTTTCTGGTTGGCGACCAACCGGTCGTGGTCTGCTGGGGCTATGACGT
>DATFGV010000111.1:0-9508 GCA_035249115.1 Vineibacter sp.
CCACAGCGGCAGCTGCCAGCAGCCGTATGGCCTTCGTGCGCAGTCCCTCGGCTGAGTGTCCCGCCGCCCTCGGAAATTCGTGTAAGTCCTTCATTTCACACCCGTTTGACCGGCGTCGCCCGACTTCCTAAGCTGACCGCCGTCGATCATCCATGCCGTTGTGACCAATTATCGTCCTAATAGCCACAAAGGCAATGATATGGCACGGAAATCAAGGCCGACCGGGAGGATCGTCAAATGGCGGAAACACAAGGACCGACGCCGCGCATGGCCGATCCCGCGGCGCTGCAGGCGCACTGGAAGGACATCGCCGAGCGCAGCCAGCGCCTGTTGCAGGATTTCGTCGAGCGGCAGGCCAAGCAGGGCCCAGCTGCCGCACAGGGTGATGTCCTGAACCTGACCGGCACGTTCATGGATTTCGCCACCAGGCTGATGGCCGACCCGCAGAAGCTGGTCGCGATGCAGATGGAGCTTTGGCAGCGGTACACGCAGCTTTGGCAGGCGACCCTCGACCGCATGGCCGGCAAGCCCGCCGCGCCGATGATCGACGCGCCGAAGGACAAGCGCTTCGCCGACGCCGCCTGGCGGGACGAGGCGATATTCGACCACATCAAGCAGTCCTACCTGCTGACCGCGCGCTGGATGAACAATCTTGGCAAGGAGGTCGATGGGCTGGGCGAAGCCGAGCGGCGCAAGGTGGAGTTCCACATCCGGCAATTCGTCGACGCCATGGCGCCGACCAACTTCGTGGCCACCAACCCGCAGGTGTTGCGCGCGACCATCGAAAGCGGCGGCGAGAACCTGGTGAAGGGCCTGCGCAACGTGCTCGAGGACCTTGAGCGCGGCAAAGGAAGGCTGGCGATCCGGCAGACCGACATGAAGGCCTTCGAGGTCGGCCGCAACGTCGCGACCTCGCCCGGCAAGGTCGTGTTCCAGAACGACATGATGCAGCTGATCCAGTACGCCCCGACCACGAAGGAGGTGTACGAACGGCCGCTGCTGATCGTGCCGCCGTGGATCAACAAGTTCTACATCCTCGACCTGAAGCCGGAGAACTCGTTCATCCGCTGGGCAGTCGACCGCGGCTACACCGTGTTCGTGATCTCGTGGGTAAACCCCGACGAGAAGCTGGCCGCCAAGACCTTCGAGGACTACATGCTCGAAGGTCCGCTGGCGGCGCTGGACGCGATCGAAAAGGCGGTCGGTGCGCGGCAAGTGTCGGCGATCGGCTACTGCATCGGCGGCAGCCTGATGGCCGCGACCCTGGCCTGGATGGCGGCCCGCAAGGACGATCGGATCGTCGCCTGCACCTTCTTCACCGCCCAGGTCGACTTCACCGAGGCCGGCGAACTGACGGTGTTCATCGACGAGGACCAGATCAGCAATATCGAGAAGGTCATCAACAAGCGCGGCTACATGGACGGCGCCGAGATGGCGACCACGTTCAACCTGCTGCGCGCCAACGACCTGATCTGGTCGTTCGTGGTCAACAACTACCTGCTAGGCAAGGATCCGATCCCCTTCGACCTGCTGTACTGGAACTCCGACGCCACCCGGCTGCCGGCGGCGATGCACAGCTACTACCTGCGCAACATGTACCAGAAGAACCTGCTGGTGCAGCCCGGCGCGCTCAACCTGGCGAACGTGCCGATCGACCTGCGCAACATCGAGATCCCCTGCTACATCCAGGCCGGCAAGGAGGATCACATCGCGCCGCTGCACTCGGTCTACAAGCTGACCCAGATCTTCGGCGGCCCGGTGCGCTTCATGTTGGCCGGCTCCGGCCATATTGCCGGCGTGGTCAACCCGCCCAAGGCCAACAAGTACCAGCACTGGCTCAACGAAACGAAGAAGAACCCGGCGACCTTCGAGGAATGGAAGGCCAACGCCACCGAGTACAAGGGTTCGTGGTGGCCCGACTGGGACAAATGGCTGGCGGCGCTCAGCGGCCCCAAAGTGCCCGCCCGCGATCCGGCCAAAGGCGGCCTGCCGGCGCTCGAAGACGCGCCGGGCAGCTACGTGAAGGTGCGCATCGTCGACTGACGGCGGATCGTCTTTGTTGCCGGGAACGTCCGGGGCCGGCGATCGTGTCGATTATTTCCGGTCGCTGGAGGCGCCCCGCGGCGTCGGCGCCGTGGCGATCGTGCTGTACCGTCTGAACGACAGGCTCGGTCACCCGTTCGTCTTCGCAGGTTCTACCTCGGCGTCGACCTGTTCTTCGTCCTGTCGGGCTTCAGCATCTTCCACGCTGGCAGAGCGATCGGCGATCGGGCGGCCTTTGCCCGCTTTCTCTGGCCGCGGTTTGCTCGTATTGTCATGACCACTCCGAAACGCTGACCCTGCAAACCGACGTGCCCGGCGCCCGGCCGGGAAAAGTCGGGCTGGCGCAATTGCCGTTCTACACCGGTGGCGGCGGCCAACCCGCCGACCGTGGCGTGCTGTGCTGGCAGGGCGGCGAACACGCCGTTACCGGCTTCGAATCGGTCGACGGGCAGATCTGGCACATTCTCGACGGCCAGGTAGACATTTCGGGCAAGGTCGAGGCGGCGGTCGATCCGGTGTTCCGGCGCATGATGCGCCAGCTGCACACCGACACCCATATCCTCAACGCCCTGGTCTACCAGGCCTTCGACGGTGCCCTGGTCACCGGCGTGCAGATGTACGACGACGGCACGGCACGCATGGACTTCGATCTGCCCGGTGCCGACAACGACCGGATCCGCGCGCTGGAGGCACCGATCAGCGAACTGATCGCGAAGAGTCTGCCGCTCGCCTTCAGCTACCTGCCGCTTGACGAGGCGCAAGCCCAGCATGGCCTGATCCGCAGCCGTTCGGTGGCGCCGCCACCGACCGACGACGGCATGATCCGCATCGTCGAGATCATCGGGCTCGACCGTCAGGCCTGCGGCGGCACGCACTTGAACGCCACCGGCGAGTCGTCACCGATCCGGATCCTGAAAATCGACAACAAGGGCCGCCACAACCGGCGTGTAAGGATCGGCCTGACGTAACTATATCCTTCGCCACGCCTTCGCGTCGGGACGAGGAAGACTCACGCCTTCTTCAGCAGCGCCTCGGGATTGGGCGACGGGCCCGAACCGTCGATCACGTTCGGCCGGCCGGTATAGGCCTTCGCCAGCTCCATGTAGTGCAGTGCCGACCACTTGAAGACCGCGAGGTCCTGTTCACGGATGTCGCGCATCTTCTGAGCCGGGTTGCCGGCCCACAGCTCACCCGCCTTCACGATCTTGCCCGGTGGAACCAGTGCGCCGGCCGCGACCATGGCGCCGCTCTCGACCACGGCGCCATCGAGCACGGTCGCGTGCATGCCGATGAAGGCGTCGTCCTGTACCGTACAGGCATGCAGCAGCGCCATGTGGCCGACGGTGACGTTACGGCCGACGGTGGTCCCGTCGCGGCCCCAGTTGACGTGGACAACCACACCATCCTGGATGTTGGTGTTGTCGCCGATGACGATGCCCGGCCCGTCGCCGCGCAGCACGACGTTGAACCAGATGCCGCACATGGCGCCGACCGTGACCTCGCCGATCAGGGTGGCGTTAGGCGCCACGAACGCCGATGGATCGATCTTGGGCGTGAAGTTGTTGAACGGGATGATCAGGCCGGACATCGGGCCTCCGTGGGAAGATGGCACCATTTCCGCCAGCATGGCGCGGCGCGGAGCCCGGTCAAGCGCATTCACCTGACAACGAATTTCGGCTAGCGCAGCGGCACGGTGCCGCGTGCGGCGCCGCTGGATCGCGCTCGTGGTTAGGGGGACAAGTTCTTACACCGGTGGCGTTAAGTCCCCATGCCGCCGTCGATCGGCAGCCCGGCCCCCGTGATGAACCGAGCGGCGCTGGAGCACAGGAACACCGTGGCGTCGGCAACGTCGGTGACCTCGCCCAGTCGACCGAGAGGCGTGAGTCCGATGACGTCGCCGACGGCAGCGTCGGTGTTCGGCCACAACCCTGCCTTCACCACGTCGCCCGCCAACTGCAAACCCATGGTCGTCGGAATGAGGCCGGGATAGACGCAGTTCACGCGCACGCCATAGCCGAGCTTGCCAGCCTCCATGGCGCCGACGCGGGTCAGCCGGTCGACCGCCGACTTGGTCGCCGAGTAGCCGGCGATCGACGGAAACGCGATTGTGGCCGCCACTGAAGATATGTTGACGATCGCGCCGCCGCCGCCGGCAGGTCCGCCCGGCCGCATGGCGCGAAACGCGTGCTTCATCCCGAGGCTGACGCCCACGATGTTGACGTCGAGCATGCGGCGCAGGTCGGCTGCATCGATGTCGACCACCAGCGCGGTGATCTCGATGCCGGCATTGTTCACCAGGATGTCAAAGCCGCCCAGCGTCCTGATAGTGGTGTCGACGGCGCCCTGCCAGCTTGCCTCATCGGTCACGTCCAACGGGACGAAGGCCGCCTTGGTTCCTGTCTTCGCGATGGCTTCGGCCGTCTGTCGACCGAGATCGGTCAGGATGTCGCCAATCATCACCGCGGCACCCGCCTGCGCCAAGGCCTCGCCAATGCCCGCGCCGATGCCGCGCGCGCCACCGGTAACCAGTGCCTTGCGGCCGCTCAGGTCGAAGCTGCCCATGTCGCGTTCCTCCAGAGTGCTTCTTGGAAATTGACTCTGCAACGCGAGGTGAACCACACGACAACCGATCGGTAACCAATGCCACTACTTGCCGTCGAGCATGCGGATGATGCCTGAGAAATCCTGCGCTCCCCGGCCGCCGTTGACGAACAGGCTGTAGAGCTGCGCCGCGCCGGCGCCGAGCGGCGTCGTGGCGCCCGCGGCGCGCGCCGCCTCCTGCGCCAGCAGCAGGTCCTTGAGCATCATCGCCGCCGTGAAGCCCGCCTGGTAGTCGCGGTTGGCCGGCGAGGTCGGTACCGGACCCGGCACCGGGCAGTAGGTGGTCAGCGCCCAACACTGTCCGGACGCGGTCGAGGCGACGTCGAACAGCTTCTGCGCGTCGAGCCCGAGCCGCTTGGCCAACATGAAGGCCTCCGACACGGCGATCATCGATACGCCCAGCATCATGTTGTTGCAGATCTTGGCCGCCTGGCCGTTGCCGTTGCCGCCGGCGTGCACGATGTTCTTGCCCATCTTCTCGAGGATCGGCTTGGCGCGGGCGAAGGCGGCGTCCGAACCGCCGCACATGAAGGTCAAGGTGCCGGCCGTCGCGCCGCCCGTGCCGCCGGACACCGGCGCGTCGAGCATCTCGAGGCCGGCCTTGGCCGCCGCCGCCGCCACGGCCCGGGCGCTGTCGACATCGATGGTCGAGCAGTCGATCAGCAGCGCGCCCTTGGCCGCCGCCCCGATCACCGTGCCCTCATAAACCTCGCGAACGTGCTTGCCGGCGGGCAACATGGTGACCACCACCTCGGCGTCCTTGACCGCGTCGGCGACACCCGCGGCCTTGCGGGCCCCCGCCGCCACCGCCGCCGCCACGGCTTGTCCCGACAGGTCGAAGGCCATCACCTGGTGCTGCGCCTTCACCAGATTGGCCGCCATCGGCCCGCCCATGTTGCCCAGCCCGATGAATGCGATCCTTGCCATGACAATATCCTCCCGCTGGCACGCCGCCGTGCCGGCTTTTTCGGACGGAACGCTGCGCCCGGCAAGGGGCGCCGGAAATTCACTCGAACAGCAGGTCGTTGGCCACCGGCTCGAAATGCGCCTCGACCATCTGCGCCGTCACGCCGTCGATGGCCGGCGGGTTCCATTGCGGCTTCTGGTCCTTGTCGATCAGCGCGGCACGCACGCCCTCGAAGAAATCATGGCCGGGCCGCATGCAGGCCTGCGACATGCGGTATTCGATGGTCATGGTGTCCTCGAACGAGCGGTTGGCGCAGCGCCGCAGCTGCTCCAAGGTCACCTTCATGGCGATCGGCGACATCTTCGCCAGCGCGTCGAGCTGTTGCTGCGCCCAGTCGCTGTTGCGCGCCCGCAGCTTCGTCACGATTTCCTGCAAGGTCGCGGCCGAGAAGCAGCGGTCGATCTCCGCCATCATCACCGGCATCGTCGTGGCGCCCGCGTCGGCGGCGAACGGCGCGATCACTGCGTCGACCTTGCGCCGTGACGCCTCGCCCGACAGATCGGCGGCGCCCAGGGCGGCCACCAGCTCGGGCAGCCGCGCGCTCGGCACGTGGGCCTGCACGATGCCGGCCCACAGCGCGTCGGCGGCCTTCAGCCGGTGGCCGGTGAGCGCCAGGAAGGCGCCCAGCGCGCCGCGCAGGCGGCACAGGAAATAGCCGCCGCCGACATCGGGGAACAGGCCGATTGCCGTTTCCGGCATGGCGAACAGGAACCGCTCGGTGGCGACCGAGTGCGAGCCGTGCACCGACAGACCGACGCCGCCGCCCATGTCGATGCCGTCGAGCAGACTGATCCACGGCTTGCGGTAGCGGTAGATGCGGCGGTTGATGATGTACTCCTCGCGGAAGAAGTCGCGCCGCAAGGTGCCGGCCGGTTCGTCACGCATCTCGCGATACAGGCCGGCGACGTCGCCGCCGGCGCAGAAGGCGCGCTCGCCGGCGCCGCGGATCACCACCGCCTTGATGGCCGCGTCGGATTCCCATGCCGGCAGCACCCGTTCCATCTCGCGAATCATGCCGAGCGTCAGCGCATTCAGCGCCTTGGGCCGGTTCAGGGTGATCAGGCCCAGGCCGTGCTGGACGTCGAACAGGATGTCGGAGTCGGTGGTCACGTCGGCGAATTCCATCTCTTGTTGCTGGGCGCGCGCCACCGGAGTGGCGCGCTGCCGGTCATCATGCACCCGTCAGAAGCCGGCGCGAGATGACAATGCGCATGATCTCGTTGGTGCCTTCCAGGATCTGGTGCACCCGCAGGTCGCGCAGATAGCGCTCGATCGGAAAGTCCTTCAGGTAACCGTAGCCGCCATGCAGCTGCAACGCCTCGTTGACGATGCGAAAGCCGGCGTCGGTGGCGAAGCGCTTGGCCATGGCGCTGGCCTGCGTCGCCTCGGGCGACCTGGCGTCGAGCAGCGACGCGGCCTTGTGGATCAACAGCCGCGCCGCTTCCAGCTCGGTCGCCATGTCGGCGAGCTTGAACTGCGTCGTCTGGAAATCAGCCAAAGGCTTGCCGAACTGCTTGCGCTCGACGACATAGCGCGAGGCTGCCTCCAGGCAGGCGCGCGCGCCGCCCAGCGAGCAGGCGCCGATGTTGATGCGCCCGCCGTCGAGCCCCATCATCGCCACCTTGAAGCCGTGGCCCTCCGGCCCCAGGCGATTGGCCACCGGTACCCGACAGTTCTCGAAGATCACCGCCGAGGTCGGCTGGCTGTTCCAGCCCAGCTTGTTCTCCTGCTTGCCGAACGACAGACCCGGCGTGCCGTTCTCGACCACCAGCGCCGAGACGCCGCCGGCGCCCTCGCCGCCGGTGCGGACCATCGCGACATAGATGTCGCTGCGCCCGCCGCCGGAGATGAAGGCCTTGGTGCCGTTCAGCACATAGTGGTCGCCTTCCAGCGCGGCGCGGGTCCGCAGCGCTGCAGCGTCAGAGCCGGCGCTGGGTTCGGTCAGGCAGTAACTGGCGAAATGCGCCATCGTGCATAGCTTGGGCAGGAACCGCCGCCGCTGCTGGTCGTCGCCGAAGGCGTCGATCATCCACGCCGACATGTTGTGGATCGAGATGTAGGCGGCGGTGCTGGGACAGGCGGCCGCCAGCTCCTCCATGATCAGCGCCGCGTCGAGCCGCGTCAGCCCGCTGCCGCCGACGTCATCCTTCACGTAAATGCCGCCGAATCCGAGTTGCGCCGCTTCGCGCAGCGTTTCCTCAGGAAAAGTCTTTTCGGCATCCCAACGCGCGGCGTGCGGCGCCATCCGATCGCGCGCAAAGTCGCGCGCCGTCTGGCGGAACGCCTCCTGGTCTTCGCTCAGGGTGAATTCCATGGCTCCCCCGCCGGCCGCGCGCGGATCATAGGGCCGGACCCCTCGCTGTCAACGAAGGCCACGCTCGCTCTGCAACATCGAAACTGGGCGGACCGGCACGTCAGATCGCGACAGGTTCATCGCGCGCACGCAGGGCTCCGGCGCCGGCGGCGCGCTCGGCACGCGTTCGAGGAAGAACGCCGAGCAGCCCGGCCCCTTCACCAGGCCACGCATGCGCGATCCGAAGCCCTCCATCTTGCCGACGAAGTTGACCGTGACATAGGTCGGCGGCCGCCACAGCCACTGGCTGTCGTCGCTTGACAGCCGCACTTCGCGCGATCCCGGATCGTAGCGACCTTGCAGCCGATAGCAGCCGGTGGGCACGCCAGGGTTCTCCGGCACGGCGTAGAACAGGAACAAGCCTTCAGCGCCGCTGTCGGCGGCTTCGCGGATCGTGATGGTGACGCCGGTGATGCCCTGGGCGCAGTCGTACTTGCCTTGCCAGTAGCCCGTCAGGCTGCCGCTCTGGGCGATGGCGGGCGACGCGGTCAGCGAACCGGCCAGGGCAACGAGCAACATCAATCTACGCATGCGCGCCCCGATCCTTGTCGCGCCGCCGGACGCGACGGGCCGCCCGATTGGGCGACCAACCGCTTGCGCTGTCAACGCGGCGGATCAGCCCGTAGGATCGTTCCCCACAAGACGCGTACAAGAGGGGAGCAATCGCCATGTGGCGTGACATGACTCCAGCGGAGATCGTCACCCTGCCCGAGGCACGACTGGGCGGGGCGCTGATGGCGATGTTCGTGTTCGCCATCCTCGCAGTGGTCGCAGTGATCCTTGTCGCCATCATCTTCACATTCATCGCGACCACGCGCGGCGGCGACGTCCTCGGCGGCGGGCGCGGCCTGCCGGGCATGTTGTTCATCGCGCCCAGCGCCTTTGTCGTGGTGCTGGCCACGATTTTCATCGTCATGACCCTGGCCCGCGCCAGCACGACGCCGATGGTCCTCAGCGTCGGCATGGTGGTCTGGCTGGTCCTGCGGCTGCTGTTCGCGATAGGCGGCCAGGTCGCGCTGGCCAACCAGCTGGCGCGTAGCGGCAGCGGCACGATCCTGCTGTCGACGCTGTGGCCGGTCCTGATCGGCCTGGCCGCCGATGGCATCGCCGTGGCGGCGCTGTGCGGTTACATGGCCGACGGCACGCGACCTAACGCGTTCTACCGGCGTCGCGTGCGTGCCTCCGGTAGCTCGTTGACGACCGGTGCGCCGCGCCTGTAACCATTGCCGGGTCCCTGGAGATCGGCATGTCGCAACGCTACACCACCCTCGGCGCCTTTCCGACGACGCGCATGCGCCGCAACCGGCGCAGCGACTGGTCGCGCCGCCTGGTCGCGGAGACCAAGCTCAGCGTCGACGACCTGATCTGGCCGGTGTTCGTGCAGGAGGGCCACAACAGCCGCACGCCGGTGGCGTCGATGCCCGGCGTCGACCGCCTGTCGGTCGACCTGTTCGTCGAGGCGGTCAAGCAGGCGCGCGACCTCGGCATCCCGGCCATCGCCATTTTCCCCGAGGTTGATGCCGCCAAGAAGACCAGCGACGCGC
>DATFGV010000112.1:0-3824 GCA_035249115.1 Vineibacter sp.
GCGTCGTCGACATCCTGTTCGCCCGCTTCGTCGTCGCCCGGCTCAACCTCACTCGCCCGGGCTGACAAGGTGTCCACCATGTCTCCGTACACCCGTCCACCATGTCTCCGTGCTAGACAACAAGCTCACCATGAAGCGCACACGTTCGAGGTCTGGTGGTGTTAGGGACGGCTCCGTGACCGTGCAAGTTCCTTCAGTCTCTGCCAGTTCCCCGCGATGAGCGCCTGTTTCTTGGCCCGCGACCATCTCTTGACCTGGCGCTCGAAGCCTATGGCGTCCGTGACCCGCTGGAATTCTTCTGACCATACCAATTGCACTGGCCGCCGCTTGAACGTGTATCCCTCGTAAGTGCCGGCGTTGTGCTCAGCGATTCGCTGCTCAAGGTCGAGCTGTGCAACCCCTACATAGTAGCTCGCATCGGCACAGCGAACCATATAGACCCAAAAAGGCATCGCATCCTCTGAACTTGCGCGCGTCGGTGCGAGAGCCTTCATGGTTCGACGGAGCTCACCATGAAGGCTTGCTGCAACGGTCTATGAACTAAGTTTATCGCTGTTAACTCGGCGCGCCTGCTCGAATTCGTCTTGCGTCCCCTACTCCGCCGCCTTGGGCACGGGCAGCTGCCACTTCTTTTCGAAGTCCCAGATGTCGGGGAAGCCGATCAGGTCGTGCAGGCTCTGGCCGGATGTCTTGGGGTCGTAGAGCGGCACCTCGATCGCCTGGCTGGTGCCCTTGTCCTTGAGGTGGACGAAGGTGCGGCGTGCCGCCTCGGCGACGGCGGCCAGCGCCAGGCCGGGATAGATCGCGATGGCGAAACCCATCGCCTTCAGCCGGTCGGCCGACACGATCGGCGTGCGGCCGAACTGCACCATGTTGGCCAGCAGCGGCTTGTCGATGGCGCGGCCGATGCGTGCCAGCTCCTCCTCGCTCTCGGGCGACTCGACGAAGATCACGTCGGCGCCGGCGCGGGCGTAGAGCTCGGCCCGCCGCAGCGCCTCGTCGAGACCCAAAGTGGTGCGCGCGTCGGTGCGGGCGATGATCAGGGTGTCGTCGCTGGCGCGGCTGTCGACCGCCACCTTGATCTTGAGCGCCATCTCCTCGGCCGCGATCACCCGGCGGCCGGGCGTGTGGCCGCATTTCTTGGGCATCTCCTGGTCTTCGATCTGGATGCCCTGGGCGCCGGCCCGCTCGTAGCCGCGCACGGTGTGGCGCACGTTGACCAGGCCGCCATAGCCGGTGTCGGCGTCGGCGATCAGCGGCGTCGTCGTGCCCTCGCAAATGGCGCGCACCCGACCGACCATGTCGCTGTAGGTCGCCAAGCCGGCGTCAGGCAGGCCGAGATGCGCCGCCGTCACGCCATAGCCCGTCATGTAAAGCGCCGGGAACTCCATGGCATCGGCGATACGGGCGGTGATCATGTCGAACACGCCCGGCGCCAGCACGAACTTGCCGGACGACAGCACGCTGCGCAGTGAGGGACGCTGGGTGGAAGGCATGGTGCAAATCCCTGATGGTGGCGCGCGCATCATAAGCCGGCCGCCAACGCCGCCGGAAGAGCACGCGAGTGAGCCGGCACCCGCCATGCGCGGCAAGGGGCTTTACAGACTCGTGTGATCGTTCCTAGATTTCCCGGCATCAGATCACGTCGAGTAGGCCTCGTCGGGTAGCGGTATCCCGATCCGACGACGGCGCGGGGGAATGGGATGCTGCTGGCGAAGATATTGCGGAGCCTGATCCATACCGGGACGTTGACCATCGTCGACGCCGCCGGCCAATCGCACGCGGTCGACGGCCAACGGCCCGGGCCGGCGGTGACCATCCGCTTTCACGACCGCTGGACGCCGTTGCGGGCGGCGCTCAATCCGCGCCTGGCGCTCGGCGAAGCCTACATGGCCGGCGCGCTGACGGCCGATGAAGGGATCTACGCGTTCCTCGACCTGCTGGGCCTCAACATGGCGTCGATGGAGCATTCGTGGTGGCTGGCCTGGCAGTTCCGCCTGCAGACACTGCTGCGCTGGCTGCAGCAGCGCAACCCGGTCGGCCGGGCGCAGCGCAACGTGGCGCACCACTACGACCTGAACGGCGCGCTCTACGCCCTGTTCCTCGATCGCGACCGGCAGTACTCCTGCGCCTATTTCGCCAGTCCCGAGATGTCGCTGGAGGCGGCGCAGGCGGCGAAGAAGCGGCACATCATCAGCAAGCTGCGAATCGAGCCGCACCACAAGGTGCTGGACATCGGCTCCGGCTGGGGCGGCCTGGGCTTGCACATCGCCCGCGAGACCGGCGCCGACGTGACCGGCGTCACGTTGTCGAGCGAGCAGCATGCGGTGTCGACACAACGCGCCGCCGCCGAAGGCATGGCCGGACGGGCCCGCTTCAAGCTGCAGGACTACCGTCTCGAGACCGAGAGCTACCAGCGCATCGTCTCGGTCGGCATGTTCGAGCACGTCGGCGCCCGTCACTACGACGAGTATTTCCGCAAGGTGCGCGACCTGCTGACCGACGACGGCGTCATGCTGCTGCATTCGATCGGTCGCATGGAGCCGCCCGGCGGCACCAATTCGTGGATCCGCAAATACATCTTCCCGGGCGGCTACACGCCGGCGCTGTCGGAAGTGCTGGCGTCGATCGAGCGGGTCGGCCTGTGGGTGACCGATATCGAGATCCTGCGGCTTCACTATGCCGAGACCCTGAATCATTGGCGGCTGCGCTTCATGGCCAACCGCGACGAGGTCAAGCGGCTGGCCGGGCTCGACGAGCGTTTCTGCCGGATGTGGGAGTTCTACCTGGCGGCCTGCGAGATGAGCTTCCGCCACATGAACCAGATGGTCTTCCAGCTGCAGCTCGCCAAGCGACATGACTCTCTGCCGCTGACTCGCGACTACATGTACGAGACGGAACGGGCCCGCGACCTGCGCACCCCACGCCCGGTCGCGGCGGCGTAGCCTGCCGCAGTCGAGTTGACCGCTTCTTGGTGCACAGGCTCACCATGAAGACTCTTCCGCACAGGTTTCGCAGCGTCAGCCTGCGCGTTGCGCGACGATGAACAGGCGACGGAACGGAAAGAGCGTGCGGCCGTCGGCTTCCTTGCGGTAGGCGGCCGCGACGCGCCGCCGGTAGTCGGCCTCGAACTCGCCGCGGGCCGGTTCCTCCAGCCGGTCGAGGAACTGCTTCAGCCAGGTGCCCTTGGTGAACTCGGCCACCGGGTTCTCGCCGGCCAATGTCTGCAGGTACTCGCACTCCCAGATATCGAGCGCCGCCGTCTTGCCCTGCAACAGGCGCCAATAGTCCTGCGGCGTGCCGACCGGCGCCCGCCGCAGGTGCGGCTCGAGGGCGGCACGCCACGGGCCCTGCTCGATGGTCGCGACGATCGAGGTGTGCGAGGGCGCGGCGAAATTGCGCGGCATCTGGATCGCCAGCCAGCCACCCGGCACCACTGCTTCGAGCAGGCCGGGGATCAGGCTGTCATGGCCGTCGAGCCAGTGCAGGGCGGCGTTGCTGTAGAGCACGTCGACCGGCTGCGTCGGCCGCCAGCTGCCGATGTCGCCCTGCTCGAACGTCGCTTGCGGGAAGTCGGCGCGCGCCTTGGCCAGCATTTGCGGCGAGGAGTCGACGCCGATCAGCCGTGCCTGCGGCCAGCGTTGCAGAAACATCGGCGCGAGGTTGCCGGCGCCGCAGCCGAGATCGACGACGCTCGCCGGCGCCGCCGCCGGAATGCGCGCCAGCAGGTCGTCGATGTCGTCGCGCTTGCTCGCCGGCCGCACGCCGTCGATCAGCACGTTGCCCTGCGCGCCGGCGTAGCCGCGCACGTCCTCGTCGCCTTC
>DATFGV010000113.1:0-2011 GCA_035249115.1 Vineibacter sp.
CGCTCAACAACGCCTTCGTGCTGATCGACGAGGCGCAGAACTGCACCTATGGCCAGCTCAAGATGCTGCTGACGCGGCTGGGCTGGCATTCGACCATGGTGCTGACCGGCGATCCCGACCAGACCGACCTGCTGCCGGAGCTGTCGGGGCTCAACGACATCGCCCACCGGCTCGACGGCCAGGACGAGATCGCGGTGGTGCGACTGACCCAGGCCGACGTCGTGCGCCACCCGCTGGTCGGCCGCATGCTGGGCGTGCTGTAGGTCGCTGGCGCCCTCAGGGCGCGGTTTGCCGTCGATCTGCCGGGTGCGTTCACGTCCGGCCCACGGCCTCGTGACCAAAGCTGCGTTGCCCGCACGGCGACGGCACGTCATGTCTGCGCCGTTCGCAATCGTCCTGTCGGCGGGGGCCGCAGCAAGAGGATACGATGCGTGGACAATGCATGCGGCGCACGATGCTCTCGGCATTGGCAATGGCGCTGCCACTGGGCGCTGCAGTCGCCGCCGACCGCACCGGCGGGCTGTTCAACCGCCTGTCCGGCAACCTGGGCGCCAAAGGCTACGACGTTGTCGCCTACCAGACCCTCGGGAAGCCGACGCCTGGCGATGCGCAATTCCAGCAGGCGCACGGCGGCGTCACCTGGCGTTTCGCCAACGCCGAGCATCTGACGCTGTTCAGGGCCGATCCGGCCAGATACCTGCCGCAGCACGGCGGCTTCTGTTCCTGGGCCGTCGCCAGGGGATATCTGGCTGACATCGACCCGGTGCACGGCTGGAAGGTGGTCGACGGCAAGCCGTACCTGAACTACAGCGCATCCATCCAGCGCACCTGGGAGAAAGACATCCCCGGCTTCATCGCCAAGGCGGAAGCCAACTGGCCAAAGCTCAATCGGTAGCGCTCACACCAACTGTCGTTGGTATTGACCACTTCATGGTAAGCTTGTCGAACCATGACGCGCCGCACAACTGCCGTACGAGAGCCTTCATGGTTCGACAAAGCTCACCATGAAGTCTTGCTGCACCGAGTCATGAACAAGGTCTGTTGCTATCAGTCGCTCAGCGGTGGCGCTGGCGGCGGTAGTGGTCGGCCAGCGCGTCGCGGCCGAAATCGCCGGCCAGGTCGCGCCACACCGAGTGCACGTGGTTGGCGTCGTTCTGGGTGTTGTCCAGCTCGATCACCGTCGCCGGACCGTGCAGGCGGAAATAGTAGGCCCGGCCGTCGTCCAGCGGCCCGGCCCAGGCGAAACGCAACTGGGCGGCGCCGGCGTCAAGCACGCGGCGGCGCTGGACGGCGGCGATGTCCGGTGCCAGCGCGTCGAGAAAGCCGCCGACGATCGCCAGCGCGCGGTTGCGCCCTGCTTCGTCCATCTCGGCCAGCGACAGGCCGCGCGGCGCGCCCAGCTGGCGTTCGCGTCCCGGTCCGGCGACGATATCGCCCAGGCTGCGCTCGCCAATGATGGCAGCGCGCCGTTGCGTTTCGGGCAGGCCGCGGATCAGGCCGCGACCGAGATCCTCGACGGCGCCCATCAAGCGGAAGCCGTCGGCGGCGCGCGCCGGGTTGGCGCCCCAGAAGGTCGGCGTCACCGCCAGCCGGTCGGCGGCGGCGACCGCGACATTGAGCGACAGGTGGTGACCCTCGAAGCGCCAGCCCCAGGGAAAGGCGCCCGGCGTGCCGAAGACGGCCAGCGCGTAATTGTCGGGATCGCGCCAGTTGCCCTCGCGCTGCCGCAGGATCTCCTCCAGGCGGCGCACGCCCTGCACCCGCGCCACGCCGCCGGCGCCCAGCGCGCTCTCCAGCACGCCGAGCGCCCGGCCGCGCTGACTCTCGCTCATGTCGCGCAGCGCCAGCCCGCGCCGCGAGCGCGGCACGTAGTGCCAGTTCTCCCGCTCGCTATCGTCGAACGCCAGCAGCGCCTTCTGCCGGCGCGGTTCGTCGAGCGACGCCAGCCAGTCAACGACGGCGCGGGCCAGCCGCTCGACGATCTGCGCCTCGGCCGGCAGCGGGACCAGCG
>DATFGV010000114.1:0-3386 GCA_035249115.1 Vineibacter sp.
CTATCTGCGCGACGTCGGCTACGTCGAAGACGCCATGGACCTGCCGACCGGCTATGCCTTGTTCAACGGCCGTCGGGCGATTTACATCCTGGCCACCAAGCGCGCCGACGCCTCGACCGTCAACGTCGTCGCCGAAATCCGCAAGAACCTGCCCAAGATGCAGGCCGCGCTGCCCGACGATATTCACGTCAGCTTCCAGTTCGACCAGTCGCCATACGTGCTGCGCTCGATCCGCGGCCTGGGACTCGAAGCCTTGCTCGGCGCCGCGCTCACCGGGTTGATGGTCGTGGTTTTTCTGCGCGATTGGCGCAGCGCGCTGGTCGTCGTGCTCAACATCCCGCTGGCCCTGATGGGGTCCGTCATTGCGCTATGGCTGTGCGGGCAGACGATCAACCTGATGACGCTCGGCGGCCTGGCGCTGGCCATCGGCATCCTCGTCGACGAGGCGACCGTCGAAATCGAGAACATCCATACGCAGTTCGGCCACGCCCCGTCGATCGCGCGGGCCGTGCGGTTGGGCAACCACCAGACCGCCATCCCGCGGCTGCTGGCCATGCTCTGCATCCTGGCCGTGTTTCTGCCGTCGCTGTTCATGCAAGGCTCGGCGCGGGCCTTGTTCGTGCCGCTGTCGCTGGCGGTCGGCTTTTCGATGCTGACCTCGTACTTTCTGTCGAGCACGTTCGTGCCGGTGATGTCGACGTGGCTGCTGCGGCACGTGCATCCGCATCCCGACGCCACGCCCGGCCTGTTCGACCGTCTGCGCGTTCGTTTTGACGGGCTACTCGGTCGGCTGGTGTCCAGGCGCTGGACGCTCGTGGTCGTCTATCTGCTGGTGACCTGTGCGATCGTGGGGTTGGTCGGCACGCGGCTGGGTATGGAGGTTTTCCCGGCCGTCGATTCCGGACAGTTCCGCCTGCGCTTCCGCGCGGCCGATGGCACGTACTTCGACAAGACGGAGAAGATCGCGCTGGAGACGCTTGAGATCATCCGCCGGAAGGTCGGCGCCGACAAGCTCGACATGACGCTCGGCTACGTCGGCATGATCGGCTCCGCTTATCCGATCAATGCGGTCTACCAGTGGTCGCGCGGCCCGGAGGAAGGCATCCTCCGCGTGTCGGTCAAGCCCGGCAGCGGCATTCGCATCGACGAGCTCAAAGAAGAGCTGCGCCGCGAGCTGGCCGCGAAGATGCCCGGCGTGCGCTATTCGTTCGAACCGGCCGACATCGTCAACGAGGTGATGAGCTTCGGCTCGCCGACGCCGATCGAGATCGCCGTCAGCGGGCCGAACCTCGCTGAGAGCCGGGCCTACATCGAGCGGCTGGTCGAGCGGTTGAAGAAGGTGCCGGCGCTGCGCGACTTGCAGATTTCGCAGTCGCTCGACTACCCGACGATCGCCGTGAACGTCGATCGCGAGAAGGCCGGCCTCAGCGGCGTGGCGGCGGCCGACGTGGCGCGGTCGCTGGTCACGGCGACCAGCTCCTCGCGCTTCACGGTCCCCAACTACTGGCCCGATCCCAAGACCGGCATCGGCTACCAGGTGCAGGTGCAAATCCCGCAGCGCCAGACGACGAGCGTTTCGGCGTTGGAGCAGGTGCCGATCAAGGACGACGGCCGCCACCAGTTGCTGGTGCGCGACGTGGCGGAGGTCGGTCCCGGCACGATGGCCGGACAGTACGACCGCTACAACATGAAGCGCGAGGTGAGCCTGACGGCCAACATCTACGGCCAGGACCTGGCGAGCGTGGCCCGCGAAGTGATGCAAGCCAAGGCCGACGTCGGCGAGCCGCCCAAGGGCGCCGTCGTCGATGTCCGCGGCCAGATCCCGCCGATGCAGGACATGCTCAGCGGCCTGGCGTTCGGCCTGGCGCTGGCCGTCGTGGTGATCTTCCTGCTGCTGGCCGCCAACTTCCAATCGTGGCGCTTGTCGCTCGCGGCGATCTCGACGGCTCCGGCCGTGGTCGCCGGCGTCGTGCTGACGTTATTTATCACCCGCACGACGCTCAACCTGCAATCGTTCATCGGCGCGATCATGGCGATCGGCGTGGCGATGGCCAACGCGATCCTGCTGCTCACCTTCGCCGAGCACAATCGCCGCGAAGGCATGCCAATCGACGAAGCCAGCCGAACCGCGGCCAGCGCGCGGCTGCGGCCGATTCTGATGACCAGTTGCGCGATGATCGCGGGCATGATCCCGATGGCCTTGGGCCTTGGCGAAGGGGGCGAGCAAGTCGCGCCGCTGGGCCGCGCGGTGATCGGCGGATTGCTGGCCGCGACCGCCGCCACGCTGCTCGTCCTGCCGAGCGTGTTCGCCTTGGCGCAACGGCGGGCCTCGACGCATTCCGCATCACTCGACCCGGACGATCCCGAAAGCATTTACTACACAGCATAGACGCGGCATCTTGCCGCGTTAGGTAAAAAACTAGACGCGGCAGCTTGCCGCGTTCACGGAGCAAGTCGATGAGCCACAGACACCCGGTGGGGCAGACATTCCTGTCTGCCCAGTCACAACTTCTGTCACCGGCAGACAGGAATATCTGCCCCACCTTCTCACTTCTCTGCCCCACCATTTGCATTCTCCTTCTGGTGCTATCCGGTTGCCAGGAACATCCGCGCGCGGTCGCCCAGCCGCCGGCCAATCCAGCACCCAGCGCCCCCACCGCGGCCTCTCCCGTGGCCAAGGTCACGGTCGTCGAGCCCGAGCGCAAGACCTTGCGGCGGATGGTCGAGCAGCCGGCGCAGATCGAGGCCTTCGAGACCACGCCGCTCTATGCCAACGCGGCCGGCTACGTGCGCGCGGTGGAGGTCGACATGGGGGATAAGATCCAGGGCCCGCATTACGACGCCAAAGGCAAGCTGACCAAGCCCGGTGAGCCGCTGGTGGAGCTCGCGCTGCCTGAAGCGGAGGACGAAGTTCGGCAGAAGCAGGCGCTGGTTGCCCAGCGCAAGGCCGAAGTCGTGCAAGCCGAGGCTGGCGTGCGCATGGGCGAGGCCGGCGTCACGACGGCGCAGGCCAAGTCGGCGCTGGCCGCGGCGGCAGCCAAACGCACCGCCGCCAGCTACGAGAAATGGAAATCCGAGTTGGGCCGCGTCGTCGAGTTGAGCGAAAAATCGGTGCTCAACGCCAAGGTCGTCGACGAAACGCGCAACCAGCTCGCCGCCGCCGATGCCGCCCGCGAGGAAACCACCGCCGAGATCGAGTCGGCGCAGGCCGCCGTGGCCGAGAGCCATGCCAATCTCGAAAAAGCCCGCGCCGATCTGACGGCCGCGCGTTCGCGCGTCGGCGTGGCCGAAGCCGATCGCGACCGCTCGCAAGCCCTGCTCGATTACGGCACGATCCGCGCCCCTTTCGACGGCGTGATCACCAGCCGCGACGTCCACACCGGCCA
>DATFGV010000115.1:0-6740 GCA_035249115.1 Vineibacter sp.
GAGCGGCGTGGCACGCCGCATGGGCGCCGGCGCATGAGCGCGCGCAGCGCCGAGCGGTGGCGGGCGCGGGCGCTGGCCGGCTTCGCGGCGGCGATCCTCGCCTTCCTGATGCTGCCGGTGGTGGTCGTGGTGCTGGCCTCGTTCACCAACACCTCGTACCTGACCATCCCGCCCAAGGGCCTGACGCTTCGCTGGTATGCTGCGGTGTTCAACGATCCCGAGTACATCGCCGCGCTGTGGTTCAGCCTGACCCTGGCCGTGGTCGTCACCGCCGTGTCGATCGTGTTGGGTACGATGGCGGCCTACGCGCTGGCGCGCCGCCAGGTACCGGCGGCACCGGCGATCGCCGGCCTGCTGATGTCGCCGCTGGCCTTTCCCGGCGTGGTGATCGGCGTGGCGTTGCTGCAGTACTACACCTTGACCGGGCTGCGCGGCAGCTTCGTTGGCCTGCTGCTGGCGCATCTGGTGATCACCTTGCCCTATACGGTGCGCACCATCCTCGCCAGCATGGCCGGCGCCGATCCGGAGATCGAGGCGGCGGCCCGCGTGCTGGGTGCCAATCCCTGGGTGGCGTTCTGGAAGGCGACGTTGCCGGTGATCCGGCCGGGCATGATGGCCGGCGGGCTGTTCGCCTTCATCACCTCGTTCGACAACGTGCCGGTGACGATCTTCATCCTTGGCACGCGGCACACCACCTTGCCGGTCAAGATCTTCACCGCCATCGAATATGGTGTCGATCCGTCGATCGCCGCCCTCTCGACCCTGCTGATCGCCGGCACCGCGGTCTTCCTGGTGGCGGCCGAACGCTGGGTCGGCTTCCACCGGTTCGCGTGATGAAGAAGTGATGAATAACCACAGATACACAGAGGCACAGAGAAGACAAATGGTAGCGCGCCCTTGGCGCGCGCCGGCGCTTCTTTGTCTTGCCTCTGTGTCTCTGTGGTTGAACTTTCGTGGAGACGAACCATGCCCATCGCGCCAAACGGTTTCCCGGTCATGCTGACCTTCGACCTCGACGCCGAGACCTTGTGGACGGCGCGCGATCCGAAGAACTGGGAGCGGCCGATCGCGCTGTCGCAGGGCACCTACGGCTGGAAGGTCGGCATGGGCCGCATCCTCGACCTGCTCGACCGCTACGGCATCAAGGTGACGTTCTTCATTCCCGGGCTGGTGATGGCGGCGCACCCGGCCCTGATCGACGACGTGCTCAAGCGCGGCCACGAAATCGGCCACCACAGCTGGTCGCACGCCTGGATCACCAGCCTCACGCCCGAGCAGGAACGCGAGGAGATGGAGAAGGGCATCGAGATCATCAAGAAGATGACCGGCCGCAAGCCGGTCGGCTACCGCTCGCCGGCCGGCGAGTTCAGCCAGATCACGCTCAAGCTGCTGAGGGAATACGGCTTCGGCTACTCGTCGAACTTCTTCGACGACGATTCGCCCTATCTGCTGCGCATCGACGGCGAGACGACCGAGATCGTCGAGTTCCCCTTCGCCTGGGTGCTGGATGACGCGCCGTTCTTCCTCTACTCGATCACCCTGCCGGGCCGCACCATGCATCCGCCGTCGTCGGTGCTGGAGGGCTGGATCGACGAGTTCGACACGCTCTACCGCGAGGACCGCGAGTTCGTCCTGGCCATGCACCCGCAAATCATTGGCCGGCCCTCGCGCATCAGCATGCTGGAAAAGCTGATCAAGCACATCCTGGCGCATCCCAAGGTCTGGTTCGCGCGCTGCGATCAGGTCGCCGAGGCTGTTCGACCGCATTTGCGGCAGCACAACATGGTGATGGAGCCGGTGGCGCTGCGGAGGACTCCCTATGGCGGATGATGCAACCGACCTGAGCGGCCGGCGCGTGCTGGTCACCGGTGCCGCCTCGGGCATCGGGCAGGCGACGGCCGAGCTGTTCGTAAGTCGCGGCGCGCAGGTGGCGCTGCTCGATCGTGATCCGAGGATGGCCGAAATCGCCGCGGCGATCGGTGGCAAGGCCGGAGTCACGGTCGACGTCGCCGATGAAGCGGCAGTGGCGCGCGCGGTCGGCGAGGCGGCGGCGGCGATGGGCGGCCTCGACGGCGTGGTGAATTCGGCGGGCATCGATCTCGTCAAGCCGATCACCGACATGAGCCCGGCCGAGTGGAACCGGCTGCTGGCCGTGAACCTCAATGGCCCGTTCCATGTCTGCCGCGCCGCGGCACCGCTGCTGCGGCGGGCCGCCGAGGCGACCGTGGTCAACGTCGCCTCGGGCGCCGGCCTGGTGCCGCTGAAGCACCGCACCGCCTACTGCGCCTCCAAGGCGGGGCTGGTGATGTTCAGCAAGGCGCTGGCCATGGAGCTGGCGCCAGTGCGGGTCAACGCCTTCTGCCCGGGCATCATCGACACGCCGCTGTTCCGCCTGTCGTTCGAGAACGAGCCCGACCCCGACGCCGAGCTGAAGCGCATCCTCGACCGCTACCTGATCAAGCGCGCCGCCACGCCCGAGGAGGCGGCGCAGGTTGTGCTGTTCCTGACCAGCCGTGCCTCGTCGATCATGACCGGCGTGGCGCTGGCCGGCGATGCCGGGAGGACCTTCCATTGAGCGAACCGCGTTTCGCCGTCGTCACCGGCGCTGCCAACGGCATCGGCCGCGCCACCGCCCTGCGGTTCGCCGACGACGGTTGCGATCTGGCGATCGTCGACATCGAAGCCCAGCCGCTGGCCGAGGTCGCTGCCGCCATCGAGGCCAAGGGACGCCAGTGCCGGAAGCTGCTGGTCGATTGCCGCGACCCGGCGGCGATCGAAGCGGCGGCGCGCGACATCGAGGCGATGCGGCCGGTCGACATCCTGTTCAACAACGTCGGCCAGAGCGGCCGCGAGCGCGCCACGGAGTTCTGGACGTCCGACCCCGAGGTCTGGCGCTTCGTGCTGGAGATCTCGCTGCTGTCGACCATGCGCTGGTCGCGCCAGATCGTGCCCGGCATGCGCCAGCGCCGGAGCGGGCGGATCATCAACATGTCGACCGAGTCGGCGTTCTATGGCGACGTCGGCCTGGTGGACTATGCCGCCGCCAAGATGGGCGTCGTCGGCTTCACCCGCTCCCTGGCGCGCGAGCTGGCGCCGTTCCACGTCACCGTCAACGTCGTCGGTCCCGGCGCGATCCGCACCCGCGCCCATGACCGGCTGCCGAAGGAGACGATCGACAAGGTCCGCAACAGCGTGCCGATGGGCTTCGTCGGCGCGCCCGAGGACGTGGCGCATGTCGTGTCGTTCCTCGCCAGCGACGGCGCGCGCTACGTCACCGGTCAGACCATCCTGATCGACGGCGGCCGCTGGATGATTTGACAATCCTCAGTTGAAGGGCGCGGCGGAGAGCAGAACCCGCGTCCTGTCACGAGGCAATGTAATGTGTTAGCGTATCGGACGGCATCTAGAGAGCGATATGGCCGATCCAAGTCTTGAGCTGTTGCAGGCAATGGTCCAGCGCGTGCTGGATAGTGTTGTGCGCCTGGAAAGCGGACAGAGCGAGATTATTCATCGCGTTGGGCATTTGGAGCGCGAAACCGCGAATTTGCATCAAGCGTATGCGGCTCAGTCCGTTCGCCTGGACAACATCAGTGAGCGCCTTTCAAGAATCGAACGCCGCATCGGGCTGATCGAGGCGTAGCACGCGGGTTCCAAAGGAGTCTGTCGTAGGGCGCTTGCGCCAAAGTTACTTGGGGCCAGGACCCCGATCGGTGTACCCACGCGCGCGTAACGCCGCCTGCATGTGCTCGGGCGGCGGGGCCTCGACCTTGATCGCTGGCGCGCCTTCCTTGAGCGGGATGACCAGGGCGCGGGCGTGCAGGTGCAGGGGCGGCAGCCGCGTACCGTCCGCGGGCAGCGCGCCGTACAGCGGATCGCCGACGATCGGGCAGCCGAGCGCAGCGCAATGCACGCGCACCTGGTGCGTGCGGCCGGTGCGCGGCCGCAACTCGAGCCAGGTGATGTCGTCGCCGCGGCCCAACACGCGGTAGTCGGTGATGGCCGGCTGGCCCGCCGGATCGGCCAGCATTCGCCAGCCGCCGTCACGGCGCGTCACCTTGCGCAGCGGCTGGTCGACAGTGCCTTCGGCCGCCGCGGGCGCGCCGTGCACGATCGCCCAATAGGTCTTCTCGATCTTGCCGGCCGCGAACAGGGCGCCCAGCTTGCGCAACGCCTTGGGATGTCGGCCCAGCACCAGGCAGCCCGAGGTATCGCGGTCGAGGCGATGCGCCAGGGCGGGCGGCCGCGACCAACCGAAGCGCAGGGCATCGAACATGTCCTCAAGGTTCGGGCTGCCGCCCGGCCCGCCATGCACGGCGATGCCCGCCGGCTTGTCGATCACCAGCATCAGGCCATCGCGATGCAGCACGCGGGCCAGCAGCTCATCAGCCGTCAGCGCCGCGGTTGGCGGCGGCTTCCGGTGGCTGGAGCGGGCGCTCGACATCGCCTCAACCGCCAATCACCAAGGTCGCGGCGCGGTTGCGCAAGGTCTTGACGATGGCGTGGCCGACCAGCGTGCTGGTCTTGCGGTTCTCGGTCGAGGGCACGAGGTCCTCGACGAAGCGCATCGAGCCGAGCGGCCCCCGGGCGACGATCTCGCAGACATGCGTGGTGATGGTCGGATCGGCGACGATCACGACGCGGGTGCGGTCCAGCCCGATGCCGGCCAGCGCCGTGGCGGCCGAGATATTGACGTTCTGCGGATAGAGTCGGGCGCCCTCACGCACGCTGCCGTCGAACACGGTATACGGTGCCTTCAGCGCGTCGAGGTCGACCAGCGACTCGGCAGCGGTGCCTTTCCACGACTCGGGGTCCTTGCGCACGGTGATCGTGGCTTCTTCGAGCCCGCCCTGGGCGAGCGAAGCCAGCATGTCCAGCCCGCCGATGCCGGCCGACGGCAGGTAGACGCGGCAGCCGCCGGCGCGGGCGGCGTCGACGACGCGATCGAGCAGGTCGGTGTCGGTGAAGGCGCCGACCGACGTAACATAGAGGTCGGTGCCGGTCTCGAGGATGCGCGCCGCGTAGTCGCGCACCGCCTGGTGGCCGGCGCCCTCGACAACGGCGTCCAGCCGGTAGCGGAAGAACCAGTCCGGGTCATGGCTGACGTCCAGCGGCTCGTTCGTCGCGGACCGCGGCCGGCGGACCAGCGCCGCCACCAATTCGATGCCTGGCAGCCGCCCGGCGGCCGACGCTTCCGTGACGCGTTTGCCGATGGCGCCGTAGCCCAGCAGTCCGATGCGCTGCATCCTGCCTCTCCATCCCCAGGCACCACCGACCGCCGGCGGGCGGCGGCGCCGGCGCGCCTGTCGCCGGCTGGTATAAAGCGGGTGACTTGCTATCACATTCCTATCTTGCCGCCGGCAGATGTTGTGATGTGGTCGCTGCACGCTCCGCCCTTGCCAACAACCCGTTGTGCGGACCATACTTTTTGACGCTCAAGTGCGCTAAGTGGCGCGGTAGGCGAAACCAACATATCGGGAGGTGACCATGACCCAGACAATGGGCAAATCGAGCGGGTCGGCGGCGAAGCGTCGCTCGTTCCTCAAATCGGCGGGGATCGCCAGCGCCGCGGCCGCGACGGCCACCCTGGCGATGCCGCAAGTCAGTCGCGCCCAGACCACGACCCTGAAAATGCAGGGCTCGTGGGGTGCCAAGGACGTCTTCAACGAGATGGCGCAGGACTACGTCGACCGGGTCAACGCCATGGCCGGCGGCCGGCTGCGGGTCGACTTCCTGGTCGGCGGCGCCGTGGTGCATCCCTTCAGCGTGCAGGACGCGGTGCATGGCGGCGTGCTCGACGGCGCACACACCGTGACGGTCTACTGGTACGGCAAGCACAAGGCGGCGTCGCTGTTCGGCACCGGCCCGGTGTTCGGCTTCAACGCCAACCAGGGCCTGGGCTGGATCCACAACGGCGGCGGGCGCGAGCTGTTCAACGAGCTGCTCAACGACATCATGAAGCTCAACGTCGTCAGCTTCTTCGCCATGCCGATGCCGACCCAGCCGCTCGGCTGGTTCAAGAAGCCGGTCAAGAGCATGGCCGACCTGAAGGGCCTGAAGTACCGCACCGTCGGCCTGGCCGCCGACCTGATGCAGGCCATGGGCCTGGCGGTGGCGCAGCTGCCCGGCGGCGAAATCGTGCCGGCGATGGAGCGCGGCGTGATCGACGCCTTCGAGTTCAACAACCCGACCTCGGATCGCCGCTTCGGCGCCCAGGACGTGGCCAAGAACTACATGATGGGCAGCTACCATCAGGCGACCGAGTACTTCGAGATCATGTTCAACAAGGCGAAGTTCGCCGGCCTGCCCAAGGAGCACCAGGCGATCCTGCAGTACGGCGCCGAGGCGGTGTCGTCGGCCAACGAGTGGAAGGCGCAGGACTACTACTCGAAAGACCTGCAGGAGCTGATGTCCAAGGACAAGGTCAACGTGATCCGCACGCCCAAGGACGTGTTCGAGGCGCAGATCAAGGCCTGGGACGGCCTGATCGTCGAGCTCAGCAAGGATCCGTTCATGAAGAAGGTGATGGACTCGCAGAAGGAGTGGGTGAAGCGGGTCGTCTACTACGAGATGTTCAACGCCGCCGACTACCGCGTCGCCTACGAGCATCATTTCGGCAAGCTGCCGCTCTGAGCGGTTTCACCCGCTTGCGTTAGCAATGTCGGACGGTCGGCGCTGCCATGCGCCGGCCGTTCCTTTCCGGGACTGGCGTGGCCCGCTGCGGCGGCCCAGAGGCTTGGGGG
>DATFGV010000116.1:0-3211 GCA_035249115.1 Vineibacter sp.
CCCTGGGGCCGGTGCTGGTGATCTCCACTATCGGCCTGGCGCTGGCGATCATCGCTGAGGCGTCGCTGTCGTTCCTGGGCGTCGGCATGCCGCCGACCCAACCGTCGCTCGGCACCCTGATCCGCATCGGCAATGCCTTCCTGTTCTCGGGCGAGTGGTGGATCGTGATCTTTCCAGCCCTGGCGCTGGTGCTGCTGTCGCTGGCCGTCAATCTGTTGGGCGACTGGCTGCGCGACGCGCTCAATCCCAAGCTCCGCTGACCGCGTCTTCCGCGCCAACCGGCACCTACAACTTTTGCGCGATTTACAGCATGCGTGATTCGCGTTATGGAAACATCCCATGAACGCGCTCACACCACTGCCGCTGATGGCCCGCATGGCGAGTCTGGCTTTGTCGCCGGCCGCTGCGCCGGCAAACGCCGACCAAGAGGCGCTGGAAGGCGAACGTCTGGCACGCGCCCGATTGGCGCGCACCGCCCGCGTCGGCCCCGTGACGTTTCATGAGATGCTCGGCCACTTCGGTTCGGCCGAGGCGGCGTTGCAGGCCCTGCCGTCGCTCGCCCGTCGTGCCGGATTCTCGGCGGCACCGGTGCCGCCGTCGGCTGACGTTTTGCGGCGCGAGGCGGCGGCCCTGGCTCGACTGGGCGGGCGCTTCCTGGTGCGGGGCGACGCCGCGTACCCCGCCCTGTTGGCACAGATCCCCGATGCGCCGCCGCTGCTGGCGGCAATCGGCGACCTCGGGCTGCTAGCCCAGCCGGCGCTGGCGGTGGTCGGCGCGCGCAATGCCTCGACCAACGGCCGCCGCCTGGGCGCCAGCCTTGCCGGCGAACTGGGCGCCGCCGGCGTGGTGGTGGTGTCGGGCCTGGCGCGCGGCATCGACACGGCGGCGCATCGCGCAGCCTTGGCCACTGGCACAATCGCGGTGCTGGCCGGTGGCGTCGACGTCATTTATCCGCCCGAGAACGACGAGCTCTACCGCGCCATCGCGGCCGGCGGCCTGATCCTGTCGGAAGCGCCGCTGGGCGCCGTGCCGCAGGCGAGGCATTTCCCGCGCCGCAACCGCATCGTCTCGGGCCTGTCATTGGGCGTTCTGGTGGTCGAGGCGGCGCTGCAATCCGGCTCGCTGATCACCGCCCGGCAGGCCGCCGACCAGGGCCGCGAGGTGTTCGCCGTTCCCGGATCGCCGCTCGATCCGCGCTGCCGCGGCACCAACCGCCTGATCCGCGCCGGCGCTGTGCTGGTCGACTCAGCCTCCGACATCCTGGCCCTATTGCCGGTCATGGGCACAAGGAAGGCGGCCGCCGGCGGCGTCAGCGCAGCCGCAGGAGCTGAGCCGGTGGCGAACGTCAGTGCCGTAGACCGCCTACACTGGCAGGAGTCCGACTGCGGCGAGTCTGCAACCCGTGCGCAGGCGGTGACCCCTGTTGAATCGGCACCTCCCGACGGCCTACCGGGCGCCGTGCCGCCCGGCCGGCGGCCCGTCGGTCGCCCGGGAAGCAGCTCCGCCAAGGCGAAAACAGTCCCCGATCTCACAGATCAACTCATTGAAAAATCATCGGAAGATCTTAGGCACCAGCTCCTGGCGCGACTAGGCCGCAGCCCGACCCCGGTTGACGAACTGATCCGCGAGTGCCATGTCTCGGCCGCCCTCGTCACAGCCGCCCTGCTTGACCTGGAGCTTTCCGGACAGGTGGAGCGGCTGCAAGGAAATCAGGTCGTCCTAATCTAAAGCGTTGATATCGCTAGTGATTTGGGCGCAATCGTGGAGCGGCGGCGGATCGCCGGCGTAACATCGAGATGCCCAACGTCGTCGTCGTCGAATCACCCGCCAAAGCCAAGACCATCGGCAAGTACCTCGGCCCCGGCTACACCGTGCTGGCCAGTTTTGGGCATGTCCGCGACCTGCCGGCCAAGGACGGCTCGGTCCGCCCGGATGAGAACTTCGCCATGGATTGGGAGGTCGACTCCCGATCGCAGCAGCGGGTCAACGACATTGCCCGGGCGGTCAAGGGCGCCAAGACCCTCTATCTCGCGACCGACCCGGACCGCGAAGGCGAGGCGATCTCCTGGCATGTCATGGACATCCTTGGCCGCAAGAACGCACTGAAGGGCGTGGCGGTCAAGCGCGTCGCTTTCAACGCCATCACCAAGAATGCGGTGCAGGAGGCGGTGGCCCATCCGCGCGACATCGACCAGCCGCTGGTCGAGGCCTATCTTGCCCGCCGGGCGCTGGACTACCTGGTGGGATTCACCCTCTCGCCGGTGCTGTGGCGCAAGCTGCCCGGCAGCAAGTCGGCCGGTCGGGTCCAGTCGGTCGCGCTGCGGCTGATCTGCGAGCGCGAGGCCGAGATCGAGGCCTTCCGCGCCCGCGAGTACTGGACTGTCGACACCCTGTTCACCACGCCGCGCGGCCAGACTTTCACGGCGCGGCTGACGCACCTCAACGGCGAAAAGCTCGACAAATTCGACATCGCGACCGAGGCCGAGGCGCTGGCGGCCAAGGCGCAGATCGAGAACCGGGCCTTTGTCGTCGCCGGAGTCGACCGCCGCCAGGTACGCCGCAACCCGCCGCCACCGTTCATCACCTCCAGCTTGCAGATGGAGGCGTCGCGCAAGCTCGGCCTCGGCGCCGCCCAGACCATGCGCATCGCGCAACGGCTGTATGAAGGTGTCGACGTCGACGGCGAGACCGTCGGCCTGATCACCTACATGCGCACCGATGGTGTCGACCTGGCGCCCGAAGCGCTGACGCAGACCCGCCAGTTGATCGACAGCAAGTACGGCAAGGACTACCTGCCGGAGAAGCCGCGCTCCTACACCTCCAAGCTCAAGAATGCCCAGGAGGCGCACGAGGCGATCCGGCCCACCGACCTGTTCCGTACGCCCGACAGCATTGCGCGCCATCTCGATCGCGACCAGCTGCGGCTCTACGAGCTGATCTGGAAGCGCACCGTGGCTTGCCAGATGGAAAGCGCCGTGTTCGACCAGGTCACGGTCGACATCGAGTCGGGCGACCACAATGTCCGCCTGCGCGCGACCGGCTCGGTCGTGAAGTTCGACGGCTTCCTGACCCTCTACGAGGAAGGCAAGGACGACGAGGAGAGCGAGAACGGCGCCCGCCTGCCCGACGTGCAGCCGCAGGAAGCGCTGCAGCGCGGCGACGTGACGCCCGAGCAGCATTTCACCGAGCCGCCACCGCGCTATTCCGAGGC
>DATFGV010000117.1:0-2197 GCA_035249115.1 Vineibacter sp.
ATCGCGTTCACCTTGTAGGCCTCGGTGGGAAACCATTCCTCGACCGCCAGCCGGTCGGCCGGCGCCCCCTGTACGCCCTCGCCCGTCGACACCGTGTGTGCCAGCACCCGCCGATCGAACTCCGGCAGCCAGGATGCCCGCAACAACGGCTCCGCCGCGTCGGCCAGCGACACCGTGCGCGGCCGGCCTTGCGCTGCGACTTCGTTGCTGCGCTGCACCGCCTGGCGCAGCGCCGACGTCATCGCCGCCCTGCCACGAGAGGCGCGGAGCTGCACATCAGCGTCGCTGCCCAGCACCGTGCCGTCGCGTTCGATCAACCGCCGTTCGTTTGACGTCTCGACCAACTCGACCCCTAACGCGGCGCACCAGTCGGTCAATGGATTGTCGTCGGCTCCATGAATCCACGAACCGCCCAGATCGATCGGCACGCCCAGCGAATCGTCGGTCCAAACGCGGCCGCCGATGCGCGAACGGGCCTCGAGCACGGTCACGGCACAGCCGCTGTCGGCCAGCAGCCGCGCCGCCACCAGCCCCGCCATGCCGGCGCCGATCACCAGCACGCGTTCGCGCGGCGCCGCAGCATCTGGCGGCAGCATCGACCAGCTCGCGGTGACACGCGGCCGCGCGTCGCTCATGGCATGGAGATAGTCGTCGCCAGGCGGCACGTCAGCCGCCCAGCCCGAGCGCGCGCTCGGCTTCGAAGCGGTGCAGCGCCGGAAACGCCGCCGCCACCAACGGCAGCAGCGCCTCGCGATCGGTATCGTCGGGCGTCACGCCAAGGCAAACAGCGTAGACACCGAGATTGCCCACCGCAGCGCGCAGACGCCGATGCGGCGGTCGGTCGCGATCGCCGGGCAATGGCCAGTGGGAGGCCAGCATCAGCTGCTCGACATGCTCGGCCGCCAGTTCGGCCTCGGCGATCCGCCGGCGCGCCGCCTGCACGGTCTCGGCCGGCGCTGTCGGCCAGTCGCCTTCCTTGACGTGCCGCCGCATGGTCCGCGCCGCAGCAACCACGCTTGCATGCCAGGGTTCGATCTCGGCCAGCAGCGCTTTCAACCGATCGACGCTCAGGGTGCCTCGCCCCGAAGCGCCGAGCCAGACGCAGAGCAGCAGGACATTGACGTTGGCCCGGCGGCGCTCCTGCAGCTCCAGGCAGGCGCGCGCCACGCCCTCTGCGGCATAGACCTCGAGCGAGAAGTTCCAGAACGGATGCGGCAGAAAATCGCTCATCGCGAGCCGATCACCCCGAAGGCCGGCGGCAAGCTGGCCTGAGGGCGCACTCAAGCCGCGTCCGCCACGGCCCCTGACGCCCGCGCCAGACCCGTACACCGGGGCGCACTGATTTGCTAGGCTGCGCCGGCACAAGAGGCACCCGCGCGCCCGATGCAAGATCTCGACCTCGACCCTGATGCCCTGCGCGCCAAGCTGGCTGCCCTGCAGCAGGAGCATCGCGACCTCGACGAGGTAATCGCGCGCCTGGCCGAGAAGGCGCCATTTGACATGATCCAGCTGCAGCGACTGAAAAAGCGCAAGCTCGGGCTCAAGGACCAGATCGCGCTGATCGAAAGCAAGCTGATCCCCGACATCATCGCCTGACTCGGGTGCCGGCGCTGCCGACCCCTAACGGCCCATTGTCGCGGCGCGCGGCGTTTCGGCGCACCTGACACGCTCAAAATGGGAAATGTGCATGAATCGCCATGGGTTGACCCAGCGGCGTCAGGGCAGGATGTTCGGTGAATGACAGATTCACTCGCTGTGAAATCGCATACCCCTGCGAGCATCGGACCGCCGCCGGCGATCCGCCCGGACTGGGCGCTGTTCCTCGATCTCGACGGCACCCTGCTCGACCTCGCGCCCACACCCTCGTCGGTAACGGTGCCCGATGGGCTGCGCGAGGTCCTGGCGCGGCTGCGCGAACGGCTCGACGGCGCGCTGGCGATCGTCAGTGGCCGCCCGGTCGAGGAGATCGATCGCTTGCTGGCGCCGCTGGTGCTGCCCGTGGCGGGCAATCATGGTGCCTCGGCCAGGCTGGACGACGGCGCGCAGCGCCTGCTGGCGCCCGTCGGGGCACTGCCGGCTGAATGGGTCGCACGAGTGCGGGCGGCATGCCTGCCGTGGCCGGGCACCATGGTGGAGCTGAAGCCCTATTCCCTCGCCCTGCACTACCGGCTGGCACCGGAGCGCGGCCGCGATGTCT
>DATFGV010000118.1:0-7634 GCA_035249115.1 Vineibacter sp.
TGCCCCGGGTCCGCCGCATCGCTCTTGCGGTCATGATCGGCTTCGCCGACAACAGCGGTCCGGATTTCATGCGGCGGCCGTTGCTTGACGCGGCCACAGCCGAGCCCACACAAGGATCGCACCGTGGCAATCGCGCAGGCACGCGTTCAGACGACCCCCCTCCCGGCCAACCCCTTCGACCTGCCGGAAGCGGCGCTACGCCAGCTGCAGAATTCCAAGTGGGGCAAGTACGGGCCCGACGTGCTGCCGGCCTGGGTGGCGGAGATGGACTTTTCGGTCGCCGAGCCGATTCAGCAGGCGGTGCGCCGCATTGTCGATGTGCGCGACTACGGCTATCCCATGCGCAACGGCGAGAAGGCCGGACTGGCCGTCACTGAGGCTTTCGCGCGGCGCATGAAGGCGCGCTTCGACTGGCAGGTCGATCCCGCAATGGTGCTGCCGCTGGCCGACCTCGTGCAGGGCACCTACGCGCCTGTGCTGGCGTTCTCCGAGCCGGGCGACGGCGTCGTACTGCAGGTGCCCAACTACCCGCCTTTCCGCGACGTGATCAACACGACCGGCCGCAAGCTGATCAAGCTCAGCATGCGCGACGACGGCAGCCGGCACGTCTGCGACACCGCCGAGATCGCCGGCCAGGTCGACGCGCGCAGCCGCCTGTTCGTGCTGTGCAATCCGCAGAATCCGACCGGCCGCGTCTTCAGCCGCGAGGAGTTGCTGGCGATGGCCCGGTTCGCCATCGCCCGCGACATGATCATCATCTCCGACGAGATCCACGCCGACCTCGTGTACCCCGGCCATCGGCATATCCCGATCGCGTCGCTGTCGCCGGAGATCGCGGCGCGGACGGTGACCATCACATCGCCGACCAAGAGCTTCAACATCCCGGGACTGCGTTGCGCCGTGCTGCACTTCGGCTCGGCCGCCTTGCGCGAGCGCTTCCTGAAGCGCGTTCCGGCGCGGCTGATGGGCGACCCCAACGCCATCGGCGTCGACGCCACGGTCGCCGCCTGGGATGCGGGCCAGCCCTGGCTCGACGCCGTCATGGCGCATCTGCTTCTGGCCCGCGACCGGCTGGTCGACACCTTGCGCGCCGAAGCGCCGGGCATCCGCATCCACGCGCCCGAGGGCACGTTCCTGGCCTGGCTCGACTGCACGGCGCTGAACCTCAAGACCTCCGCCTTCGACTTCTTCCACGACCAGGCCAAGATCGGCTTCAGCCCCGGCGAAAGCTTCGACCCCGACTGCCGCCAGTTCGTGCGCTTCAACTTCGCGACCTCGATGGCGATCCTCGACCAGATCCTCGAGCGGATGGTGGGAGCGCTGCACCGCTAGCGCCCGCCTCGACGGCCGTACCCTGAGGCGGAGGGCGATCACGGGTGCCGCACATGGGCGGTAAATGACCCCCCTGTCGTCCGGCCAAAACCCGATTCCATCGGCACCGGATCGCCGTCTTAGCTTTCCGCGACCGGGTAACAAGGGGGATTGGCCACAGCCGCCCGCCAGCTCCGCGGTCGCGATCGGGGCATGGCACGGCGCCGGCGCAACAGATTGTTTTTGCAGGGAAATCCGGTGTCAGAAATGGTTCACCGATGATGAAGGATTGCGCCGCCGACAGGCAGCCGCAGATGCCGCCTACGGGCGGTAAACAACCCCCGCGACGATCGGAAAACGGCCGGTTCATCGGCGTCGGATCGCCCAGGTAATTTTCCGGGGCATGGCCGGAAACCGCTGGTTGCGGCTGTCCCGACACCGCCGCCGGAAGGCCGGTACCTACGCCGCCTTCTCGTCGCCGCCCAGCCGCGCCGCCAGGCTGGCCGCCATGAAGCCGTCGAGGTCGCCGTCCAGCACCTTCTGCGGATCGGTGCGTTCGACGCCGGTGCGCAGGTCCTTCACCATCTGGTAGGGCTGCAGGACGTAGGAGCGAATCTGGTGGCCCCAGCCGATGTCGGTCTTGGCCGCCTCCAGCGCCAGCCGCTCGGCCTCGCGCTTCTGCAGCTCGACCTCGTAGAGCCGCGCCTTCAGCATCTGCATCGCCTTGGCGCGGTTCTGGTGCTGCGAACGCTCCTGCTGGCAGGCGACCGCGATGCCGCTGGGGATGTGGGTGAGGCGCACCGCCGAGTCGGTCTTGTTGACGTGCTGCCCGCCCGCTCCCGAGGCGCGATACGTGTCGACGCGCAGGTCCTTGTCGAGGATCTCGATCTCGATGGTCTCATCGACCTCGGGATAGACCCAGACCGAGGCGAAGCTGGTATGGCGCCTCGCGTTGCCGTCGAACGGCGAGATACGCACCAGGCGGTGCACGCCGCTCTCGGTCTTCAGCCAGCCGTAGGCGTTGGGCCCGTCGACCTTCATGGCGCAGGACTTGATGCCGGCGCCCTCGCCGGGGCTCTCCTCGAGGTAGGTCACCTTGTAGCCGTGCTGCTCGGCCCAGCGCATGTACATCCGCGCCAGCATCTCGGCCCAGTCCTGCGCCTCGGTGCCGCCCTGGCCGGCGTTGATCTCTACGTAGCAGTTGTTGGCGTCGGCCTCGCCGGACAACAGCGATTCAAGGCGCAGCCGCGCGGCTTCGTCGTGCAGGGCGCGGATCGCGGCCTCGGCCTCGCTGACCAGCGCCTGGTCGCCTTCCGCCTCGGCCAGCTCGATCATCCCGACGTTGTTCGCCGTATCGCCCTCGATGCGCCGCACCGCGCCCACCGCCTTGTCGAGGCGGTCGCGTTCGCGCATCAGGCTCTGCGCCTGCCTGGCGTCGTTCCACAGATTGGGGTCTTCGGCGCGCGCGTTCAGCTCGGCCAGACGGTCCACCGCCCGGTCGAAGTCAAAGATGCCTCCTCAGCAGCTCGACCGACTGCTTGATCTCTTCGACCAGGTCAACGATTTCGGCGCGCATCAGCTTCGTCCATGACCGGGCGACCAAGCCTTCATGGTGAGCCTGTCGAACCATGAAGACGATCACTCACGATCGATTGTGCCGCCGCTTCATGGTTCGACAAGCTCACCATGAAGCGATCCCGTGCAAGGCGGCTGCTCTTAGTAGGTCTCGCCGGTGCCCGTCAAGGTCGGCCGCTGGCCGCGCGTCGCTGGCAGCGGCGGCGCAATGATGCCGGGCTGGGTGGTGGGATCGTCGCCGGCGGTGATCGACGGCATCGGATTGGGATTGACCGTATCGTCGCGGCTGCGCACGCCGAACGGCAGGCTCCCGTCGACCACGTAGTAATCGCCCGTCGGCTCCGTGCCGGGCTTGAACGCTTCCCAGATCGCCCCCGCCTCGCCCGGCGCTGGCATGCCGTCGTGCGGGTTGACGCGGATCAGGCGCACGCCGGGCGGAATGCGGAACGGGGTCGGCGCCTTGTCCTTGAAGACCTCGCGCGCGACCCGCTCGAAGATCGGCACCGCGACCGAGCCGCCGGTTTCGCGGCCCAAGGTCTTCGGGTCGTCGTAGCCGACGAACACGCCGATCGCCAGCTCCGGCGTCGCGCCGATGAACCACACGTCCTTCGAGTCGTTGGTGGTGCCGGTCTTGCCGGCGATCGGCCGGCCAAGCTTGGCGAGCCGCGCCGCCGTGCCGCGCACCGTCACGCCCTGCATGACGTGCACCATCTGGTAGGTCGACACCGGGTCGAAGAACGGTTGACGCCGGTCGACCACGTCGGGGATTTGGCCGGGCGCCACGGCCGGGCCATCGCAGCCGACACAGGTGCGCGGGTCGTGCCGGAACACGGTACGCCCGGTGCGATCTTGCACCCGGTCGATCAGGCTGGGCGTGATCCGTCGCGCGCCGTTGGCCAGCATGGCGTAGGCCATGGTCATGCGCAGCAAGGTGGTCTCGCCGGCGCCCAGCGCGATCGGCAGATAGGGCTTGGGATTCTCGTCGACACCGAACTGCTTGGCGACGGCGCCGACCCGTTCCATGCCGACCGACTTGGCGAGGCGCACGGTCATCAGGTTGCGTGACAGCTCGACGCCCTGGCGGAAGGTCATCGGTCCGCCGCCGACGGCGCCGCCGTAGTTCTGCGGCCGCCACACCGGCTGGCCGGGCCCGCCGGGCAGCTCGATGGGCGCGTCAAGGATCAGCGTGGCAGGCGACATACCGGCCTGCAGGCCGGCGAGATAGACGAACGGCTTGAAAGCCGAGCCGGGCTGGCGCTGCGCCTGGGTGGCGCGATTGAACTGGCTGCGCTGGTAACTCCAGCCGCCGCTCATCGCCAGGATGCGACCGGTCTGCACGTCCATCACCAGCACCGCGCCGTCGACCTCCGGGATCTGGCGCACGGCGTAGGTGCCCGCCTGCTTCGGCCGCGGCTCGACGGCGATCAGGTCACCGGGCTGCAGGCGCTTGCCGGCCGTCCAGGCCAGGTCGGCGGGCGCGATCTGTCCTTCGCCGTCGGTCATGCCGATCTTGGCGCCGGCGTTGCCGATGCTCAGCACCACCGCCGGCTTCCACGCCTTGAGGCCGGTGAAGGGATGCGCTTCCAGATGACGCGCCAGGCCGCGCTGCCAGTCATCGAGCGTCGCCAAGCGGTCCTTGGCGCCGCGCCAACCGTGCCGGCGGTCAAATTCGACCAGACCCTCGCGCAGCGCCTCGTCGGCGATCCGCTGGATGTCGAAGTCGACCGAGGTGCGCACCGTCAGGCCGCCTTCGTAGACGCCCTTTTCGCCGTAGGCAGCCATCAGGTTGCGCCGCACTTCCTCAGTGAAGAACTCGGCCAGGGCGAATTCCGGATCGGCGCGCTTGCGCGGCGTCAGGCGCTCGGCCTTGGCGGCGCGCATCTCGTCGGCGGTGATGTAGCCGTCCTCGTGCATGCGACCCAGCACGTAGTCGCGCCGCTCGTGCGCCGCCTTGGCGTGGCGCACAAGGTGGTAGCGGTTGGGCGACTTGGGCAGCGACGCGAGATAGGCCATCTCCGACAGCGTCAGTTCGTCGAGCGACTTGTTGAAATAGTTGAGCGCCGCCGCCGCCACGCCGTAGTTGCCGCCGCCGAGATAGATCTCGTTGAGGTAGAGATCGAGGATGTGCTCCTTGCTGAAGGCCGCTTCGATGCGGAAGGCGAGGATCGCCTCGCGGATCTTGCGCCGGACCGAGGCCTCGTTGCCGACCAGGAAGTTTTTGGCCACCTGCTGGGTGATGCTCGAGGCGCCCTCCAGGCGTCGGCCCTTCGAGGCGTTCTGCAGGTTGCTGAGCATGGCCCGGCTGATCGCGATCGGATCGACGCCGGGATGGTAGAAGAAGCGCTGATCCTCGGCCGCGACGAAGGCATAGACCAGCCGCTTGGGCATTTCCGCCGTCGGCACGAAGGCGCGCTTCTCCTTGGCGTACTCGGCCAGCAGTCGGCCGTCGCCGGTGTACAGGCGGGTGGTCATCGCCGGCTGGTAGTCGACCAGCTGCTTGTGGTCGGGCAGTCCGGGGGCGAAATAGTAGTAAACGCCGCCCATGCCGAGGATCGCGAGCACCAAGCCCACAAACCCCGTCCGCAGCAGCCATCTCATGATCAACAACACGCCTGATCTCGCGGCCGGTTCCGTCGCATTACTCATCTTAGACCGTCCACCGGTCGGCTGGCATCCCGACCGTGCGTCAGAGGGACGCGCACGTTGTCGCGTGACTACGCCTTTTTCGAGGCTGAAGGAGGCGCCGGCTTGGGCGTGGCGGCGGGCGGTGGCGGGGCGGCCGGCGGTGGCGCCGGTGGCGGACGGGTGGCGAAATAGCGATCGGTGGCGTCGACCAGCGCAGCCGCAAGGCGCCGCAGATAGGCCGGCTGCAGCAGCAGGCGCTCGTCCTGCTGGTTCGACAGATATCCCATTTCAAGCAGCACGGCCGGCGTGTCCGGCGCCGTCAGAACGGCGAAGCCGGCGTACCGGTGGCTGTGTTCCAGCAGGCCGATGCCGGCGGCGGCCATCGCATCGAGCAACAGGCCGGCAAAGGCGCGTGAGTGGTTGATGGTTTCGCGTTGCGACAGGTCGATCAGGATGCTGGTGATGTCGGCCGTCCTGCCGCGCAGATCGACGCCGCCGACGATATCGGACTTGTTTTCCTTGGCGGCGAGCGCCGCCGCTTCGCGATCGGACGCGTCCTCCGACAGGGTGTAGACGCTGGCGCCGCGGGTCCATCGCGCGGCATGGGCATCGGCATGCACCGAGACGAAGAGCTCGGCCTTGGCCAGGCGGGCCCGCGCGACGCGGTCGCGCAGGGCGACGTAGGTGTCGCCATGGCGGGTCAACACCGGCCGGTAGCGGCCTGTGACCAAGAGCTGCCGCGCCATCTCCCGCGACGCCGCCATGGCAACGGCCTTTTCATGGTGGCCGGCGAAGCCGATGGCACCCGGGTCCGGGCCGCCATGGCCGGGATCGATCACCACCACTCTCGGCTTGGGCTTGGCGGGCGTCGGCTTTCGACCGGGCGGCGGCCGGGCGGTCGGCGGGCCCTTGGCTGCCGGATCGGCTGCCGACGTCGCGGATGGCAGGCCAGCGACGCCGGCCAGGGCCGTGCTGATCAGCCAAGCGGTGCGACGACGCGACAGGTTAGGCGGCGACATGGCCGGGAAAATCACCGTCCGAAACTGGGGACAGCGCGGTTAGATACCACATTTAAGGCTATTTTTCATATCACTAAATGGCAAACTTAAGGTGCTTTAATGGCTTTCGCGCCGGCGCTTTAAGTTGAGGTTGTCGGCCGTGCCGGCACAGCGTATGGTCCGAACCGCGAACAGTCGTCGTCGTTCGGTCATGTCGCGTTGGGGCGGCAGGCCGACGGTGTCCGGTTCCAGCCCTGCAACTTCCCGATCCTCGGGAGGTGTGGTCGAGCGACCGCTCAGGAACTCCGGATAGGACACTATGGTGACGGCGGCTTGAAGAAACCCCGAGGTTGGCGTGGTCTTGCGCCCGGGGTGCCGACGACGTCCCTGTCCTGGCGTCCCAAAACGCCGTTCGACGGGAAGACGCCGGTGCTGCCAGCCTCGCGATAAGCGACGGACGTCGCGCCTGCCAGTTCGCACGGGCGTTTCCGCGGACGTCGCGGAGTAATTGGCAATGGCCAAGCGTATGCTGGTCGACGCCACTCATCCGGAAGAAACCCGGGTGGTCGTGGTCGACGGAACGCGTCTTGAGGAATTCGACTTCGAGACCGCCACTAAGAAGCAGCTCAAGGGCAATATCTACCTCGCCAAAGTGGTTCGAATCGAACCGTCGCTGCAGGCGGCGTTCGTCGAGTATGGCGGCAATCGCCACGGTTTCCTGGCGTTCTCGGAAATCCATCCCGACTACTATCAGATCCCGGTCGCCGACCGCGAAAAGCTGCTGGCCGAACAGGCCCAGCGTGCCCAGCGCGAGGTGGACGATCCGCCCGCCCGCCGCGGCGTTGACCGCAGTGACATCGAGGACGCGCGCGAAGAGCGCGCCCAGCTGGTCGCGGAGCGGATCGAAGCTGGCGCCGCGATCGCAACCGCGCCTGCGGCCGAAGTGGCGCCGTCCGACGCCGGCGGCGAGACGCGCGATCCCGCCGCCGAACCAGGTGATCCAGCCGGCGCGACAGCCGACAGGCCAGATGTCGCGGCCGACGCCGCAGCGCCCGAACCGGAACCCGTCCCGCCCGATCACGCCAACGCCGACACCCGGCCGATCGCCGCAAAAGCGGTGGCGGA
>DATFGV010000119.1:0-5769 GCA_035249115.1 Vineibacter sp.
TCCGGGCCAGCGTATGATCGGCGGCGAGACGGTGATCGCCGACATGTCGGCAGGCGATCCGCGGCCACGGCCGGCGGTCGAACTTTGAGCGTCGGTTGGGAGTGTAGCCATGGGCGAAACTGACACCGGACCAACCTCGCCGACGCCACGCGTCGGCGCCTTGCGCGGCCCGTCGTTCAACCGGCTGCTGCCGAACGTCCTGACGACGATCGCGCTGTGCTCCGGCCTGACCGCGATCCGCTTCGGCCTGGCCGGCGATTTCCGCTCGGCCGTGCTGGCGGTGATCGCGGCGGCGATCTTCGACGCCTTGGACGGCCGCGTGGCGCGGCGCCTCAACGTCACCAGCCGGTTCGGCGCCGAACTCGATTCGCTGGCCGATTTCTGCGCCTTTGGCGTGGCACCGGCGTTGCTGATGTATCTGTTCAGCCTGCAGACGGCGGGCAGCCTGGGCTGGGTGATCACCCTGATGTTTCCGATCTGCAGCGCCATGCGCCTGGCGCGCTTCAACGTCGGCCTCACCGCCGAGGAAGCGCCGCCGGCATGGGCCGGCAACTTCTTCACCGGCGTGCCGGCGCCGGCCGGCGCGCTGGTGGTGATGGTGCCGCTGATGCTCAGCCTCAGTCCGGACATTGCCTGGCCGTGGCTGAGCCACCCTGTGGTTGGCGGCGTATTCTTGATCGGAGTCGCCGCCCTGATGGTCAGCCGCCTGCCGACCTACTCCTTCAAGAAGAGCCGCATCGCGCCGCATTGGGTGCTGCCGATCTTCCTGGGAATCGCGCTGCTGGTCGGCCTTCTGGCGACGTCGCCGTGGCTGACCTTGCCCGGCGGCATGCTGCTCTACCTGTGCACCCTGCCGCTCAGCTGGCGGACCTACCAGCGCCTGAAGCTGGCCGATGCCGCGGCCGCGGCGGCGCGCGCCGCGCCGCCTGAAACGACCCGAACCGGCGCGGGTGGCGTCGTCGAACTGCGCCCGCTCTCCGGCGGCGAGGGCGGCGAGCGCTCGCGTTAGAGCAGGTTCCGGCCGCACGGAATCGATCATCCTTGGAGCGCGGGCGTCTCGCCCGCTCTTGAGCGAGCCGGAGGCCCGCGCTCCCAGGTTCGATTCGATGGGGATACGCGCTAGCGGTCCGCGCGCCTTGCGAGCGCGGCCGGGCGGACGCGGCGATCGCGAGGCAAGTCAGCTTGGCCGGAATTGCCGCTTTGCAGGTGCGGCGGCCCGCGCCAAGTTGCGCGCATGCTCGATCCCCTCGCGCGACGGCTGATCGACCCGCCGCTTGATCGCGTTGCTGGCTGGCTGGCGACGCGCGGCGTTGGTGCCAACGCGATCACGAGCCTGGGGCTGGTTGTCGGTCTGACGACGCTGCCGCTGCTGGCGACGCAGCACTACGCCTGGGCGCTGCTGGCGATCCTGGTCAATCGCCTGCTCGACGGGCTGGACGGCGCCGTGGCGCGACGAACGACGCTGACCGATTTCGGCGGCTACTTCGATATCGTCGCCGACATGGTGTTCTACGCCGTGGTGGTGCTGGGTTTCGCCCTGGCGCAGCCGGTCAACGCCGTCTGGGCGGCGCTGTTGCTGACCGGCTTCATGGGCACCAGCGCCTCGTTCCTGGCCTGGGCGGCGGTGGCCGCCAAGCGCGGCGAAAGCACCAGCGTGCGCGGCCACAAGTCGATCTACTACAGCGCCGGCCTGGTCGAGGGCACCGAGACCATCCTGTTTTTCGTGCTGATGTGCCTGTGGCCGGCGGCGTTCGCCTGGATCGCGATCGTCTTCGCGATGCTCTGCGTATGGACGACGGCGGCGCGGCTGGTCGCAGCCTGGGATGCCTTCGCCGACCGCTAGCCTTGCCGGCTCAGCAGGCCGGCGCTCCAGCTGGCCGGCAGTGCCGCGACCAGCCAGATGGCGGCTTTGGTCGGCAAGGGAAAGGCGATGCGCCCCCGATCGCGCGCCAGGCCGTGGCGGATGATGCCGGCGGCACGCTCGGCGCTGATCAGGAAGGGCATCGGGAAATCGTTGGCCGCGGTGATGCCGCTCTCGACGAAGCCCGGGCAGATGGCGCTGACGCCGACTCCGTCGCGCCGCAACTGGAGGCGCAGGCTTTCGGCCAGCACCCGCTGCGCCGCCTTGCTGGCGCCGTAGCCCGGCGCGCGCGGAAAGCCGAAAAAGCTGGCCAGCGAGCTGACGATGCCGATCTGGCCGGCGCGCCGTGCCTGCATCGCGGGCAGCAGCGGCAGGACAGTGTTGAGCGTGCCGTCGAGGTTGATCGCCACCGTGCGGCGCAGGCTCTCGCCGTCGCCCAGGCCGCGGCCGCGTTCCAGCGCCACGCCGGCATTGGCGATCACCAGGTCGACCGGTCGGGCCGCGTCCTGGTCGCGCAGCCATTCCTCCAGGCGCGACCGCTCGGTGACGTCGATGGTCGCCGCCTCGACCTCGGCGCCGCGCGCCCGACAATCCTGGGCAACGGCGCCGAGCCGCTGGCCGTCGCGGCCGACCAGGGCCAGGCGGACGCCGGAAGCGGCGTAGTCGCGGGCCAGGGCGGCGCCGATGCCGCTCGATGCGCCGGTCAGCACGATCGAGCGAAACTGCTTCATGCCGGGTCGGCGAGGTCGCGCGGCCGAAGGAAGGCGACCAGCTTGCCGCCGGCCGGGCCAAGCTGCGCCCAGTCGTCGATCGGCAGGCGCAGCCAGGCGACGGCGCCGGTCGGGAACTTGCTGCGCATCGAGGCGATCGCCGGCGGCTCGCCGTCGCCGGTCAGGCCGATCGCCGCCTCAGCCAGGCCCTCATTGTGGCCGATCAGCAGGGCCGAATCGATGGTCGGCTCGATGCGCCGCAGGCGCTTGAGCAGGCGGGCGGCCTCCGCGAGGTACAGGTCGGGCTCGATCGACGTCGGTGGCGGCGGCGTGAAGGTCTCCAGCAGCACGTCCAGGGTTTCGCGCGTGCGGCGCGAGGGCGAGCACAGGATGAGCTCGGGCCGCGCGCCCAGCCGGTGCAGTTCGCGGGCCACGGTGGCGGTGGCACGCCGGCCGCGTCCGTTGAGCGGCCGGCCGAGATCGCCCAACGCCATCGCGGCCGCGACCGCCTTGGCATGGCGCATCAGCAAAAGCTCCTTCATCGCCGCCTCGCAACGGGCCGGCCGAGCCATCTGCCGCGTCGTGCAGGGCGGCGGCACGCCAGGCAGTCTGTTGCCGCCACCGGCACCGCGTCGGCGATGGATTGCGGCCATCCCATCGTCGGGGATTGGTAGCAGGCGGCCTTGAGAGTCGGCACGGTGTCGTCTCCGTACAGGCTAACCACATCATACAGTAGGCTGACGGACCGGAAACCGCCATATCTCCGATTGCCAGGCGCCGCGATGTCTCGCGCCGTCATGACTTCGCCATTTGCCGTGGGTTATCATGTGTCTTTGGTTAGTGCCGGTCGGACAGGGTGAGGCCAGAGGTGAATGCGTCCGTTTCCCCAATGACAGCGACCGCCTCTGCGGCGGAGCGACCGCAGCCGGTAGCGCCGGCGGCTGACGACAGCCGTGCCGCGCCGGATCAACTGCTGGAACCGTCGCGGCTGATCAACCGAGAGCTGTCATGGTTGGCGTTCAACACCCGCGTGCTGGAAGAGGCCAGCAATCCGCGGCATCCGTTGCTGGAACGCGTCCGCTTCCTGTCGATCTCGGCCAACAACCTCGACGAGTTCTACATGGTGCGGGTCGCCGGCCTGCGCGACATGCTGCCGACCCGCGGCAGCCAGCGCTCGGACGACGGGCTGTCGCCGACCGAACAACTGGCCGCCATCCGTGCCGCCGCATCGAACCTGATGCGCACGCAGCAGACCGCCTGGGATTCGCTGTGCCAGGAGTTGCGCCGGCACGGCGTCGCCGTGCTGGACGACGCCGAGATCACCGAGGCGGAGCGCACCTGGCTGAACGACTACTTCATCGAGCACGTCTTCCCGGTGCTGACGCCGCTCGCCATCGATCCGGCGCATCCCTTCCCGTTCATCCAGAATCTCGGGTTCTGCGAAATCCTCGAGCTGCAGCGGGTGCAGGGCAAGCGCACCTTGATGGCGCTGCTGCCGCTGCCGCCGGTGATCGACCGCTTCGTGCGCCTGCCGGGCCCTTCGATCCGCTTCTTGCCGCTGGAGGAGCTGATCGCGCTGTTCCTCGACCGATTGTTCCCGGGATACAGCGTCGTCCATCGCGGCCGTTTCCGCCTGATCCGCGACAGCGACGTCGAGATCAACGAGGAGGCGGAAGACCTGGTGCAGATCTACCAGTCGGCGCTCAAGCGGCGGCGGCGCGGCGAGGTGGTATCGATTTCGATCAACGCCGGCATGCCCGAGTCGCTGCGCGCCTTCCTGCTGGACCAGCTCGAGATCACGCCCAGCTCGGTCGACGTCTTCGCGCTCGACCGGATCCTTAACATCGGCGACGTCTCGGCGCTGATCGTCGATGACCGGCCCGACCTGAAGTTCAAGCCCTACGAGCCGCGCTTTCCCGAGCGCATCCGCGACTTCGGCGGCGATTCCTTCGCCGCCATCCGCGCCAAGGATCTGGTCGTCCATCACCCCTACGAGAGTTTCGACGTCGTGGTGCAGTTCCTGCGCCAGGCGACGCGCGATCCGGCGGTGATCGCCATCAAGCAGACGCTGTACCGCACCAGCAAGGATTCGCCGATCGTCAAGGCGTTGATCGAGGCTGCCGAGGCCGGCAAGACGGTCACGGCGCTGGTCGAGCTCAAGGCGCGTTTCGATGAAGAGGCGAATATCCGCTGGGCCCAGGACATGGAGCGGGCCGGCGTGCAGGTGGTCTACGGCTTCATCGACCTAAAGACGCACGCCAAGGTCTCGATGGTGGTGCGGCGCGACAGCGCTGGCACCCGGACCTACGTGCACTTCGGCACCGGCAACTACCACCCGGTGACGGCCCGCATCTACACCGACGTGTCGTTCTTCACCTGCGATCCGGCCATGGGCCGCGACGCTGCCCGGCTGTTCAACTACATGACCGGCTACGCCCAGCCGGCGAAGATGGAGAAGATCGCCGTCTCGCCGGTGATGCTGCGCGACACCCTGATGCACCTGATGGAACGCGAGATCAATCACGCCAAGGCCGGCAAGCCGGCGGCGATCTGGGCCAAGATGAACTCGCTGGTCGACACCCGCATCATCGACACGCTGTACCGCGCCTCGCAGGCCGGCGTGCAGGTCGACCTGGTGGTACGCGGCATCTGCTGCCTGCGGCCCGGCGTCAAGGGCCTCAGCGACAACATCCGGGTCAAGAGCATCATCGGCCGGTTCCTCGAGCACTGTCGCATCGTCTGCTTCGGCAACGGCCATCGCCTGCCGTCGCGCCACGCCGGCGTCTTCATCTCGTCGGCCGACTGGATGCCGCGCAACCTCGACCGTCGGGTGGAGGTGCTGATTCCGGTCGAGAACCCGACCGTGCACCAGCAGATCCTCGAGCAGATCATGGTCGCCAACCTGAAGGACGAGGCGCAGTCCTGGGACCTCGGCGCCGACGGCCACTACACGCGCCGGCCGGCGGCCGCCGACGCTTTCAGCGCCCACACCTACTTCATGACCAACCCGTCGCTGTCGGGCCGCGGCAGCGCCTTGCGCCGGGCCGGCGCCGTGCCACGCTTGGTCTTGGAGGCGTAAGACGGTCGGGCCGCGGCGCTCCAGCGCCGCTCATACCAACGGCTTGTTAGACTGACTTGTATGTCGATCCGAGGCGCCTCACCCTGAGGAGCCGGCCAACGGCCGGCGTCTCGAAGGGT
>DATFGV010000120.1:0-4808 GCA_035249115.1 Vineibacter sp.
CGCACGGCGGCGGCACGGTCGGTGACGGCGCGCATCGCTACGGCGCGGCCCAGCGCGCGCGGCAGTGACGCTTTCAGCTGCGCTGCCAGCTTGTCGGCGTGCGCCGGCGTGCGGCCCCAGATCGCGACCTCGTCGATCGGCCGGATCCTGGCGTGCACCCGGATCAGCTCCGGCGCCAGGGCACCGGTGCCGATCATCAGCAGGCGCCGGCTGTCGGGCCGCGACAGGAAGCGCGACGCCAGGCCCGAGGCGCAGGCGGTGCGCCGCTTGGTCAGCATGGCGCCGTCGAGCAGCGCCAGCGGCGCGCCGGTGGCACCGTCCAGCAGGATGTACTGGCCGCAGATCGCCGGCAGGTTCTTCAAGCCATTGTCGGGGAAGACGGTCACGATCTTGACGCCGATCCGGCCGGCCGCCTGGCCGCTGGCCTTGGGTGGCGTCGTCCAGGCCGGCATCAGCAGCAGGAGCGCGTCGGCCGACCCCGGGCCGGTGGGTGCCGGGATCGCGTGGTGATGCCGCACCGGCATCTCGACCCCGACGCGGAACGTCACGGCCAACCGGTCGACCAGGGCAAGGTCGTCGAGCGCGGCGTCGACCTGGGCAGCATCCAGCAGGCGCATCAGCCGCGCGTCCGCACCGGCTCGGCGCCGTCGGGATCGACCAGCGCACGCTGGCGCTCCAGGGAGCGGATTTCGGCCGGTGGCGGTTCCTTGGGCGCCGCCGCCGCGGCGATGCGCTTATCGTGCGCTGCCAGGCGGGTGCGCAGGTCCGTCACTTCGCGGCCGAGGCGATCGGCCTCGCGGCGGCGCTCGCGCGCCAGCTTGCGATGGCCGCGGCCGGCGACCCAACCCATGGTCAGGCCGATCAGCACGCCCAGCAGCAGCAGCAGCACGATCGCGAGATACAGCGGCATTTTGACGTAGTCGCTGAACGGCCACAGGCCCAGCTCGACCGGCTCCCTGTTGCTGACAGCGATCAGCGCGCCCAGCAGCACGACGAGGGCCAGGACGGTGCGGGACAGAATCTTCATGCCGGCAGCCTAGGACATTTGGTCGGCCGGCGAAATCGCCACCGGCGCACAGCTCCGCCGCTAGGCTCGCTACTTGGCGTACTTGCGGAACTGCGGCTTGCGCTTTTCCTTCAGCGCCTTGACGCCTTCGCGCGACTCCTCGGTGTCGTAGTACAGCTTCAGCGCATAGAGCCCCATGCCGGCGATGCCGGCCTGGTGCGCGGTGTCCATGTTGAACGAGCGCTTGGCGATGGCCAGCGCCGTGGGGCTGCGTTCGCACAGCTCCTCGCCCCAGCGCTGGACTTCGGCGTCGAGCTGGTCGTGCGGCACGCAGGCATTGGCGAGGCCCATGGCGACGGCCTCGGCGCCGGAGTAGCGGCGGCACATGTACCACATCTCGCGCGCTTTCTTCTCGCCGACGACGCGCGCCAAAAAGGCGGTGCCGTAGCCGGGATCGACCGAGCCCATCTTCGGCCCGACCTGACCGAACACCGCCTTGTCGGAGCAGATCGTCATGTCGCAGATGGTGGCAAGCACGTTGCCGCCGCCGATGGCGTAGCCCTGGACGCGGGCGATCACCGGCTTGGGCACGTCGCGGATGACGGCGTGCAGCTCCTCCATCGGCAGGCCGACGACGCCGCGACCGTCGTAGTTGCCCTCATGCGCCGACTGGTCGCCGCCGGTGCAGAAGGCGCGGTCGCCGGCGCCGGCCAGCACGATGGCGCCGACCTCGCGGTCGTAGCCGGCGCGGTTGAAGGCGATGATCAACTCCTCGCAGGTCCGACCGCGAAAGGCGTTCATCTTGTCCGGCCGGTTGATGGTGATCCACGCCACGCCGTTGCGCACCTCATACAGCAGGTCCTGGAATTCCATGTCGCGGCCTCCTCGTCACGGGCGCGCCCGCATGTCGCCCCGCGCTAGCGTCGCCGCCCGGCGTGTCGCGTCAAGCTCGATTGATCTGCCCCTGGGTGATGGTCGCGAGCGGTGCTCGCCCCGGCAGCGGCCGGCGACGGCTCAGCCGTGTTCGCTACCCGCCTCGGGTTTGGCGCCGCCGCGGGCCGCCAGTTGCGCCGCGAATTCGCGGTTGATGCGATCGCGCAGATCCTTGCCGGTCTTGAAATAGGGAACCCGCTTTTCCGTGACCGCTACCGCCGCCCCGGTGCGCGGATTGCGGCCGGTGCGCGAGTCGCGCTGCTTGACAGAGAAAGCGCCGAAGCCGCGCAACTCCACGCGATCGCCGCGTGACAGCGCATTTGTGATCTCATCGAAGATCGTCGCCACGATGCGCTCGACATCCCGCTGATACAAATGGGGATTCAGCGCGGCCAGCTTGGCGATCAGTTCCGACTTGGTCATGGAAGACGATGCCTTCACCCCGAATTTTCGCTGCCGGGCCCCTTGCGACACAACAGGTTGTAGGAGTATGCCCGACGGAACCCCAAGCGTCAACTCTATGTCATTGTAATATAGAGACTTTTTAATCTCGTCAATCCCCCGATCGACTTCGCGATCACGCAGGGCCTCCACACTGCAGTGACAAGGTGCCTTGACGGGCGTTGCGTGCGTCGCTGTGACCGCGTGCGGTGCTGCAAGCACTCAGCGCGCCCGCGGCCACGCGCGCGACATGACAACGCGATGACGCAAGCCGCGGCCGCGATCGCCTTGCCATCACGCGGCCGGCTGCCTAGGAATCGCCGATGCGGGCGGACGCCGGGCGGATGCGGCCGCGGCACCCAGAGGGCATCGGCATGATCGCACGCCGGATCGGCGCGGCGCTGGCTGTGATCGTCGCGCTGACCGGCGCGCCGATGGCACAGGAATTGAGGATCGGCGTCGCCGAGGAACCCGGCGCGCTCGATCCGCAGTACCAGGACCAGCGCGGCGACGCGCAGGTGGCGCTGCACATCTTCGAGGCGCTGGTGGCGCGCGATACGGCGATGAACCTGCGGCCGGCGTTGGCCGAGTCGTGGCGCGCGCTCGACGACACCACCTGGGAATTCAAGCTGCGCGCCGGCGTGACCTTCCACGACGGCTCTGCCTTCACCGCCGACGACGTGGTGTTCACCATCGAGCGTGCCGCCAAGCTGCCCAACGCGCCGGCGCCGTTCACGCCGCACACCCGGCAGATCGCCGGCATCGAGGTGGTCGATCCGCTGACCGTGCGCCTGCGCACCGCTACGCCGGCGCCGCTGCTGCCGGTCGACATGGCGGCGATCCGCATCCTCAGCAAGACGGCGGCGTCGGGCCCGGCGCCGGAAGGCAAGACCACCGACGCGCTCAACCGCGGCGAGGGGCTGGTCGGCACCGGCCCGTACAAGTTCCTCGAGTGGAGCCGCGGCAGCCAGATCGTGCTGGAGCGCAATGACGCCTATTGGGGCACCAGGCCGGCCTGGCAGAGGGTGATCCTGCGGCTGCTGCCCAACGCCACAGCCCGCGCCACCGCGTTGCTGGCGGGCGAGGTCGACCTCGTCGAGGATCCGCCAACCGCCGACCTGCCGGCGCTGGCGCGCAACGAACGCGTCCACCTGGCGCAGGCGCCGACCAACCGCATCATCTACATCCATCTCGACCAGTTCGCCGAGCCCAGCCCCGGCCTGCCGATGCCCGAGGGCAGGAACCCGCTCAAGGACCGACGTGTGCGCCAGGCGCTGTTGCTGGCGCTCGACCGCAACGGCCTGGTGTCGCGGGTTAAGGAGGGCTACGCCGTGCCGGCGGCCGAGCTGCTGCCGGCGCCGATGTTCGGCACCACCCCGGACGCGACAGTCGGCCGGCGTGACGTGGCGCGCGCCCGACAGTTGCTGGCCGAGGCCGGCTATCCCGATGGCTTCGTCCTCACCCTGGCCGGTCCCAGCGGCCGCTACGACCACGACGTGCGGGTGGCCGAGGCGGTGGCGGCGATGTGGACCGAGGCCGGCATCAAGACCCAGCTCGTCCTGCCGACTCCGGCGGTGTTCTTCCGCAACCGCGACGAACACAAATACAGCGCCTACCTGTCGCGCTGGACGGCCGTCACCGGCGAGATGTCCCATGTGCTGAGCGGCCTGGTCGCGACTCCCAGCCGCGAGCGCGGCCTGGGCGGCGGCAACCGCGGCCGCTACTCCAACCCGGCGCTCGACGCGAAGCTGGCCGAGGCGCTGCGCAGCGTCGACGACGACAAACGCCGCGCGCTCTTGCAGGAGGCCAGCCGGCTGGTGATCGACGACGCCGGCATCCTGCCGCTCTACGCCGAGGTCGCCGTCTGGGCGATGCGCCGCGGCCTGGCCTACGCCGCCCGCGCCGACCGCCTGACCCTGGCGCAGCACGTCACTGCAGTACAGTGAGGATGAGGCGGTGCCGGCGTCGGCGCTCCGTGTGGCCAAGCTCGACCGCTTCGTCGACCACAACAGCTGGGACATTCAATACTGCGTTCAGTGGCGCCCTCGCCGCGACAGGTCAGGGTCGCTGCCGGAAAGTTAAAATACGCGGAAGACACCAAATTCATCGTCGTTTCTTCGCCGCCATCCCGATCATTTACCGCCCGTAGAGGGGTCTGCCGGCCAACCGTTGAGCGACCAATTAGGACAGTATTATTGCCACAACATGTCTGCCGGACCTCATAACAAAGAGTCGGATTTTTCATAAGCAACGATTCCGTTGTTTCTAAGCAACATTTTTGTTGCTACTATGAAAGCAACAAAACCGATGCTGCGAGACACCCATGTTGGTTGTCGGGACGATCCCCGCGCCCGAACAATTGTACGGGCGCGATGCCTTCATCGACCTGATCTGGCTCAGCCTCGCGACGCACAACATCCTGCTCTTA
>DATFGV010000121.1:0-2488 GCA_035249115.1 Vineibacter sp.
GTCGTCCGTCACGATGCGCGGCGACTGGTCGACCAGCGCCACCGCCGCGACCCGCTGCGTGCCATACGAATGCAGATACTGCATCAGCGTCAGCGCGCCCATGGAGTGCCCGACCAGCACCGAACGCTGCAGCCCGAAGTGGTCGAGCATCTCGGCCAGGTCGGTCGCCAGCCGCGCCAGCGTGATGCTGCCGCGCACCGGCCGGCAGCTGCCATGGCCGCGCGCGTCCCAGGCGAGCACGCAATGGTGCCGCGCCAGCCGGCGCGCCACCGGCATCCAGTCGCGATGCGAGCACCCGACCCCATGCACCAGCACCAGCGGCGGGCCGTCGCCGAGCACGTACACGGGAACGACCTGGCCATCGCCGGCGGTGAAGCTGTCGTAGTCGCCGGCGGCAGGCGTGCCCAGGCTCACCAGCCCGAAATTGCGCAGCGCGTTCAAGGTGCCGCGCAAGCCCGTCAGGCGTGGCGGGTGTGGAGGCGGTTCAGGCGGAGCCCCGTCAAGCATGGCGGGCAATCCTACGCTGGCGCGCAGCCTGCCAGAAATCAGCGCGAACCCTTCTCGGCATAGCTGCTGCGAAATCCTTTGAACCGTTTCCGAAACGGCCGCAACCCATGGAGCGGGAAGGCAGGCAAATCGGCAAGCCCCACCACAAACCCTAGTCCCTCACTCTCAGGAGATCATCATGCAAGTCGTTCGCAAAGCTTCCGTCCTTGTCGCCCTCCTTGGTCTCGCCTTCGGAGGCGCGATGGCCGGCGAAATCACGGGTTCCACAGTGCTGTCCACCGGCGCCGTCAACACCTCGGCCGGCTTCCTGTCCACGGCGCGCCAGAACATCGGCGTGGCCGAGCAAAACGGCAAGATCACCAACAGCACCGTGATCGTCAACGGCGCCAACAACACCGCCGCTGGCTTCCTGTCGACGGCGACGCAAAACGTGGGCCGCGCCACGCAAAACGGCAAGATCACCAACAGCACGATCATCGGCACCGGCCTGAACAACGTGGCTGCCGGCTTCCTCAGCACCGCCACGCAGGAAGTGGGCTTCGCCAAGGACAACGGCGTGGTCGAGAACTCGACGGTCATCGCCAACGGCGCCAGCAACACGGCCGCCGGCTTCCTGTCCACCGCCCGCCAGCAGATCGGTGGCGCGCAGGGCAACGGCAAGCTGACGAACTCGACGGTCATCGCCACCGGCTCGGTCAACACCGCCGCAGGCTTCCTGTCCACCGCCGACCAGAGCATCGGCGTCGCCAAGTAAGCCGCTACCGCTACTCCCGCGGCCTGTCGCCGCCCGGCCCGCCCGCGCATCCGCGCCGGCGGGTCTTTTCATTGCGCGAGTCCGAGTCGTGCTGCGAATGCCAATTCGCTTGAACCGTTTGGGAAAGCGCCGCAACCCATGGAGCGGAAGGCAAGCAAGCGCATGCCGCCACCCCCAAACCGCCAACCCTTCAGGAGATCCACCATGAAAGCCGCTCCCAAACTTTCCGCCCTCGCTGCGCTCGGCCTCGTCTTCGGTGCCGCCATGGCCGGCGAGATCACCGACTCCGGCGTGTTCTCGACCGGCACCGTCAACACCTCCGCCGGCTTCCTGTCCACCGCACGGCAGAACGTCGGCGTGGCCGAGCAGAACGGCAAGATCCGCAACACGGCCGTGATCGTCAACGGTGCGGTCAACACCTCGGCGGGCTTCCTGTCGACGGCCAACCAGAGCATCGCGCGCGCTACCCAGAACGGCCAGATCAGCCAGACCGCCATCGTCGCCCAGGGCGTGAACAACACCGCCGCCGGCTTCCTGAGCACGGCGAACCAGGAAGTGGGCTTCGCCAAGGACGACGGCAAGGTCCAGGGCAGCTTCGTCGGCGCCACCGGCGTGAGCAATGTGGCCGGCGGCTTCCTGTCTACGGCGCGCCAGCAGATCGGCGGTGCGCAAGGCAGCGGCAAGCTGACGAACTCGACGGTGCTCGCCACGGCCCAGTTCAACAACGCCGCGGGCTTCCTGTCCACCGCCGACCAGAGCGTCGGCGTCGCGAAGTAAGACCTCGTCCTTCTACTTTCCCTGCGCCGGCGGCTCCCCCGCCGGCGCTGCCCCACCCAGGAGACCACCATGAATGCAAGCCTCGCCCTCACCGCCCGCATCGTCCTCGCCGCCGTCACGCTGGGCGCCGGCGCCCACGCATTCGCGGGGCAGGAACTGTTGGGCGTCGATACGCGCTTCCGCGCGAAGATCGCGAAGGAGAAGATCCGCATTGCCGCCCAGGAGCGCAAGGCCGACGAACAAGGCAAGTCACAGGGAAACTCCCTGGACTCCAGCAGCTGCGGGAGTCAGAGCATTGGCAACATCGACACCGGCGGGCGCATCGGCGCCGCGCCGCGCGAGGTTTTCGTGTTCGCACCCAACGCGATCAACATCGTAGGCCGCGGCGGGTGCCGCTGAGCGGACGTCCCGCAGAAGGGAGATCTCACCATGAAACCGCCGAAAGTCGCG
>DATFGV010000122.1:0-6006 GCA_035249115.1 Vineibacter sp.
CTCCAACGACCGGATCGACTCTTCGATCGGAGTCCGGTGGTCGAACTGGTGCAGGAACAGCACGTCGATACGGTCGGTCTGCAGGCGCCGCAGGCTCGCCTCGACGGCGCGCAGGATATGCCGGCGCGAACTGCCGCGAGCGTTGATATCGGCCCCGGTCGGGCCGAAGCACTTGCTGGTCAGCACCAGATCGTCGCGATGGCCCTTCGCCAGACGGCCGAGGATCTCCTCGGACCGGCCCTTTGAATACACATCGGCGCAGTCGAAGAAGTTGATGCCGGCGTCGCGGCAGGCGGCGTACATCGCCGCCGAGGTGGTTTCGTCGGCGTCACCGCCGAACGACATGGTCCCGAAGCACAGCTCCGAGACAGCGACGCCGGTGCGGCCAAGCAGTTTGGTTTTCATGGCCGGACAGTAGCACGTCACTGCCGGCGCGTGGGACGGCATCGCACGCAGGGGTGCCCAGCCCGCAAAGATGGACCGAAGCCACGAACCGCCGCGACCGTCGCATCGCACGTATGCCACGACGCTTAGCAAGGTCTTCGTTGACCTCACTCGCACCTTGCGTGACGTTCGTGGCCGGCAAAAGATCGTCGACGCCTCACCATTCGAAGCCGAGACGATCGTGGACGGGGGGGGCAGACGATGACGGTGATGTTCGGGCTGGGCTGTAGGGGCATCGCCGTATCACTTGGCGTGGCGCCGTTGGTCGTTGGATTCGCGGCGACCGCCCAGCAGCCGGAACATCCCCATCTGACAACGGCCCGGGCCGACGTCCTACGGCTCGTCCCGGATGCCACGGACATCAAACTGACACGTCCGGGCTGTTCCCAGGACGCCAACGTCAGGTGCATGGTTTGCGTCGTGGCCACCGTGAAGGGTCAGCAACGGATTGGCGCGGTTGTCGTCCGGCAGGCGGACGTGGAAGACAATACTTTTGACCCGCGGCAATCGCCCATGAGCAAGGATGCCGAAGCCGGGCTTCGCGCCGCCTGCAAGCTGCAGGCTGGTCGCGGCATGTAAGCGACGTTTGGGGCAGACCCTACAAACGTTCGCGCTGGCACACGTTTCACCTTGGTTGGCTGCGCCGCTCCACTTCCAACGGTGCAGTGTCACGAATCACCGCACCTTGAAGACCAGTTTGCCCCTCAAGTGGCGCTCCGCGCTGATCCGAACGGCATCCGCAGCGTCGGCCAAGCTGAACAGCCTGATGGGCGGCGGGCGAACCGCCCCGGCCTGATGTAGCGCGGCAATGCGCTCCAAGTGGGGCCGGTCGCGGCCGACGGCCGGCCGCAATGCCGTCACATCGCCACGGTCGGGCTTCGGCGCCTGTGCACCCGAGGCGATAAAGGCCGCCCGACCGCCCGGCTTGAGAACAGAGAACGACTGCATCGCGACATCGCCGCCCACGGTGTCGAACACCGCATCGCAGTCGCGCACGACTTTGCGGAAATCGGTCGCGTTGTAGTCGATGACCTCGTCGGCACCGAGCTCGCGCACGTAACCGAGATTGGCGGCGCTGGCGGTGGTAATGACGCGTGCGCCAAGATGCTTGGCCAGCTGGATGGCGAAGCTGGCGACGCCGCCGGCGCCGCCCTGGATCAGGATCGTTTCGCCCGACTTCAGCTTCAACGTATCCTCGATCGAGCAAAGCGCGGTGAGACCGGTGAGCGCCAGGGCCGCCGCGTCGACATGCGATAGGGCCGGCGGCTTCTTCGCGACAATCGCCGCGCCGACGGCGATCTTTTCTGCATAGGTGCCGTCGCGGCCCGCTTCCAGCACGCCGAACACCTCGTCGCCGACTTGCAGATTGCCGGCGCCGGCGCCGACCGCGCTCACCACGCCGGAGAAATCGCGTCCGGGGATCAGCGGGAAGCGCGCCTGCGCATATTGGCCGGCGCAGACCTTCGGATCGGCGCCGTTGACGCTCGCGGCGACGGTGTCGACGACGACTTGCTCCGGCCCGGCCGAGGGATCGGCAAGTTCGCCATATTTCAGGACCTCTGGTCCGCCGAATTGCTCGATGTAGGCAGCCTTCATAGTGTTCCAACCCTTGCCACGACATTCGAAGGCACGATTGCCGCCAGCATCATAGGACGCTTGTTCGGACGGGTTGCAAGCCTGATGAACGCTCCTCGGACCCTATGCTGCAGCTGCCGGTTGGCCATATCCTTGCCGTTCGAGCAGGGGGAACGCTCTATGACGAGAACCGGCGGATGCTTGTGCGGGGCGGTGCGATACGAATGCGGTGGCGCATCACAGTTCGCGCTGCAATGCCATTGCCGCGACTGCCAGCGGCAGAGCGGCGCGCCGCATGTCGCCGCGGTGCGCATGCCGGCGGCGGCGTTCCGCATCCTGTGCGGCACACCCAAGCGCTACACAGCCAAGTCGGACGCGGGCAACGACATCGCGCGCATCTTTTGTGGCGAGTGCGGGACGCCGCTCTACGTCCAGGTGTCGACCCGCCCCGATATTGTCGGCATACGCGTCTGCACCCTTGACGACCCGAGCTGGTTTCAGCCTGAAGCGAATATATTCGTCAAGAGTGCTCAGCCCTGGGACCACATGGATCCCGACGTGCCGGCTTTCGCAACGTATCCCATCGGGAAGGCGTACTGAGCAGCCATGGCGGCAGCCTGCTTCGCCGATCGATCACGAGATGCCGGACGCACAATCGCCGTTGGCTTGTCGCCTGATGGCCTTGTGGCTCGAGTTCGAATGACAAAGGGCGGAGGCTGGTTAACTGCCATCCAACCGTCTCCGGTGTGCCCGCTTGATTATGTTGCTGCCCGGATATGTAACCCTTCGCCGAAGCACCCTCCCTGTTTGGCTCGCGCCACCCAGACCAGGAACTCCTTCGTAGCAGCAAGCGCCCCGTAGCGCAGGCGTCCAATGACACGCGTGTAGCGGTGTCGCCAATCAGTCCGCTGAACTTGGCCGAGCGAGATCGCCGTGCCCCATGTCGCCGTAGTAGGATCTCCACGACCAGGTCTTCCGGCGCCTCAACGAGCGCGGCATCCTGGTGGGTTCCTGACCTGAAAGGATCGACCTCATGACCCTCACCCTCGCGGATGCCAATCGCGTGATCGCTGGCGCCATCGAGAAGGCAAACCAGATCGGTGCCAAGATGAATATCGCCGTGTGCGACGTCGGCGGACGGCTCCTTGCCTTTCAGCGCATGGATGGCGCCATGTGGGCTGGCTCCTATGGCAGCCAAGGCAAGGCCGTGGCCTCGGCCGCCTTCGGGCGCCCGAGTGGCGATTTGACGCCACGTGCCGACCATCCGACCCTGCGCGGCATTGCCGCAGCCGAGGGCAACCACATGTTCTATGGCCAAGGCGCCGTGCCGATCTTTCGACAAGGTGTCCTGGTCGGCGCCTGCGGCGTTGGCGGAGGGACCGCTCAAGAAGACGAGGATTGCGCCCGCGCCGGAGTCGAAAAGCTCTGAGGCCCTCCGGCTAGAGCGGGCGACGCTTTGTTTCACAGGGCACGACGCGTCCAGGTGGTTCTACCTGGACGCATCGTGTTCTAGCCGCCGCAAGCGCACACGGCGGCAACCAGTTGCGCCGGCTACTGCGCCGCGCTTCGCATCGGAACATGCGATTTGAGGAACGTGCGCACGCGGTTGATCGTACGTGCCTTGAGTTCCGGAGGCTCACGCCACGGGAAGACCGTGATCTCCGCGTTGGGCGCCAATGACGCGACGTCGATCGAGGTCGGCAGCGGATGCGACGGCGTGTCGTCCGGCAAGACCAGGATCGGTGTCCGGCAGTCGCTGATGAACTCGCGCGATACGCAGTAGAGGAAATCCGGCTGCACGCGCCAGAGGCTGTAGAGATAACTCTCGATCGTCTCCGTTGACACCTCCGGTCGGCGTGCCCGGAACTCCGCGAGCCAATTCTGCCGGCTGTGTCGAACCATTACATCGGGGTCCTCGGGCCGATGGCCAACGGTCTGGCAGAACACGGCGGCCACGACCCGTTGAGGCGCTCGGTGCAGCAGCTTGCCGGCGAAACAGCCGCCGATGCAGTAGCCTATGTAGAAGAATTCGCGGATCCCGAGATGGTCCATCAGCCCAACCTGGTCGTCGGCGAACGCGTCCCAAGCGTTCTCGACCGGCACCGGACCCGCGGAGTCGCCGCCATTGGCATTGCGCTGGTCCATGGTGATGCAGCGGAAGTCGTTCTTGAACTCTTCCATGGCATTGAAAACGGCGGTCTGCCAGTTGCTGATGCGCGAATTCAATCCGCCGCCAGGGGTGACCAGCAGTGGGAAGCCGGAGCCGATCTCTTCATAGCGAATACGAACGTCGCCCCTGTGAAAGAACGGCATGGAAATCCCCCTCAACTGCCAGCAGTGAGTCTATTCGAGTACCGCCTTGATTTCGACCTCGACCTTTGCTTCCGGCATGCGCGAAACCGCAGGTCTGCATCACGCGCCGTCGAGGGGCGGTGAGTAGCGTCCCGTCGCGTGGCAACCTCGATCCGTGGTGCCAGCCGAAGCCGAACGCCGGGGCCGCCTGGTCACCGCCAGCGGAGGATCAAGGAAATGCGCACGGTCATCGCACTATACAACGGTCCCTTCTGGGCGCGGCAAGGCCCGCCTCATAGCGATGCCATTGCGGGTATCAACCGCCCGTCGTCGCTGAAAAGTTGCGCTTTCTTGGCACTAGGCGCGTCTGTGCGGTTCCCTCGCGGACGCCAAGACCCTCCTCGGCGCTCGCTACGCCGGCAGCTTGTCTCCGTCCGGTGGCGCCGCCACCTCGAACGCGTTGACCACGCCGCACAGCATTGCGAAGTAGTGCACGCCCGCGGTCAGCTCGACGAGCCACTTCGTACCGTGTTTTAAGTGGAGAGCATCGAATGCGGCCTGTTCCGCGCGATTCGTGCGCATCAGCTGACGAACGTACGTCACGATCGCGGCCTCTTCAGCCGAAAACTTCGACTCCTCCGCCTTCGCGCGCAGCAGATCAATCGCCTCTTCACGTAGGCCGTTGCGGCGCGCGGCGGCCACCTGGGCCGCCCACACGTACGCGGCTTCGCGCTCCCGCACGGCGGCGAGAATGCCAACGGAGCGCAGCTTGCCTTCGACGACGCTTTCGTCGCGGAAGAAGGGCACAAGCGGCAACATGCGCTTGGTCATCTCCGGGCTGTGCAGCATCATGCTGAACGGGCCACGAACTGCGCCGAACACGTTCAGCACGTCGTCGACGACGGCCTGATGTTCGGGAGCGACGTCGGCTTTGCTGGCGACGGGCGTCACGCGTGGCGTTGGTCACCTCCTTTCCGCGACGGACGTGCGGTTAGTGCGCTAGTCCATCAATTTACCGGGCTCTTACGCAATTCTATGGTCAAAGGTCCGCGTGCCGTACCAGGTTTCATCTTTGACCATTCGACACGCCAGAGCGCGACAGAATCAATGTCGTCATGGTGGCGGCAGTGGAATGGAACGCGAACTGGCCAGCCTGTTGGTGACCAAGAACTGGCACGCCGCTATGTGCGACGTCTCGATGTACCGCAAGGCGAAGATACGACGACAGAGCGAAGCTACAGGGCTGCCACAATGGCGACGTGATGTGCATTCGCAACGAAGCCGCACTCCAGCCCGCGAACGGCGGTCCCGCGTTTTCAGCCGCTTGCGTATTGCAAGCGGAAGCCGTCGCCCCAGCGCTTGATGTGGCCGACCGAGGGCGACGGGAAGTGCATCGTGCAGCACAACGTGTCGGAGTCGCAGTAGCGCTCGAGGAAATTCCGGCGTGTCTGGATAGCCTGGTCACGGTCAGTGTCGACGCGCATCACCAATTCGGGATAACGGGCCTGGATCGGAGAATGGATCAGATCGCCTGTGAACACCGCGGCGTCGCCGCCCTTGCCGGCGCAGACCGCGAAATGGTCGGGCGTATGGCCAGGGGTCGGGCTCAGCCGGATATGGTCATTGAGGGCGTGGTCGCTGGTGACCAGCTCGGCCCGGTTGGCCTCGATGATCGGCAGCACGCTGTCGGTGATC
>DATFGV010000123.1:0-2180 GCA_035249115.1 Vineibacter sp.
CTCGGCGATGTGATCGGCGGCTACGGCGTCGCGCAGGCCTGCCTCGCGGCGGCGACGAGCTTCGGCTGGCCGACCGACGTGACCACGGTGGCCATCCAGGGCATCGGCACCATGGGCGGCGGCGCGGCCTGGTACCTGCACGAGGCGGGTATGCGGATCGTCGCGGTGGCCGACGCCGCCGGCACCCTGTACCGCCCGGGAGGGTTGGACATCCCGGCGCTGCTGGAGCTGCGCGACGCTTTCGGCGAGGTCGACCGGTCGCGGCTGCCCGACGATGTGACGGCGCTGCCCCGGGACGCGGTGATCGGCGTCGCCGCCGACATCCTGGTGCCCGCCGCGATCTCCTACGCGATCACCCCGGACAACTCCTTCGACGTGGCGGCCAAGGTCGTCATCGAGGCGGCCAACACCGCGACCACACCCGACGCGGAAGCCATGCTGACCGCGCGGGGCATCCCGGTGATCCCGGACTTCGTGGCCAACGCCGGTGCGGCCGCCTGGGCCTGGTGGCTGCTGCTGGGTTACGTCGGCTCGGACCCGGAGGACTCGTTCGACAAGCTGCGCACGGAGATGCGCGCCAAGGTGTCGATGCTGCTGGAGCGCTGGCTGAGCGACGGCATCGCACCGCGCGCGACCGGTTGGGAGCTGGGCCGGGCCCGGGCCGAGGTGTCAGCGGCCGGCCGGTCCGAGGTGATCATCCCCTGATCCGGGAGCGATCGGGGCAGCGGTGATCGAACCGGCCGCCCGCCGACCGATCAGGTCAGCGGGCGGCCGGTTCGGTTCGCGAGGGCGTGGGTTCCCGGATGCTCAGGCGGCCACGATCACGTACAGCCCGTACAGCACGATCAGGCCCGCGGCGGCCAGGCAGACGCCGGCGATGGCCTTGTTGGCGGCCGTCGCCGGGAGCGCGACGCTGGTCCCGGCTCCGGGGCTGTCGATCGATCGGCCGGACAGCGCCACCAGCGCGAACGACACCAGCGTCACGACCGCAACGGAGGCGGCGAAGGAGACCATGAATACGATCCCGAGGGATCCCCAGGCGATGTGCATCGGTTTGTTGTCCTTCTCGCTCAGTGGGCCATCGCAGCGGCGGGCTGCGGGGCGGGGACGTCGTTGACGTTGTGGGCGTTGACGGCGTTGCGCTTGTTGACCGCGAAGATGCCGCCGGCGACGGCGAGGGCGCCGATGGCGACGACGATGGTGCCGGCGGTGCCGGTGCCGGCGACCCAGGATGCGACGGCGCCGACGATGGCGGCGGCGGGCAGGGTCATCAGCCAGGCCAGGGCCATGCGGCCGGCGACGCTCCATTGGACGGAGGCCAGCCGGCGGCCGGCGCCGGCGCCGAAGATGGAGCCGGTGCAGACCTGGGTGGTGGACAGTGCGAACCCGAGGTGGGCGGAGGTGAGGATGACCGCGGCGGAGGAGGTTTCGGCGGCGAAGCCTTGGGGGCTTTGGATCTCGCTGATCCGTTTGCCCATGGTCTGGATGATTCGCCAGCCGCCGAGGCTGGTGCCCAGGGCGATGGCCAGGGCGCAGCAGAAGATGACCCAGAACGGGGGGCTGGCGCCTTCGGGCAGGGTGCCGATGGTGATCAGGGTGAGGGTGATGATGCCCATGGTCTTCTGGGCGTCGTTGGTGCCGTGGGCCAGCGCGACCATGGAGGCGGAGACGATCTGGGAGAGTTTGAAGCCTTTTCGCACGACCTCGTCGTTGCCGCGGGCGGTGATGCGGTAGACGAAGTAGGTGGCGGCGAGTCCGATGATGCCGGCGATGATGGGGGACAGGACCAGGGGTAGCAGGACCTTGCTGATCACGGTGGAGAACTTGATGGCGCCGGCGCCGGCGGCGACCCAGGTGGCGCCGATGAGGCCGCCGAACAGGGCGTGTGAGGAGCTGGAGGGCATGCCGAGCAGCCAGGTGAGCAGGTTCCACAGGATGGCTCCGACGAGGCCGCCGAAGATGACCACGGGGGTGATCTTGGCGTCGTCGACGAGGCCGCCGGAGATGGTCTTGGCGACCGCGACGGACAGGAACGCTCCGACGAAGTTGAGGAACCCGGCCAGCAGCACGGCGACCTTGGGCTTGAGTGCCCCGGTGGCGATGGAGGTGGCCATCGCGTTGGCCGTGTCGTGGAAGCCGTTGGTGAAGTCGAAGACCAGTGCTGTGAGCACGACCGTGAT
>DATFGV010000124.1:0-2633 GCA_035249115.1 Vineibacter sp.
CAAACACCACACAACCCGAACTGGCGGCGGCTAAAAAAAGCCCCGTCAGCAAGTCTAGAACGCAATACGCCCCCCGGCCCCCCTGGGATCGGCCAAAAATCGCCGGCCGAAGCGGTTTTGGCGGGCCCGAACGGGGCCTTACAGGGTGCGGGCCACCTCTTGGATCTTGTACACCTCGAGGATATCGCCTTCCTTCAGGTCGTTGAAACCGCCCAGCTTCATGCCGCACTCGTAGCCCTCGCGGACTTCGCGCGCGTCGTCCTTCTCGCGCTTCAACGACTCCAGCGGATATTCGCCGATGATGCGGTTCTCGCGAATGACGCGTACCCGGCTGTTGCGCTCGATCGTGCCGGCCAGCACGCGGCAGCCGGCGATCGTACCGACGCGGCTGATCGTGAAGGTCCGCTGCACCAGCGCACGGCCCAGATCGACCTCGCGCTTTTCCGGCTTGAGCATGCCTTCCAGCGAAGCCTTCAGATCGTCGGTCACCTTGTAGATGATGTCGTAGCGGCGGATCTGCACGTTCTTGGCCTCGGCCAGCGTTCGCGCGCCTTCATCCGGCACGACGTTGAAGCCGATGATCACGGCGTCCGAAGCGTCGGCCAGGTGGACGTCGGCTTCGCTGATGCCGCCGACGGTGGCTTGCAGCACCTTGATCTGCACTTCCGGATGCGTCAGCTTGCCGAGTTCCTTCAGAATCGCCTCGATCGAACCACGCACGTCCGCGCGCAGCACGAGGTTCAAGGTTTGCACCTCGTCCTTGCCCAGCCGCTCGTGCAGGTTTTCCAGCGTGACGTGCGACGGCGCGCCGCCCAGGGCCACCTGCCGCGATTGCTGCGAGCGCTTTTCGGCGATGTCGCGCGCGTTGGTGATTTCATCCAGCACGTAGAAGTGATCGCCGGCGCCCGGAGCAATGTTCAGGCCGGTGACGTTGACCGGCGTCGAGGGACCGGCCGAGTCGTACTGGCGCCGCCCGTCGAGCGTGTCGTACATCGCCTTGACGCGGCCGTGCGCCGCACCGCAGACGACCACGTCGCCGACCTTGAGCGTGCCGTTCTGGACCAGCAGCTTGGCCACCACGCCGCGGCCTTCGTGCAGCTCCGCTTCCAGGCACGTGCCGTAGGACTGGCGGTCCGGATTCGCCTTGTAGTCGTGCAACTCCGCAATCGTCAGCAGCGTTTCCAGCAGGTCGTCCATGCCCAGGCCGGTCAGCGCGCTGCACTGCACGACTTCCGTGTCGCCGCCCCATTCGGTCGGCAACAGCTCGTTGGCCGCCAGTTGCTGCATGATCCGCGTCGGATCGATGCCCGGCAGGTCGATCTTGTTCATGGCCACGACGATCGGCACCTTGGCCGCGCGGGCGTGGCTGATGGCCTCTTCCGTCTGCGGCATGACGCCGTCGTCGGCCGCCACGACCAGCACGGCGATGTCGGTGACGTTCGCACCGCGGGCGCGCATCTCGGTGAAGGCTTCGTGGCCGGGCGTATCGACGAAGGTGATCTCGCGACCGTCCTTGTCGATCTTATAGGCGCGGATGTGCTGCGTGATGCCGCCGCTCTCGCCGCTGACGACGTCGATGCCGATGATCTTGTCCAACAGCGACGTCTTGCCGTGATCGACGTGGCCCAGGAAGGTCACCACCGGAGCGCGCGGCTGGAGCGACTCGGGGGCGTCCTCGCGGTCCTGGATCATCGAGATCAATTGGCTTTCCAGGTCGACCGGTTGGCGCACTTCGACCTCGGCGCCGAATTCGACCGCCAACAGCTCGATCATCTCGGCGTTGAGCTCGGTGTTGATGTTGGCCATGGTGCCGAGGGTCAACAGCTTGCCCTGGACCTGCGAGGCGCGGATGCCGAGCGTCTCGGAAAACGAACGGACGGTGCAGGGGAGTTGGACGATGGCTTTTCCTTTACGCGGTGCAGCAGTGTTGGTGCCGAGTTTCTTAAGCTTAGGCCGCGATCGGGGCCGCACGCGACGCGCGGCCTCTTCTTCGGTCAAACCCATGGCCAGCGGACGCAATTCGGCGGCGGCGCGGCGACGATTCTGCCGCTGCTCGCGACCGCCCAGGGTGCGATCGTCACCTCCACCTTCGGTCGCCGGCGCGGTGCCACTCTTGGCAGGCGCGCCGGTACGCCGACGCTCTTTACTGTCACCCGGCAAAGGTGGCGGCGGGGGCGCTGGAGCGCGCGGTCCACCAGGACCACCCGGTCCGCGGCCGCGGCTGGGAGGAGGCGGAGGCGGCGGAGCCGTCTCGGCCTTCCGCTTGGCCTCGTGCTTGCGCAGATGCGCCTGCAATGGCTTGGCGCCGGCCTTGCTTGCGCGGATGGCGTCGGCCGGTAGCTTGATGTCGGGCTTTTGCGGCTCGGGCTCGGCCGGAGCGGCCGGAGCGACCGGCTGCTGCACGGTCGGCATCGGCGCCACGCGGATGGCCGGCCCGGACGGCCTGGGAGCGACGCGCGGCGGAGCGTCAGCAGCCTTCTTGGCGGCGATCTCGACCGGCTTCTCGACCTTCGACACCAACAGCGGCGGCTTGTTCGCCACGCCGGTGGGCGCGATGTAGTCTTCGCGGCGGAATGTGGGAGACTCGGGCGCGGCGACCGGGGCCGATTTGCTCGCGGCCGGCGCGGCTTCGC
>DATFGV010000125.1:0-4777 GCA_035249115.1 Vineibacter sp.
AGCACGCCGCCGCGCAACAGCCGGAGCACGGCGCGACCGGACGCATCCAGCCGCATCTCCCTTTCGTCCGACAGTTCGGCGATCACCTCCGCCAACCTACTGGCGGCAACGTCGCTCGCCATCGAGGGATCGATGTCGACACAACGGATTTCCACCTCGGCGAACTCGTTCTGGATGACGCGCGCCATCGCCCACAGGCCGGCCTGCGTGGCGCTCGGCGCCTTGCCCGCGACGACGCCGTTCATCGCGCCGGTGCAGGCGATCCACAGACGTACCCGGCCGGCGCCGTCGAGCGCCTTGGCGAGGTTGATGACGGTCATGGTCTGCCGCGACAAGGTCGCGAGCGGATCGTCGGACGGTGCGCGGCTGGCGGCCACGAAGATCACATCGGTAATCGCGCCGTCGGCCGCCTGGTCGGAGACAGCGCGCGCCGCCGCCTTCGGCTCCTGCAAGTCGACCACGCGCACGCGGTGCGCGCCGCGCCGTGCCTGGGTGCTGCCGCCGGCGCGCAACGGTACTACCCGCCCGGTGGTCTCAAGCCGGGGCTGCAGCAGATCGGCCAGCGCATGACTGTCGGCGGTCGCATCCGCGACGAGGATCATCGATCGCGCGCTCAAGTCGGCCGCCCGGGCCGACGCCTCGCTACGCGGACTCGCCACGGCGCTGACCAGAAGGCCGGCGGCCATTTCACCGCCGATCGCCTGGACAGTGACGGCTTGCAGGCCAGCCGCCTCCAATGCCTGCTGCCAATCGCGGTCCGAGAGGATCTGACCGACCGGAAAGTCGGGGTTGACCGAACCGGACCACCAGGCAGCCGATTGGCCGTTGATCGCGTCTGCGAATAGCGTCGGGGTCGGCTCAGCCGTCAGCAACGCGCCACCGCCGCGCAGCGCCCGCGCCAGCAAGTCGAGCCGGCCGGGTGCGGTCGCTACCGGATGCAGCGACCGCGCGCACAGCACCAGGTCGTACAAACCGGCGGCCGGGTCGGTCGCCTCGTTCCACTCCAACAAACGCACGCTGCGGCTGGCCGCTTCGCCCAAGCCCATCGCGGCGGCCGCGAGGCGCTCGTCGTCCAGATCGGTTAGCACGATGCGGCCGCGCCGCTTCGCGACGTCGGGCGCCAGCCGCATCGCCAGCGCCAGATTGGACGCGCCGATGACCAGAACTCTGAGCGCGGCGTCGTCCGGCCACTTTCCGATTACCTCGCTGGCGGCCCGCGACACGATGTCGGTCAGCCGCCGCGAAGCCGGCGAGCCATTCTCAAGATGCTCGATGACCGCGTGCCCGAGTGCCGTCGATTCCTCCAGGCCGGCGCGCAACAAGCCCGGAAGCACTTCCGGCAGCCGCGCCAGGCAGGTCGCTTCCGCGATCCAGGATGGGTAGCGCGTCATCAGCACATCGACCAGTTCACCGATGCGCGGCAGGTCGTGCGATTCGACCAGGCGCCACCCCTCGGTCGTTTCATGCGCCAGGCCCGCGTCGGATAGCGCCTGCAACAGCCGCACCGCCAGCGGCCACGACGACAGGGTGAGCGCGCCACTGGCCACCAATTCCGGGATCTGGCAGGAACTCGCGCCGGCAAGCGCCGCCTTCATGGCCGTGTACGCGGCGACTCGTGCGCCGGCGTCCAGCACCAGCGCCACGTCACGCGCTTCATCAACGCTACTCGCGGCGGCGGCGGCGGCCAGCGTCACCGCCGGCCCTGACGCACACGCCTCGGCGACACGCGACGCTTGCGTCGGCGCGGCCAGGCGGACGAAGTCGGTGCGGTAGACGAGGCCGTCCATCGTGTCGCGCGTCGTGCGCGGCGCGGTCCGGAAGCGGACCTGCAGTGCTTCGGCCACGACCGCGCCGTCGGCGGCGACAAGCACGAAGTCGGCGACCCTGGAACGCGGCGTCGCCAGCGTTACGCGGCACTCGCCCCTGGCGACCGCCGCACCGGGCCGAAAGACGCGCAGTGATCCAACGCGAACGGGCAGCAGGCGGGCATCCGGCGCCAAGTCCGCGTCAAGCTCGGCGAGCGCGAACGACACATGGAACGCGGCATCGAGCACGGTGGGATCGAGGATCAGCCGGTCGGTGATCGGCGCCGCCTCGGTGAAGGTCACCCGCGCCACACGGTCGTTGACGACCTCGACCCGCTCGACCTTGCGGAACGACGGCCCATACATCAGGCCGCGCCGCTGCGCCAAGGCGTACAGGCGCGCGGCGTCGTAGACTTCGACGGTCGCCCCCGACGGCGCCGGTGCCGTGCCCTGCGAGACCGGCGCCTGCGCAACGCTGGCCTGAACGTGGATCGACCACTCGTCGCCGCCCGACCGCGGCCGCGAATGGATCTGTACCACCTTTGTGTCGTGCGAGACGCGGGTCATCACCTCGAACGACCGCGCGCCGTCGAACACCAGCGGCAGGAGTATCTCCATGTCGCGCACTTCGATGGCGCCGTCGCCGAAGGCCTCGCGCGCCGCCGCCAACGCGATCTCAACGAAGCCGGCGGCCGGGAACACCGGCGCATCCTCGACCCGATGTTCGTCGAGCCAGGGGTGCAGACCCGGATCGATCGATGCAAACCATTCTCCCGACTCGGCGCGCAGCGCCGCGCCCAGCAGCGGATGCGGCGGCTGGGCGTACGCCCGGAACGCCTCGCTGGTGTGCGGGAAGGCGATCACCCGCCGCTGCCAGGTGTAGTTCGGCAACTCGGCGGCCGGCCTGACGTTCGGTCCGACGAACCGCTCGAGATCGACCTTGCCGCCGGCGACCACGGTCCGCGCCACCGTCGCCAGTATCTCGTCGGTTTGCTCGTCACCGTCGCGGCCGAGCGTGTCGATGACCGCTCCCTGCAGGCTGCGCCGGCGCAGGACGTCGTTGAGGTAACCGCCCAGCACCTGCCGCGGGCTGACCTCGATGAAAAGACGCCCGCCGCGTTCGCAGACGGCGTTCATACCGGCCTCGAACGACACCGGCTGACGCACGTTGCGCCACCAGTATCCGGCATCCAGCGTTTCGCCCGCGACCTCCTCGCCCGACACGGTCGAGATCAGCGGAATGCAGGTCGGCTGCGGCTTGATGTCCGCCAGGTCCTCGAGCAGGCGCGGCTCGATCGGATCGACCAGCGCGCAATGATAGGGATAATCGATGTCCAGCCGGCGAACGCCCCAGCGCTCCTGCTCGGCGTACGCGACGAAGGCGTCGAGCGCTCCCTTGGGGCCGGCCACCGTGACGCTGCGCGCGCTGTTGATGGCGGCGATCTCGAGCCCATCGAACGTCTGACGTTCGAGCAATGCCTGCATTTCCTTGGCGGACACCAGCACCGCTGCCATGCCGCCCTTGTGGCGGGTGATCTCCTGCCGCCGGCTGCGCGCCAGCACGACGCGGATCGCCGCGTCCAGGTCGAGCGCACCGGCGCACCACGCCGCGGCGATCTCGCCGACGCTATGGCCGATCGCCATCGACGGCTCCAGACCGTGCGCGCGCAACGCCTCGACCGTGGCGACCTGGAGGCCCAACAGCAGCGGCTGCACAAGGCTGGCGCGGCGGATGTTGACGGCCAGGTCGGTGGATCGCAGCGACTCGATCGCCGACCAGCCGGCGATCTCCTTGAACCGCGTGTCGAACTTCTGCAGCGCCGAACGAAACGCCTTGTTGGACTTGTAGGCGGCGAGCCCCATGCCGGCCCACTGCGAGCCGTTGCCCGCGAAGACGAACGTCGTGTCGAGCGCCGTGCCCAGCGCACGGCCACGCCACATCGCCGCGGTCGTCTCGCCGTTCGCGTACGCAGCCAGGGTCGCGGCCACGCCGCCACCGGTGACCACCAGCCGCTCGGGCAGCAAGTCGCGCGAATGGGCGGCCGCGATCGCCAAGCCAGCGGCGGTGTGCCCGTTCTCCCTGAGCCGCGCCGCGTAGCGTTCCGTCAGCGCCTTCAGCGCGTCGGCGCCGTGCGCCGAGATGATCAGCGGCACCGAGCCATTGCCGTTGGCCTTGGGCTGCTTGTCGGCGCGCGCGCGATCGGGCTCGCGCAACACCACGTGGGCGTTGGCGCCGCCAAACCCGAAGGAGTTGACGCCGGCATGGCGCAACCCGCGCCCCTTCGGCAGCTTGGTCAGCTGCGACGCCACCTTGAGGTTCAACTCCTCGAAGCGGATGTCCGGGTTCGGCTCGTTGAAGTGCAGCGATGGCGGCAGTTCGCCGTACTTCAGCGCCAACATCGACTTGACGAACCCGGCAAGCCCCGAGGCCGGCTCCAGGTGGCCGATGTTGGTCTTCACCGAACCGATCGGCAGCGGTGTCGAGCGGTGCTGGCCGAGAACGGTGCCCAACGACTCGGCTTCGGCCGGATCGCCGACCCGCGTGCCGGTACCGTGGGCCTCGACAAACGCCAGGTCCCGCGGCGCCACGCCGGACTCGCGGTAGACCTGCTCAAGCAGCGCCGCCTGCGCCTCCCACGACGGCAGCGACAGGCCGCTGGTGCGACCGTCCTGGTTGATGCCCGAGCCGACGACGACGGCGTGGATCGAATCACTGTTGCCGCGGGCAACGTCGAGGGCGCGTAGCACCACCGCCACCGCGCCTTCGCCGCGCACATAGCCGTCGCCCGACGCGTCGAACGCCTTGCACAGCCCGGTCGGCGACAGCATCGAGGCGCGCGAGAAGCCGACGAACGAGAATGGCGATAGCAGCATGTTGACACCGCCGACAACGGCCGTGTCGATCTTTCCCTCGCGGATGGCCTCGAGCGCGACATGCATCGCGACCAGCGACGAGGAACAGGCCGTGTCGA
>DATFGV010000126.1:0-21047 GCA_035249115.1 Vineibacter sp.
GGCTCGTCAAGGACGTGGAGCAGTCCGACAACGCCGTCGACCGTCTCTACGAGGCGATCAAGCTCTACCTGATCAGCGCCTCGCGCAGCGAGCTGTCGCTGGAGGAGAGCCGGCGGTCGGCCGAGATCCTGACCTTCGTCACCAACCTCGAGCATGTCGGCGACATCATCGACAAGAACCTGATGGAACTGGCGGCCAAGAAGATCCGCAACCGCTGGACCTTCTCGGCCGAGGGCATGGAAGAGCTGCGCGCTTTCCACCGCGTTGTGCTCGACAACCTGCAGCTCGCCTACAACGTCTTCGCCAGCCGCGACCTGGCGCTGGCGCGACGCCTGATGGCCGGCAAGACGGCGCTGCGCGAGGCCGAGCAGCGCGCCGCCGAAAGCCATTTCGCCCGCCTGCGCCAGGGCCGGGCGGAGTCGATCGAGACCAGCTCGATCCACATGGACATCGTGCGCGATCTGAAGCGCATCAACAGCCACCTGACGTCGGTGGCCTACCCTATCCTGGAAGCGGCCGGAGAGCTGGCCGAGAGCCGCCTGCGCAGCAGCGAGGAACTGGCGGCCGAGGCCGCGGTCGGCAACGGCAAGCCGGCGGTGCCGTGACCTCACACCGCGCTGTTGCGCGTGTTTGGCTTGGCCTCCAGGTAGGCGAGCATGGTTGGCAGTGGAGTTGATTGCACGTGCCTTGCCGCGCTGCTATCAATTATTGATAAAATCCAGACCATGCGCAGGAGTGACGGGAATGCCTTCGAGCTACGCCGTCGGCGATCATTTCGAGAAGTTCATCGACGATCAGGTCCGGTCCGGCCGCTATGCCAGCGCCAGCGAGGTGGTGCGCGACGCCTTGCGGTTGATGGAATCACGGGAAGCCGTGCGGCGTCGCACGCTGGATGAGGTGCGCGATCTGATCCGGGTCGGCATGGAAAGCGGCCCGGGCATTCCGGCCAAGGACGTCTTTTCCCGGCTACGCCGCAAGTACCGCGACCAGGCCAAGGCGTTGACCGGCGAGTCGCGCCCACAACGCCGCGCACGGTGATTTTCGACGTCGTCTTCTCGCCTGCCGCAAGCGCCGATCTGGAGCGCGAGGGCGACCGGCTGGCGGCGGTCAATCCCTACGCCGCCGCCGGGCTGGTGGCGGAGATCGAGCGGCGATGCGCCGCCCTGGACCGGTTTCCGGCGCGCTATCCACGGCGTGAGAATCTCGCGCCGGGACTCCGCATGATGCCGGTCCGGCGCTGGCCGGTGTTCTACCGGATATTGCCGGACGCCGTGGTTCGCATCGAGCGCATCATCTACGGGCCGCTCGATCCGGGGCCGGAGGACTTTGCCTGATACCGCGCGCCTGCACCGAGCAGCGACGCGGTTTGCCGCCGCCGGTGAATCCTGCGGTTGGCCGATGTCGGCGACAACGGACAAGCAGTCGCCAATGCGTTTGCCGACCGTCGGCGGCCGTCACTTTGAGTTTCGCGGAGAAGACGACGGCGCAACAGGCACTTCGGATGCCGTCTGCAGCAATCGACTCGTCGTCGCCGGCGATCGGACGATCGGAATGTTCGAATTGGACCAATTGATCGTTCTCTTGATCGTCCGACGACTGCGATCGCGTCGGATTGTTGTTACAAGACGCGATGGAATGGGTGTGTGACGACGCACCACCGGCAGTTGTTGCATGATTGATTGCTGAACGATCGATACGATAGCCATTCTCCGTCACGCCTCGTGAACATTCCGCGCTGCACTGCAAGGCCCTGGACCTTGGCCGGTTGTGCGTCACTGTCGCGTCGGTCTGGGTCCTGATGTTCGTTGGAGTTGCTCGTGAGCAGCAAACTTTCGCCCGCCGAGTTGGAGCAGCGGCGCGTTCTCAGCGTCGTTCGACATCACGTGCTGAAGGGGCTGGCCGACTGGATTTTGCAGCAGCCGATGGCGCACTCGATACGCAGTGTGCACATTAAGGAAGCATCCGAGTTTCTGGATGCGGAGTCACTCAACAATCTTGCGTCGGCGTCATGCCGCGTTAAGGCCGACATCCTTCTTGAAGCGGCCGAGATCACCGCCGAGTGCCAGGAATCGATGATGGGCATCTATGCCGTGCACGCGTTGTTCAAGTATTGCGATTGCGTCGCACGGCACATCATGCGGTCGGATGTAACGCTCGACGATGCGCAGACGAGCCGGTTGATCGGTTCATACGGGCGACGCCTCGGCAGCCTGACCTTGGAACCGACTTTCGCCAGCAATGCGCACGACGAGGCGCACCAGAACGAAGGTCGTTACCTGCTCATCAAGACGGTGGCCCCCCAGGTTCGGCGCAAGAGGTTCGCGTTTTTCGGCGAGACAGCGGCGGCGGCGGCTTACCGCCTCTTTCTTGCGCAAGCGGCCCTGACGCTGCGCGATCCCGAAAAGCTGGCGGAACTGCGCGCCGTCGTCGACCCGAACTGGACCCTGCCGCCGCGGCCCAAGCCAGTACCGCCGCCCATACCAAAGGTCGATGATCGGGAAAGCAAGGTTACGCGACCAGCGCACATCACCGAGGACGCATGGCAGGCAGCGTGGCAGTCTTACAAACGTGGGAATCGCGCGAACATACGATGGAATCGCGCGGACATACGAATGTCAGACCGCCCATCGGGGACGACTGACGCGATGTGGGTTATCCAGGACGCGCTGGAGCCAGAGGTCGTTGGGCCGCCCATGACCGATGAAGAGATCAAGGCGGTGTTCGAGGCGTCGGAGCGCCCGGCGATCTGGTGGCATCGCGCGCGGCCCGTGCATGGGCGAACGGATGTCACCAGCTATTTCGGCGGCCTGCCGCGCCTCGCGCCCGATCTGACATGGCCGCGCTCCCGGCGCGACGACACGGCGCTACCGCTAGGCGCACAGATCGATTGTTCGCAGATCCCCGAGGTTCCTGGCGGCGAAGCCTTGCCGCGCATCGGTACGCTCTACTTTTTTGTCAATCCGCACGTCGAGGATCCAAGAGGGGACTACTGGGGTCGCGTCCTGTACTCGCCAGTTCCCACAAACCAGCTTCCGCTGTCGCCACCCCCGCAAAACCCCCGGCTTTGCTTCGAAGACGGGTACGTCGTGTCGGGCTACGATGAATGGATTGATCCGGCGTTCATGCCGGAGCGCATGCCAAACGCATTCGAGAACTGGGAGATTGAGCCGCTGGTCGTGAGCACCTATCGGAGCGGTACCGTAGTGCCGATCGCCGAACGCCTCTATCGCGGACACGATAGCGACAAATCGGCAATGGCTTCCCGCCGGATCGAGCTGATCACACGCGCTGTACAACGAGCGACATTGGAGCGTGCCCTTGGCCGGTCCATCCCTAGCGCTCCGGCCGGGTGGATCATCGCCGGCTCTCACGACATCCGACCCGGCTACCCTTGGACATGGCTCTTCGTCGTGATCCACAGTGCCAGGGTTCTTCGCCTAGCGCGCTATTGCGTCGCGCAGCTGAGCGACCCGCGATCGGGTCAGCGATATCCGGCCGTGCATAGCCCGGCGCCTTCCGACGTGCTCGCGGCGATCGGCAGAGAGGCCGAGGACTGGTTCACGCGGGCGTCGGATCGACCGGCGGAGGCGCCGGTTGAGGCCGAGGACCGCGCTGCCTTTCTCGCGTGGCTCGACACGCTGGAAAGGCGGCTGGCATTCGCCGGGGGTTGGTCTGGTGCGCGCGACTTCAGCGCCACTGATCACGCCAGATTGGCGGCGCAAGTGGGCGCCCGGATGCTGATCGCCATGGCCCCCGACGCGGACAAGCTGCTGCCGTCCGAGTACCTCGCCCTGTCGCGTTACCAGGCAGACAATGGTGTTGACGGCCGGCATCAGATGCTTGGCCACGGCAATGATTTGCAAGGGCAGGCTGATAGGCTTGGCAAAGACCACCTGCTGCTGATGCAACTGGAAACGGACTCCGGAATCAATTGGCAGTGGGGGAGCTGTGGCACGGTCCAATTCTGGATCAAGCCGCAGAATCTCGTCGCGCGTCGCTTCAGCGATGTAACCGTCACGATGATGGGCGGCTGACGGAACATGACTGAGTTTCAGCGCTGCCGCCGTGGCGGTAGATGACAACTGCATGGGGCAAAGTTGACGTTTCCATCAGGTGGGGGCAGCGTCAGCGAAACACCACGGTCTTGTTGCCGTTAAGGAACACCCGGCGCTGCAGGTGATAGGTGATGGCGCGGGCCAGCACGACGCTCTCGATGTCGCGGCCGACCGCCGCCAGGTCGTCGGGGGTCATGGCGTGGTCGATGCGTGCCGCCTCCTGATCGATGATCGGCCCCTCGTCGATCGCATCGGTGATGTAGTGCGCCGTTGCGCCGATCAGCTTGACGCCGCGCGCATGCGCCTGGTGGTAGGGGCGGGCGCCCTTGAAGCTGGGCAGGAATGAGTGGTGGATGTTGATGATGCGGCCCGACAAGGCCGCGCACAGCGCCGGCGACAGCACCTGCATGTAGCGCGCCAGCACCACCAGGTCGACGCGCTCGTGCTCGATCAGCGCTGACAGCCGCGCCTCTTGTGCCGCCTTGGTCTCCGGCGTGACAGGCATGAGCTCGTACGGGATGCCGGCGTCGTCCGCCCGGTCGGCCATGTCGCGATGATTGGAGACGATCGCGACGATTTCGACCGGCAAGGCGCCGATGCTGTAGCGGTACAGCAGGTCGTTGAGGCAATGGCCGAACCGGCTGACCATGATCAGAAGGCGCGGCTTGATGCGCTGGTCGTGAATGGCCCAGGTCATGCCGAAGGGAGCGGCGACCGGCTCGAATTCGGCTCGCACGTCTTCGACGGCGTGGTTGCCGGCGACCGCATCGAACGCGATCCGCATGAAGAACAGGCCGGTTTCCGGGTCGCTGAACTGCGCCAGTTCGCGGATATTGAACTGGTGCGAGGCGAGGAACCCGCCAACGTTTGCGACGATGCCCGGCCGGTCGGGGCACGACAGGGTCAGCACGAAGCTCATATGGAATCCAGTCGGTGCGATGCGCGGGTCACGACGAGCCGCCGTTTGTGCAGGGCATGGTAACGCGTTTGCCCGCAGCGATGAATGGTGCGGTACTCATCCGTTCGGACGGCGGGGCTAGCGTGCCGTCGCCGCCGACCCGCCGCGGCATGTGACGGCGACGCGGCGTCTGGGCGCAGGCGAGCAGGATCTTCCGCACTGGGATGAGCGGCCAAAAGGCGTAAATGGATTATCGTTGGGTCCCTCTTGGCGAAACTTTGCGGTCGTCGAGATACTGCCGTGTGCTCCGCGTGTGTCGCGCGAGGGGCGAAGTCGCGTCGACAATGAGAATGTCCGGATTGGACCGATCATGGTCGCGAGCGACGTTGAACGAATGCGCGTGGGCCGGATCGCTGTTAGAAAGCGGCGTCGCGCGCCCTCGGGAAAGATGCTCCACCAGCAGTTGTTGCAGGGTCGCCGCCGTGCCGGTGACCGCGATCGCTTGTCGCAGATCCTTGTGGATGGCCGATCCATACCCTGGTCTTCTGCGCGGCGGTGTAGTGTCGACCGAAGCCTGATGTTCTTTGGAGTCCGGTTGTGACGACAGAGCTGTCGCCAAAAGAACTGGCAGGCCGCCGCAGTCTTGGCATCGTCCAGCATTCTGTGCTCAAGCGGATCGCCGATTGGCTGGCGGAAGATCCGCTTGGTCACGCTGCGCGCTGCGCCAATGTCATGGAACTGTCCGATTTCCTGGCCGCGGACTTGATACCCACGCCGGCATCGGCCTCCAACGACGACTTGGTCAATCTCCTCTTGGAAGCGGTTGATGTCGCTGCCTGGTGCCAGGAAACGGGTTTGGACGCATATTCCACGTTCGCGCTCTTCACCTGTTGCGACTGTATGGCGCGGTTCGTCATGCGAGCAGGCGTCACCCTCGACGACCTTCAGACGGCTAAGCTGATCCACGGCTACTCGCGGCGCCTGGGCAGTGGCACGTTGTATCCTACCTTTGCCATCAATCGGCATGATGAGGCGCATCAGAACGAGGGGCGCTTCCTGTTCATCAAGACGGTCGCACCGCATGTACGGCGCAACAAGTTTGCCGTCTTCGGCAAGACGGCGTCGGCGCAGGACTACGAGCTCTTGCTTGCGCTGGCGGCGCAGGTCTGCCGCGACGGTGATGAACTGGCGGAACTGGCCGCGGTCGTAGAGCGACAATGGACACTTGCCACGCGGCCGAAGCCGTCGCCGCCGGTACGGCCGTCAGCCGTCGACAACGAGCGCTTTCGCAAAGTCGTACGTCCCGGGCACATGCCGGGGGTCGTCTGGCAGGAAGCCTGGCGAGTCTTCAATCGCGGCGAGCGGGCGATCCTGCGTGCGCCGACCTTGCAGCCGGTGACGTCGGCCTTGTGGGCGATTCAAGACGCTTTGGAGCCGGCGCCCGCTGAACCCGATGCGGCGATTCCGATCGCCGAGGACATAGCGGCGCGCTTCGAAGCATCGCATCGCCCCTCGATATGGTGGCATCGGCGGCGGCCGGTGCACGGCCGGCCGGACGTCACCAGCTATCTGGGTGGGCTGCCGCGCTTGGCGCCGGAACTCGAGTGGCCGCGATCGGCGCGGGGTGAAGCGGCGCTGCCGTTGGGCGCGCAAATCGACTGCGCGCACATTCCGGACATTCCGGGCGGCGAAGGAATGCCGGGCGTCGGGACGCTGTACTTCTTCGTCGATCCGCTCATCGAGGGCTTTTCCGGCGAATACTGGGGACGCGTCCTCTATTCGCCGACGCCAGCCGCCCGTCTGCCGGTGTCGCCGCCGCCCGCGAACCCGCGTCTGTGCTTCGAGGATGGCTACGTCGTCTCCGGCTACGACGAGTGGATTGATCCCCAGTTCATGCCGGAACGCCTGCCGACCATGTTCGAGCAGTGGGAGATCGAACCCTTGGTGACGGGCGGCTACCATAGCCGCTTCCAGTCAAGTGCGCTGGCGTTGCGCTTGCGCGCCCAGGCGCTGGGCCGGCCGCTTGCCACCAGACCCAAAGGAGGGTTCGTTCCGTATGGGTCTGTCCCGCCGGGCTATCCCTGGACCTGGTACTTTGTCGAGATCCATGCCGGCATGCTGTTCAGCCGCGCCCGTCGTTGCGTTACGGAGCTCAAGGATCCTCGGCGAGCGCCTCACTATCCGACTGAGCTGGTGGCCGAATTGGAGGTGGAGCTGCGTGACATCGCCGATGACGCCGAGGAATGGTACAGGCGCGCGTCGAGACTGCCGCCGGAAGCTGTCCTTGAGGTACCCGATCGGACGGCGTTCCTGGCATGGTTTGACACGATCGAGGCGCGCCTTGCGTCCGCGCAGCCGTGGCGAGGCCAGATGTCCTCTGGGCTGGCGGCAAGCGCTAGCACGGTGGCCGAGTGGGGGGCACGGCGCCTGATCGCGACTGTCGCTGATGCGCATCGTCTGCTGCCAGCCGCCTATCTCGAGGACGCGCGCTTTAGAGCCGACAATGGCGTTTACGGCCTGCATCAAATGCTCGGCTACGGCAAAAACTCGCAAGGGCAGGCGGACAGGCTTGGCCGTGACCACCTGTTGCTGATGCAACTTGACACAGACTATGGAATCAAATGGTTGTGGGGGGACTGCGGCACGATGCAGTTCTGGATCAAGCCTCGCGACCTTGCGGAGCGCCGGTTCGACTCCGTCATCGTGACCATGCACAGCTAGTGACCGGTCATGATCGGCAAGCCATCATCCGCGGAGTCGGCATGTCGCCGCAGAATCGGAGCCGCTTGGCACTTTCTCTCAATGCGATCTTCGACTGTGTTAGGCCGGATTGACTGAGGGATTGCATCAGGTTTGGTTCATCAAGGAGGCGCCCAAGTTCCTGGTGGCCGGCACGTTGACATTCCTTGCGGCAGTGTCGGCCGCATCGGAGGTTAAAGCTGAGGGCTGTGACCTCTTGGGCAGTCTTCGGTCTCAATCAGCCGGCCGCAGCCGTTTGCCCTCGGGATCGTAGGGCGGGCGCAGGCTGACGGCGCAGCGGCAGCGATCGCCGCCGATGTCGACTTCCCAGACGCCAGACGCAAGATAGGCGGCATCGACCGGCTGGCCGTCGGCGTGCACGTAGCCCAGCATCACGGCGCGGCCGACGGTGTGGCCATAGGCGGCCGACGTGGTCTCGCCGGCCGGCTTGCCGTCGCGCAGCACCAGTTCGCCGCCCTGGGCGATGGGCTCGGCGTCGTCGAGCACGATCGACACGCAGCGGCGCTTGAACGGCTGACCCTTGAGCTTCCGCAGCGCCTCCTGGCCGATGAACGGTGTCGCCTTGTCGAGCTTCACGGCGAATCCCAACCCGGCCTCGTACGGATTGTGGTCCGGCGTCAATTCGCGGCCCCAGGCGCGATAGCCCTTCTCCAGCCGCAGCGAGTCGATGGTGTAGTAGCCGGCGTCGCGCAGGCCGAGGTCCGCGCCGGCCTGGCACAGTGTGTCGTAGGCCGTCGCCGTCATCTCGACCGGTACGTACATCTCCCAGCCGAGCTCGCCGACGTAAGTGCGCCGCACCGCCATCGCCGTGGCGATGCCGACATCGATGGTACGACAGGTGCCAAACGGGAAGGCCGCGTCATCCAATGCCGCCCGGCTGACCCGCGACAGCAGCTGGCGCGCCTTCGGCCCCATGACACCCAGCACGCACCAGGCGCCGGTGACGTCGGTCAGCACGGCGTGCGGGTCCTGCGGCAGGTGCTTGACGATCCAGTCGGCGTCGCGAGTCGTCTGCGACGAGCCGGTGACGATCATGAATCGGTCATGCGCCAGGCGCTGCACCGTGAGATCACTCTCGAACCCGCCGCGCGCGTTAAGCAGGCCGGTGTAGACCGAGGTACCGACCGGCACGTCCATGTCGTTGGCGCAGAGATGCTGCAGCGCCGCCGCCGCGTCGCGGCCCTGCAGCAGGAACTTGGAAAACGAGGTCTGGTCGAAGATCGCCACGGCCCCGCGCGCTGCCGTGTGCTCGCCGGCGTTGTTGGCGAACCAGTTCTGCCGCTGCCAGGCGTAGTCCGTGACCTTGGGTTGTCCAGGTTCGGCGAACCAATTGGCGCGCTCCCAGCCCATCTTGCTGCCGAACACCGCGCCCTTGGCCTCCAGCCGGTCGTAGAGCGGCGAGCGGCGCAGCGGCCGCGCCGTCTCGAGCTCGCGGTTGGGCCAGGGCATCTTGTAGTGCAGGCCCAGCACCTCGGCGACGCGTGAGGTCAGCCACTGGTCGTTGCCGTTGAAGCGCGCGAAGCGGCGGATGTCGACCGGCCACAGGTCAAGCGTCGGGTCGCCATTGACGATCCACTCGGCCAGCGCCAGCCCGGCGCCGCCGGCACTGGCGATGCCCATCGAGTTGAATCCGGCGGCGACGAAGAAGTTCCTCAGCTCCGGCGCCTCGCCCAGGATGTAGTTGTTGTCGGCGGTGAAGCTTTCCGGCCCGTTGATGAAGCGCTTGGTGCCGGTCTTCTCCAGCGCCGGCACGCGGATCAGCGCGTTTTCCATCAGGATCTGGAACTGGTCCCAGTCGTCGGGCAGCAGTTGGAACTCGAACGGTTCGGGGATGTCGAAGGCCTGCGCCCACGGCTTGGCCTGCGGCTCGAAGCCGCCCATCAGCAGGCCGCCGACTTCCTCCTTGAAGTAGATGTAGCCGTCCGGATCGCGCAGGCAGGGCAGGTCGGGAAAGACGCCCGCAACGCGTTCGGTCACGATGTACATGTGCTCACAGGAGAACAGCGGCACGGTCACGCCGGCCAGGCGGCCGATCTGCCGTGCCCACTGGCCGCCGCAGTTGACGACGATTTCGGCGGTGATGTCGCCGCGGTCGGTCGCGACGCCGGTGGCGCGGCCATCCGCTTGGTGGATCGCTGTCACCTTGGTCTGCTCGAAAATCCGCACGCCGCCGCGTCGCGCGCCGCGCGCCAGCGCCTGGGTGATATCGGCCGGATTGGCCTTGCCGTCGCCCGGCAGCCAGGCAGCGCCGACGAGGTCGTCGGTGTGCATGATCGGGAACCTGGCGCCGGCCTGTTGCGGCGTCAGCAGCTCGCACGCCACGCCTTGCGCCGCCGCCATGGCGGCGACCCGCTTCAAGAGCGTCATGCGCTCGGGCGTGCGTGCGACGGTGAGGCTGCCGCATTGCTTCCAGCCGGTCGCCTGCTCGGTTTCAGCCTCGAGGCGGCTGTAGAGATCCGTCGAGTAGCGGATCAGCCGGGTCATGCTGGGATGGGTGCGCAACTGGCCGACCAGTCCCGCGGCATGCCAGGTGGTGCCGCTCGACAATCGGCCCTTCTCCAATAGCACCACGTCGGTCCAGCCGAGCTTGGCGAGATGGTATGCGACCGAGCAGCCGACAATGCCGCCGCCGATGATCACGACCCGGGCCTGGGTGGGGAAGGCGAGATCCGCCATTGCCATCTCTATGCGATTCCTCCCCAACGAAGTTGGGGAGGTGCCCCGAGGGGGCGGAGGGGAGCTGACGTGGTGTCTCTGTTGCAGGCACCACGACGGCTCCCCATCCGGCCTTCGGCCACCTTCCCCACGTCGCGGGGAAGGGTTGAATGCTCTGCCGACGCGTGACTCACAACCGCCCCGCCAGTCCGGCTTCGTACATGCGGCGCATTTCGGGCACGCCGGCCGGCACGGGGTTTCCGCCGGCGGTGGGATCGACCGCTGCCATTTCCGAGAATCGATCCAGATGCGCCGCCGTCATGCCGATGTCGGCAAACGTGTGCGGCAGTCGCAAGGTGCGGCGCAGCTCGAGTACCCAGGCCATGAACCCGTCGAAGCTCGGGTCGGCCAGCTCGATCCAGCGCGCCAGGCGGACAATCTTGTCTTCGATGGCGGCGCGGTTGAAAGCCAGCACATAGGGCATGGCCACCGCGTTGGTCAGACCGTGATGCGTGTCGAGCACCGCGCCGATCGGATGCGACAGCGAGTGGATGGCACCGAGGCCCTTCTGGAAGGCGGTCGAACCCATCTGCGAGGCGGCCAGCATGTGCGAGCGCGCCTCCATGTCCCGGCCATCAGCTGCAGCGCGCGGCAGGTACGTTTTCACCAGCCTGATGCCTTCGACCGCGATGCCCTCGGCGTAGGGGTGGTAGCCCGGCGCACAATAGGCCTCCAGGCAATGGGCGAAAGCGTCCATGCCGGTCGCAGCAGTCAAGGGTGGCGGCAGGCCAACGGTCAGCTCGGGGTCGGCAATCACGATCGCGGGCATCATCCGGGGATGGAAGATCACCTTCTTGGTATGCGTGCGCTCGTCGGTGATCACCGCGGCGCGGCCGGTTTCCGAGCCTGTGCCGGCTGTGGTCGGGACAGCGATGACCGGCAGGATCCCGTTCGGGTCGGCGCGCGTCCACCAATCGCCGATATCCTCGAAATCCCACATCGGCCGCTTCTGGCCGGCCATGAAGGCGATCGCCTTGGCAGTGTCCAGCCCGCTGCCGCCGCCCCAGGCGATGACGCCGTCGTGTCGGCCGGCCCGCAAGGCCGCGACGCCGTCCTCGACGTTCCTGGCGACTGGATTCGGCTTGATGTTGCTGAATACAGCGACGTCGATGCGGGCCGCGCCGAGCGCCTTGGTCGCGGCGTCGATCATCGGCAGCTTTGCTAGACCCGGGTCGGTGACCAACAGCGGCTGCTTGAAACCCAGCACCTTGCAGTGGTCGGGCAATTCACGAATCCGGCCGGCGCCGAACTTCACCGTCGTAGGGTAGTTCCAGTTGCCGACCAGGGGAAAGGACATGATGCGCTCGGACGTCGTTTTGCGTCGGCGACCTTAGCGGGCGAGCCGCGACCACGCCACGGCCGATGTCGCCGAATGCCGCGTCAATCCATCACGATTGCCACGCGCCCGATGACCTGCCGGTCGAGGATGGCGCGCATCGCAGCCGGAACTTCCTCCAGCCTGAACGTGCGGTCGACGTGCGGGCGCAGCTTGCCTGCTTCCACCCAGTCGTACAGCCGCCGATGCAAGGCCGCGACGCGTTCAGCCTGCTCGAAGCGCGCGTCGTGCGGGCTCCAGCCGACGTAGTAACCGAGGTTGCAGCCCACCACCGTCAGGTTCTTGACCAGCAGGATGTTGGCCGGAATCGTCGGGATGGTCCCGCCGGCGAAGCCGATCGGGCAGATGCGCGCCTCGGGCGCCATGCAGCGCAGCGACTGGTCGAACACCTCGCCGCCCACCGGATCGAGCACCGCGTTGACGCCACGCCCACCGGTCAGCCGCAGCACCTCGTCGCGGAACGGGCCGGCGCGGTAGTCGATCACGTGATCGGCGCCGCGCGCCCGCACGAAGGCGCCCTTGTCGGTGCCACCCGCGGTGGCGATCACCTTTGCGCCAATCGCCTTGGCGATTTCGACCGCCGCCAATCCGACACCGCCGGCCGCGCCATGCACCAGCAGCCACTCGCCCGCCCTGAGGTCCATGAATTGCGGCCACAGCAGCGACGCGCCGGCGGTGGGGTAGGAGATCGCGAGCGCGATCGCCGGCGCCCAGTCCAGCGACGGCGGCTTGGCGAAGACATTGACCTCGTGCGCCACGACTTCTTCGGCGCAACCACCCCAGTCGATCACGGCGTAGACGGCGTCGCCGGGTTTGAACCGGGTCACGGCGGCGTCGGCCTCGACCACCGTGCCGCTGATTTCGGTACCCGGTGCGAACGGTCGTGGCGGCTTGCGCTGGTACTTACCGGCGATCACCAACGAGGTGGCGAAACTGACGCCGGCGGCGCGCACCGCGATGCGCACCTGGCCGCGGCCCAACGCTGGCGGCGCGATTTCCTCCAGCCGCAGCGACTCCGGTGACCCCCAGTCGTGGCAGATCATGGCGCGCATGGTGACTGTCCTTACCCCAGCGCCACCGGCAGCGCCTTGACGCCGCGCAGGACGAGCGAGTCGTGCCAATCAGGCGTTTCGATCGTGATCCGGATGTGCGGCATTCGCTCGGCCAGCCGCCGTGCCGCAATCTGGCCCTCCAGCCGGGCGAGTGGCGCTCCAAGGCAGAAATGGATGCCGTGGCCGAAGGTCAGGTGCGGATTGGGGTCGCGCCCGACATCGAACGCCTCGGCATCGGCGAACGCATCGGGGTCGCGGTTGGCGGCGTTGGCGAACGCGAAGACGCGCTGGCCGGCCTTGATGGTGCGGCCGTGCAGCTCAACGTCGGCCGCCGCGACCCGGGCCAGGGCACCCGACGGCCCGTCGTAGCGCAGCCATTCTTCGACGGCCGGTGGTGCCAGCGCCGGGTCGTCCACTAACCGCTGCCACTGCTCGCGAAATCGCATGCAGTAGAGGAAGCCATTGCCGATCAGGTTGGTGGTCGTCTCGTGGCCGGCGAACAGCAACAGGATGCAGGTACCGATCACCTCGTCGGTGGTCAGCGCGTCGCTTTCGTCGCGCGCCTGCACCAGCCGGCTGATCATGTCGTCCGCGGGCACCGCCGTGCGCGCCTCTACCAGTTGCCTGAAGTAGTCGGCCATGGCGCGCGCGCCGGTCTCGGCCCGCCGGTACTTGTTGCCGGCGACCTGGGCGGTGCCGATGAACAGCGCGATGTCGTCTGACCAGACCTTGACTTGCGCCAGGTCGGCGCGCGGCACGCCCAGCATGTCCATGATCACCGTGGCCGGCAGCGGATAGGCGAAGTCCGCGATGAAATCGACGTCCTCACCGCGCGCCGCCTTGGCCGACATGCCGTCGAGCAGCCGGGCGACGATGCTCTCGATGTTGGGGCGCAGATTCTCGACCGCGCTCGGCGTGAAGACCTTGTTGAACAGCCGGCGCAGGCGGGTGTGGTCGGGCGGATCGCGGAACACCATCCAGTGGTTGAGGTAGCGCACGAGGTTCTCGATGCCGCCGCGCTGGAAGTCAGGGTTGGCCTTGAAGAAGGGCGTCAACCGGTCGGCCGAGATTTCGCGGTTGTTGAGCGCGATGCGCCGCACGTCGTCGTAACGCGTGACAATCCAGGCCTTCATCGCCGGCGACCAATGCACTGGATCTTCCGTCCGCAAACGGGCGAAAGCCGGGAACGGGTTGGCGTTGGTAGCGGGATCGCCGAGATCGAAAACGTAGGACATGGGGTCCCTGTCGCAAAGCAACGCACAGGCTATGTGGCCCGCGCCCATCGAACAAGCCGAGCTGCACCGACACTCCTCCCCGGCGAAGCTGGGGAGGCTTGCGATCATGCTTCCTTCCCCACGAAGTGGGGAAGGTGCCAGAAGGGCGGATGGGGAGCCGACGTGGTGTCTCTGATGGGAACACCACGAGGGCTCCCCTCCGCCCCTGCGGGGCACCTCCCCAGCTTCGCTGGGGAGGCAAGTGAAAGTGTTCCGCCACGCGGGGCCGGGGGCGGGTTGCGCCGGCGTGCCGCTTCGGCGCACCATGCTAGCGATGGCAGATTTCCCGGAGGAGAGACGATGGCCGAGCTGATCGAAACCCTGGACAACGGCGTGCTGTTGCTCACCATGAACCGGCCGGAAGCGATGAACGCCTTGTCATCGTCGATGATGGACGGCCTGGTCAACGGCCTGCGCCGCGGCGCCGAGGACCCGGAGGTCGGCTGCGTCGTGCTGCGCGGTGCCGGCGACAAGGCGTTCTGCGCCGGCGGCGACGTCAAAGCGATGGCGGCCGGCGGCCGAATGCAGGGCGCGTCGCACGAGACCAAGATCGCCGACCTGCGGGCCCGCATGAAGGTCTCCGAGCTGCTGCACGATATGCCCAAGCCGACCATCGCCATGGTCAACGGCGTGGCGGCTGGCGCCGGCCTGTCCCTGGCGTTGGCAGCAGACATGCGCTTCGCCGCTCGCAGCGCGCGCATGACTACCGCCTTCGCCAAGGTCGGCTTCTCCGGCGATTTCGGCTCGCACTTCTTCCTGCACAAGCTGGTCGGCACCGCCAAGGCGCGCGAGCTGTATTTCACCGCCGAGATCCTGAACGCCGAGAAGATCGAAAGGCTGGGGCTGGCCAACTGGATTGTCGACGACGACAAGCTCGAGGCCGAGACCATGGCCTTGGCGAAAAAGCTGGCCGCCGGCCCGCGCGTCGCCTGGTGGCACGTGAAGCAGAACATGAAAGTGGCCGAGGAGGGCACGCTCGCGGCGGCGCTGGACAGCGAGGCGGCGCGCATGATCCGCACTGGCGAGACTGAGGATCACAAGGAGGCGGCCCGCGCCTTCGTCGAAAAACGCGCCCCGGTGTTCGTCGGGCGTTAGCAAGATCTTTTTCCTCCCCGCTTCGCGGGGAGGTGCCCCCGAAGGGGGCGGAGGGGACCCGACGTGGTCTCTCAACTAGAGGTACCACGTGGGGCTCCCCTCCGGCCCTTCGGGCCACCTCCCCAACTTCGTTGGGGAGGATCAACAGGAGAACCACCATGCGGCTGCGTCAGTGCGTGTTCGTTGCGCGCGATCTCGAATCGTCGCGCGAAGAGCTGTGCGACATCCTGGGCATCGAGGTCGCCTACCGCGATCCCGGCGTCGGCAAGTGGGGCTTGGCCAACGTCGTCTGTCCCATCGGCAACGATTTCCTTGAGATCGTGGCGCCGGAGAAGGACGGTACATCGGCCGGCCGCTACCTCGATCGCCGCAAGGGCGACGGCGGCTACATGGTGATCCTGCAGGTGCCGGACGCGATCCCCGATCGCGCCCGCGTGACCGCGATGGGCGTCCGCGCCGTCGAGCAGAAGAACCTGCCGGCGTACCAGTACACCCACTTCCATCCCAGCGACACCTCCGGCGTGTTGCTGTCGATCGATTCGGTGACGGCGCCTTCCGGCACGGACGCGGCACTGTTCTGGCCGCCGGCCAGCGACGGTTGGCTGAAGCACCGCCGGTCCGACGTCACGGCTGGGCTGCAGGGCGTCGAGATCCAGCACACCGATCCAGTGGCATCGGCGGCGCTGTGGGGCCGCATCCTGGCACGGCCTGTGACCACCTCGGGCGGCGCCCATCGCATCGCCATCGACGGCGGCGAGATCCGGTTTGTCGCGGCGTCCGACGGCCGCGGGCCCGGCGTCTCGGCCTACGACGTCAAGAGCGTCGATCGCGCCCGCGTGCTGGCTGCAGCAGACAAGCGCGGCAAGCGCCGCGGCGATGCCCAGGTCGAGGTCTGCGGTTGCCGCATCAACCTGGTGTAAACATGCTGCCGCCCCCCGGGAATCGCATATGGAGCCCCCAAGCGGACGCTGTCATCCTGAGCGCAGCGAAGGATCTCTTGAGCAGCAGTCCCGCGCGAGCCCATGAATGACGCACGTGCGCCATCGTGCGGCGTCCGCGCGTTTCCACCGCTCAACAGATCCTTCGCTTTGCTCAGGATGACAAAACCCCATATGCGAATGGCCTGCTGCGCTCCCGGGGAGGCGCACCGTGAGTGACAAAGTTCTGGTCATCGGCAGCTACCTCTCGCCCTATGTGCGCAAGGTGCTGGTGTGCCTCGCGCACAAGGGGCTGGCCTACGAGATCGACCCGATCGTGCCGTTCTACGGCGACGACCGGTTCTCGCGACTGAGCCCACTGCGGCGCATCCCGGTGCTGGTCGACGGCGACGTCGTGCTGAGCGACTCTTCGGTGATCTGCCAGTACCTCGAAGACAAACACCCTGCGCCACCGCTCTATCCCGCCGACATCGCGCAGCGCGCCCGCGCCCGCTGGTTCGAGGAGTACGCCGATTCCCGCCTGGGCGATGTCTTCATCTGGCGGCTGTTCAACCAGGTCGCCATCCGCCCGGCGGTATGGGCCGAGAAGGGCGACCGGGATTTGGTGGCCAAGACGCTGAGCGAGGACGTGCCGCAAGTGCTCGACTATCTGGAGAGCGAGGTTCCGGCTGACGGTTTCCTGTTCGGCGCCCTGTCGATCGCCGACATTTCGCTGGCCTGCTTCTTCCGCAATGCCGGCTTCGCTCGTTTCACTGTCGACACGGCGCGCTGGCCGCGCACGGCGGGATACGTCGCGCGGGTGCTGGATACGCCGCCATTCCAGGCGCTGCGCCCGATCGAAGACGCGCTGGCACGCACGCCAATCACGCAGCATCGCGCCAGACTCTCTGAGCTGGGCGCGCCGCTTAGCGCCGAAACCTACGGCACGCCCGAGCCTCGTCGCGGCCTGATGCCGATCTGAAGGAGGAAAGAATGAAGGCCGCTGTCCTGTTCAAGGTCAACGAACCGCTTCAGGTCCTGGATGTCGACCTCGACCCGCCCAAGGCGGGAGAGGTGCGGGTCAAGATGAAGGCGGCCGGTGTCTGCCAGAGCGACTGGCACATCATGAACGGCGACTGGCCCTCGCCGCTGCCGCTGGTGCCGGGCCACGAGGCCGCCGGCATCGTCGAGGCACTGGGCGAGGGCGTGACATCCGTGAAGCCCGGCGACCACGTGATCTTCTCGTTCCGCCCGCAGTGCGGTCAGTGCCGTTACTGCACGTCGGGTCGGCCGGTGCTGTGCATCGGGCGCAACAGCGCGCCGGGCGCCACCCTGTTCGACGGCACCCTGCGGATCAAGCACAAGGGAGCCGACATCTACCAGATGGCGCGCATTGGCACCTTCGCCGAGCAGGTCGTGGTGCCGGCCGAGATGGTGGTGCCGATCCGTAAGGACATGCCCTGGCCGCAGGCGGCGCTGATCGGCTGTTGTGTCGCCACCGGCGTCGGCGCCGTGACCAGGCACGCCAAGATCGAGGCCGGCTCGACCGTGCTGGTGATCGGCTGCGGCGGCGTCGGGCTGAACATCGTGCAGGGTGCGCTGTTGTCGGGCGCGCGCAAGATCATCGCCTGCGACTTGCGCGACAACAAGCTGGAGATGGCGCGGACGTTCGGCGCCACCGACACCATCAACACCACCAGCGAGAAGGTGGTCGAACAGATCAAGGCACTGAGCGGCGGTCTCGGCGTCGACTATGCCTTCGATGCGGTCAGTATCGACAAGACCCAGGCGCTGGCGATTGACTCGATCTGCGCCGGTGGGCGCGCCGTGACGGTGGGCGTGCCGCCGATCACCATGCGCGCTACCTACTCGCCCTTCATGATGGTGTTCGGCGAAAAGGTGGTGAGCGGCACCTTCTACGGCTCGGTGCGGCCCAGCGTCGACTTCCCGATCCTGGTCGAGCACTACATGAACAAGCGGCTCAACATCGACGGGCTGATCAGTCGCACCTACCGGCTCGAGCAGATCAACGATGGCTTCAAGGCGATGATGGCCGGCGAGGTCGCGCGCGGCGTGGTGGTGTTCGATTGATTGTCCCTCCCCCAACTTCGTTGGGGGAGGTGGCTTGCTGGGGGCGCGCGACTCCAGTCGCGCGTCTTCTCTGTCGACGGAACAAGACGGGTCACTGGAGTGACGCGCCCCCAGCCTCCCCAACTTCGTTGCGGAGGAAGACCATCGCTCCCCCAGCGAAGCTGGGGGAGGTGGCCGAAGGCCGGAGGGGGAGCCAACGTGGTCTCTGCCCGCAAGACCGCGTCGCCTCCCCTCCGCCCCTTCGGGGCACCTCCCCAACTTCGTTGGGGAGGAAAAATGGAGGCTCATGCGATGGCGGTAACTCCGCCGCCGCGCTCGGTCCGGTTCCGGCGCGCCGGCGGTGCCATCGCCGCCTCGTTTCCTATTCACCCTGTCCAAAAAACATGCGCCGGCCGTAACGGCCAACGCGGGCTGACAGGGTAGGTGGAACGTTGTATGGTATAAATATAAGCACTTGACGGACCATTGTCAATGGTATACCTCTTGTTCCTGCTATGTTCCTAGACGGAGGCCGTCATGGCACAGACCATTGATTTCCCTGCCGATCGCGCGATTGCCGCCTACCAGCCCGATTTCGCCCGCCAAGCCGAGCATCTCTGCCGGCTCGGCGCGCATGTCTGCGATCTCGCCGTCGCGCTCGACGTCGATGAGGCTGCCATCAGCCACTGGATCGAAGCGCACGCGCCCTTCGCCCAGGCGGTGGCCCGCGGCCGGGCGCACGCCGACAGCGTCGTCACCACCTCGCTGTTCCAACGGGCGAAGGGCATGGAGCTGCCCATGGTCAAGTGGGTGCGCGAGGACGGCAGGATGGTCGCCAAGACCTACAGCCGGCACATCCCGCCCGACACCAAGGCCTGCGTGTTCTGGCTGCAGAGCCGGCGGCCCGACCTGTGGGGCCGACGCCGCGCGACGCCGCGCAAGGCTGCGGTCAATGATGCCCCCGTGAAGCCCGATGTCCACGAGGCGCAGATGCGTCCGCGGCATATGGCGGCGGACGACACCGAGCCGGCGGCGCCAGTGAACGCGGCGCAGGACTCGCAAACCAGGATCGACAGGCCGGACGAGACGCCGCAGGCGTGTCTGTCCAGTAGCGGGACTTGCACTGGCGAAGACCGAGACGCGCAACAAGAGTCGCACGTCCCCGGCGCGCTGGGGGCGCGTCACTCCAGTGACGCGTCAAGCGACGGTCACGGCGTGACGCGCGACGGAAGTTGCGCACCTCCGACGCACGCCGGTGCGGTAGTGCGGATGGGCACTGAGAGTCGGCAACAGTGGAAGTGGAAGCGCAAGCAGAAGCGCGCCGACAAGCACCAGCGCCGCGCCGCCGCCGCGATCGCGATGCGTCCGTTGCACCAGGCGGCAGCCGCTTGAGGGGAGGGCGATCGCATATCGCTTTTCATGGGTCGGGGCGCGCCACTCCGTAGCGCGTCATGTGTAGACCCATCCAAAGACGCGCCACTGGAGTGGCGCGCCCCCAGCGCATGAGCGCACCGTATCTGTCGCGCGGCCCCCTCATCCGGCACGCTGTCGCGTGCCGACCTCTCCCCGTCGGGGAGAGGTTGATCTGGACGCTTTCGCTACGCCGCCAGCGGCGCAAGCCGTTGGGCAATGATCTCCTTGGCCTCGCGCACGATGCGGTCGACCAGTTCCTTGCAGGTTGGGATGTCGTTGATCAGGCCCATGCAGGTGCCGGCCGACCAGATGCCGTGCTCCAGATCGCCGGTCTCGTAGACCACCCTGCCCTTCTGGCCCGAGACGATGGGGCCGATCTCGGCGATCGTCTTGCCCTCGTGCTCCATCTCGATCGCCTTCTTGGCCACGGAATTGCCGAACACGCGCGAGGTGTTGCGCATGGTGCGGAAAATCAGCGCCGTGCTGCGCTCGTCGGCGCCGACGATGGCCTCCTTCACCTTCTGGTGGATCGGCGCCTCCTTGGTGGCCATGAAGCGGGTGCCCATGTTCATGCCGTCGCAGCCCAGCGCCAGCGCCGCCACCAGGCCACGGGCGTCAGCGAAGCCGCCCGAGGCCAGCATCGGGATCTTGATGACGTTGGCGGCGGCGGGCAGCAGCACCAGGTTGGGGACGTCGTCCTCGCCCGGGTGGCCGGCGCATTCGAAACCGTCCATGCTGATGGCGTCGACGCCGATCCGCTCGGCGGTGATGCCATGGCGCACGGAGGTGCATTTGTGGATCACCTTGATGCCGGCTTCCTTGAACTTGGGCAGGAACGGCTTGGGGTTGTTGCCGGCGGTCTCGACGATCTTCACGCCCGAGGAGATGATGGCATCGATGTATTCGCCGTAAGGCCGCGGCACCAAGGTCGGCAGGATGGTCAGGTTCACGCCGAACGGCTTGTCGGTCATGTCGCGGCAGCGCTTGACCTCCTTGACCAGGTCCTCCGGTGTCGGCTGGGTCAACCCGGTCAGGAAGCCCAGCGCGCCAGCATTGGCCACGGCCGAGGTCAGCTCGGCGCGCCCGACCCACTGCATGCCGCCCTGGACGATCGGGTAGTCAACGCCGAACATCTCGGTGAAGCGCGTCTTAAGCATAGTCGATCCCTCCAAGTCGCATTTCCGCCCGGCGAAAGCCGTGTGGCAATCTCCCTCGCGCGGTACCTTAGTCAATGACCGTGCCTTGACCAGTGCCATCGTCGGAAGGAGGCCGTGCGTGGCCCATCAGCGTATTGCCGTCAACCGCCTGGCCGGTGCCTGCGGCGCCGAGGTCACCGGCGTCGATCTGACGCAGCCGCTCGATCCGGCGACGGTGGCCGCGATCCGCGCCGCCATCCTCGAGCACCAGGTCCTGACGTTCCCGGGTCAGCCGATCGACGATGCCGGGTTGGAGCGGTTCACCG
>DATFGV010000127.1:0-2380 GCA_035249115.1 Vineibacter sp.
CAGGGGCTGGGCGACAGGCCCACCGCATCCGCCAGGTCGACGTTGGTCATGCGGCCGTTCTTCTGCAGCTGGGCGAGGATGCGCAGGTCGAGCCGGTCGATCTTGAATGCTTCTGACATGGGTGGTGGCGGTGAACGGGGAGGACTCGATTCTGCGTCTGGCGCAGCGCGCTGCATCCGGTGTTCTCCCAGGGCCGCCGAGCGCGACTGCGGCGCCGATCGGGTGCGCCGGATAGGCGGCGCCGTCGCCGATCGACGCGCCAGCCGGCGTGCCGTCGGCGATCCCACGACGATCACTCCCAGCGCTTCTGGGTCGCGATGATGTCCAGCGGATACCCGCGCCGGTCCAGCGACTGACGCAGGACGATCCGGCTGGCGAAGCGCTCGATACCGATATCGTCTTCCAGCATCTTTTCCATCAGCGCCTGAAAATAGCCGACGCCGGGAGCCACGATCTTCAGCAGGTAGTCGTAGCCGCCGCTGACGTTGTAGCACTCGACGATCTCTTCGTACTTCGCGGCGGCTTCCTCGAATTTGCGGAAATCATGCGGTCGGTGACTGCTGATGGTGACCTCCGAGAACACGATGACGTACTCCCCCAGCTTTTCCAGCGCGATGTCGGCGCTGTAGCCGCGGATCAGCCCGGTCTCCTGCAGCCGCTTGGTGCGCAGGAGACACGGGCTGGGGCTGAGACCGATCGACTCGGCCAGATCAACGTTCGAGCAGCGCCCCTCGCGCTGGAGATGCTCCAGGATCTTGAGATCGAACCGGTCGAACGAAACTGCTGATCTCATGGGGCGATCGTACTGTCAAGTCGAGCCCGGCGACTAGCGCTGCGCCTGGGTGAGCGATTCGTCGAGCGCCTCGACAACCATGCCGGCCTGCTCCGCCGAGAGCACCAGCGGCGGACGGATCTTGAGCACGTTGTGCCCTTGGGCGCAGGCGCTGAGCAACACGCCTTTGTCGCGCATTAGGTTGACCACCCGGCTGGTAAGGCCGCGCTCCGGCGCGCGTGTCATCCGGTCCGATACGAGCTCGACGCCGACGAAGAGCCCCGCTCCCCGCACGTCGCCGATGGCCTCGTGCTTTGCGGCGAGCCCGGCGATGCCGTCGCGCAGCAACTTGCCGACCTTGGCTGCATGCGGCACCAGTCGGTCCCGTTCTATGGTCTCCAAAACCGCCAGGGCCGCTGCGCATGAGACCGTGTTGCCGGCGAAGGTGTTGAAGTAGCGCGAATTCTTGCCGAATTCCGCCAGGGCGTCGGCTGTCGCGAGGAGGCCCGCGATCGGCTGGCCGTTGCCCATCGGCTTGCCCATGGTGACGATGTCTGGAACCAGGCCGTGGCGCTGGAAACCCCACATGTGCTCGCCGGTGCGGCCGAAGCCGGGCTGCACCTCGTCCGCGATGAAAAGGCCGCCAGCGCGCTTGATCGCCTCGACCGCTCCCTTCAGGAAGCCCGCGGGCTCGGGCAGGATGCCGTCGCTGGTGAACAGCGAATCCACGATCAAGGCCGCCGGCTTGATACCGTGACGTTGCAGGTCGGCGATGGCCGCCTCGACGTCCCGCGTGAAGCGCTCGCCTAGGTCGGCGCCGTCGGCGTGGTACAGGCGCGGCGCCGACACCAGGCGAACGTGCGGACCGAGGTCGACGGTTACGCCCAGCGATGGCGAGAACTGCGACACGGCGTCGGTGATGCCATGGTAGGCCGTGTCGGTGACGATCACACCGGTGCCGCCAGTGCGTACCTTGGCGATGCGATAGGCCAGGTCGTTGGCCTCGCTGCCGGTGCAGGTCAGCATCAGATGGGCGAGGTCAGTGCCGGGCACGCTGGCGAGCAGGCGCTCGGCCAGCTCGAGTATGGTGTCGTGGAGGTATCGCGTGTTGGTCGCAAGCGTCTGCACCTGGCGGCAGATCGCCTCGGTCACCGCGGGGTGGCAGTGACCGAGCGAGGTGACGTTGTTGTAGACATCAAGGTATCGGCGGCCCTCCGGGTCCATCAGCCACACGCCGTCGCCGCGCACGATGTGCAGCGGGTGTTCGTACATCAGCCGGTAGGCCGGGCCGAGCAGCGCATTGCGCCGCTCGATCATTGCCTCGGTGGCGGGCCCGACGTTGGCGCGGCCGGGGATGTAGGCGTTGACCATGTTGAAGTCAGCGGTGGTTTTCATGAGGTTCCGTTGCGTGTTGGGGTCAGTAAGCGGTCGCGCGCTTCGTCGCGGGAGAGGTCTGCCATCTGCGACAGCGCCTCCCAGGCCGCGGGGTTGTGGCGCATGATGTAGGCGCGGTTCTCGGGATAGCGTGGGGCGCGCCACTCCGAGATCAACGCCGTGATGAGGTGGCGCGTCGCCATGAGGTCGGCGACGATGTCCTGTTCCAGTTCG
>DATFGV010000128.1:0-4909 GCA_035249115.1 Vineibacter sp.
TCAGCCACGCCCTGCGAATCCTCGCTAATCAGGCGCAGGCCGTGCTGTGGCTGGACCGCGGCCGGGTGCGACGGCTCGACGAGGGCTACGCCCGCTTCGATGCCTGGTCGGAAGACATCCTGGCGCGCGAGGAGGTCGAGCGGCAGAAGCTTGACCGCCTGATCGACAGCGAGACGGCGTGGTCGGTCACCAGCATCCGCGCCCGGCGCACGCGCAACGAGGGTCGCATGCGACGCCTGCGCGAGTTGCGCGAGGCGCGCCGCCGCCAGATCGCCCAGACCGGCCGAGTCAGCATGGAAGCGGGCGCGGCGACGGCCTCCGGCACGCTTGCGATCGAGGCCAAGGGCATCGCCAAGCGCTTCGCCGACCGCACGATCCTGAAGCCGTTCTCGACCCGCATCCTGCGCGGCGACCGGATCGGCATCATCGGTCCCAACGGCGCCGGCAAAACCACCCTGCTGCGACTGCTGATCGGCGAGCTGGCGCCCGACAGCGGCACGACCCGCCGCAGCCCGACATTGCAGCCCGTGGTGATCGACCAGCGCCGCGCCGAGCTCGATCCCGAGCGGACCGTGTGGGAGATCCTGGCCGACCGCAACGACCACATCCTGGTGCAGGGCAAGCCCAAGCACGTCGTCGGCTACATGCGCCAGTTCCTGTTCCGCGACGAGCAGGCGCGCCAGCCCGTGTCGGCGCTGTCCGGCGGCGAGCGCAACCGGTTGCTGCTGGCCAAGGCTCTGGCGGCGCCGTCGAACCTGCTGGTGCTGGACGAACCGACCAACGATCTCGATGCCGATACGCTCGACCTGCTGCAGGAGACCCTGGCCGACTATGACGGCACGGTACTGCTGGTCAGCCACGACCGCGACTTCCTCGACCGCGTCGTGACCTCGACCATCGCGCTGGAGGGCGACGGCACGGCGATCGAGTATGCCGGTGGCTACAGTGACTACTTGCTACAGCGCGGGCCAAGGGAGAGGCCGGCGCCGACGCCACCAGCGGCGCCGGCGCGGCCGCCGCCGCGCGACAATGACAGTGGCAGGGCACGCAAGCTCAGCCACAAGCAGCAGCGCGCGCTCGACGCGCTGCCCAGAACCATCGAGGCGCTGCACGCCGAGATCGCGGCGCTGTCCGCCGCCCTGGCCGATCCCGAACTCTACCGCCGCGATCCTGCGGCGTTCGGTGTCAAGACGGCCCGCTTCGCCGCCGCGCAAGCCGAGCTCGACGCGGCCGAGCACGCGTGGCTTGAGCTGGAGATGTTGCGGGAGGAGTTGGCCGGGTAGAGGCGCGACACCGGCCGCCTCGGGATGAGGTTGAGGGTGGGTCGAAGGACGGGCTGTCCGCAGCGCGAGGCAGGGGCGGCCAGAGCATGTTTCGGCCTTACGGAATCAGCCTTCCCGGGAGCGCGGGCGTCTCGCCCGCCCTTGACCGGGCCGGAGGCCCGCACTCCCCGGTGCTAATCGATCGGGATACGCTCTAGCCAGATGAGTCCATCGCCGCGGGCCGGTTGTCTCGGGGTCACTGACTCGCCGTGCCGGGCCGGTCATGGCCCCCCTGCCCGACCGCCGAAGGGTTTTTCCGGCTCATTTACCGCACATGACCGGAACGGCATTTTCAAGCCATTGAAAACACATCGGTTTTCAAGGGTCATTTACCGCCCGTAAGCGGTAAGTTCGGTTCCAAAATTTCGCAGTGTCATTTTCTATTTCGGCGATTGACCACCGGTTGACGGCCCATGCGGCCGGTTGCGCTCGCAGCGGCTTTCGATACCGACGTGGGCCCCCGTGACGTTGCCGCCACGAGGGCGCGCGTGGTAGGATTTTATCCTACCAAGTGGAGACTGACCGTGCAGCCCGCCGAGAAGATCAGCATCACGCTCCCGCCGGACATGGTCCGCCTGATCCGCGACAAGGTGGCGTCGGGCGCCTACGCCTCGACGAGCGAGGTGATCCGCGACGCCATGCGGGTCTGGCAGCGGCATGAGGAAGAACATGCCGAGCGCATCGCCGCGATCCGCGCCCGCCTGCAGCGGTCGATGGACGATCCGAGGCCGGACATCCCAGCCGAGGAAGTTCGAGCCTGGATCGATGAGCTGAAGGCGGCCGCCAAAAAGAACGGCGGGCGATGACCTACCGGATACTGATGCGATAGAGCGCGAGCGGAGAAATGGGCTATTCGCAGCACGAACTCGAGGTCATTCAAGAGAGATGGAACCTTCGCTTCCCGTCTGACCTCGTCGATCTCCTTCGGGAGCGTCGGCCGCTTCTTGACGGGCCAGGGGCCTTCGACTGGCTTCTGAGCGATCCTGTAGACATTCAGGGGAGGTTCGACTGGCCGTTCGAGGGGTTTTGCTTTGACATTGAACATAACGAGGTCTGGTGGCCGGAGTGGGGGCCAAAGCCGGAAGGCCTTGGCGAGCAGTTCGAACGCCTGCGAGAAGTGTTTGCTGGCGTACCAACATTGATCCCCCTGTCCGGTCATCGCTACTTGCCCGCAGATCCATTTGAACCGGGCAATCCCGTGTTCTCGGTCTATCAGACTGACATTATCTGCTACGGCGCCAATCTACAGGATTGGATCAAGCATGAACGCGAGGGCTGGTCTGACGACGGTTTGCCAATCAAGGAAATACGGTTCTGGTCCGAAGCGATCCGAAAGAACAACGCGCCGCCGTAACCACAGCCGCACTCCGAGACGCAATTCCACCGTCTGAACACCACGTTACGCAACATTCTCCCGCCGCCCGACATTGCGCGTGGCGTACATCAACGCCGACAGGATGGCGAACAGCGCCAGGCTGCCGCCCAGCAGCGACCAGCTTTCGGCCTGCAGCAGCAGGTAGAGATAGGCGAACAGGCCGCCGATCGCGGCGCCGAACAGGCCGGCGAACCTCGGCCGCTGGGTGGCACGCCAGGTGTAGAGCGCGGTCTGGACCACGACGGCCGCCGCGGCGGCGGCGTAGGCCGGCGTGAAGCCGAGGTGCTCGCCGACCGACAGCAGCAGCAGCGGGAACAGCGCCATGGCGGCGCCCGACAGGGCGTACTGGATCGGATGCACCGCGGCGCGGCCGGCGATCTCGAACGCCAGGTAAAGCGCGAAGGTGCAGCCGATGGTCAGCAGGCCGTACTTCAGCATGCGGTCGACGCCGCGATAGGGCGTCACCGGCTGCACCAGCTGCACGCCGAAGGCCGACTCGGCCAGCCGCCGCATCAGCTTGGCGCGCGAGTCGTCGGCCGAGGTGGCGACGGCGCCGAAGCCGCGGCTGAGGATCGAGACCTGCCAGTGGGCGTCGAAGCGCGTCTCGTCGATGCGCTGCGTCACCGGCCGGAAGCGGCCATAGAAGCCCGGGTCAGGCCACGGCGCCGCCAGCTTGACGTCGGTGCGGGTGCCGGCCGGCACGAAGCCGATCCGTTCGCTGCCGTTCAGGCGCAGGCGGATCTCGAACGGGATGCCGTCGGCCAGGCGCGCCGCGTCGAGACCGCCGATCACGGCATCGATGGTGTGCTCGGCCTGTGCCGCCGGTTCGAACGTCACCGGCTTGCCGTCGACCAGCACGGTGTCGAGCCGGATGCCGCGCAGATCGCCGGCGCTCAGCCGCAGCTTGACGCCCTGCCAGCGCAGGCCGGCGGGCATGCCGGCATTGTCCGGCGGAGTCCGGAACCGGCCGCGAATCGTGGGGTCGACGGTGTAGACCACCGCCTCGAACATGCCGCGGTAGCGCACCTGCGGCGCCAGCGCCGCCTCGATCTCCAGCACGTCCGGCAGCAGCAGCGCCTCGTCCTTGCCGCGCGCCGACTCGTGCGGGATCAGCAGCAGCGGCCCGGTCAGGGTCTGCGCCCCGCCCCACGAGCCGGTGATCTCGGCCCGCGAGCGCTCCAGCAGGTGAGCGCGGTCGCTGACGACGTCGCCGATCAGGGCGAGCGGCAGCGCATAGGTCAGCGCCAGGATGCCGAGGCCGGCGATCTTGATCATGAGTTTGGCGGCGGCGCCGCGCCAGAACAGGTTGGCCGCCGGCCGTGGCGCCGGACCCGGCGGCGGCTCCCAGGGGGAAGCCGGCGGCGGTGCATACGTGTCGCTCATTGCTGCCTCCTGTCGTGTCCATGCCGGGCCCGCGGTCGGACGGCGGCAGCCATGACCGCTCCCGACGTGGCTCTCGTCGCGGCGACTGGTGCAGCATCGAGCGCGACGGTGCCTGCCGCCCGGCCGGGCAGTGCCACGGCACAGGAATGATGGTGCAAATCCGGTGCAGGCCCGGCCGCTGGCCTTCCTTTCGCCGTCAAGCGCGACGACAATGCCGCCATGCCCAAGGTGCTGGTGGTCGACGACGACCGACATATCCGCGACGTGGTCGCCTTCGCCCTGCGCAAGGAGGGCTTCGCTGTCGCCGAGGCGGCTGACGGCGCCGCAGCACTCGCCGCCGCGGCGCGCGAGAAGCCCGATTTGCTGGTGCTCGACATCCTGATGCCGGAGATGGACGGCACCGAGGTCTGCCGCCGGCTGCGAGCCGCCTCCGCCGTGCCCGTCATCTTCCTGTCGTCCAAGGACGACGAGATCGACCGCGTCGTCGGCCTCGAGCTGGGCGGCGACGATTACGTCACCAAGCCGTTCAGCCCGCGCGAGCTGGTGGCGCGGGTCAAGGCCGTGCTGCGCCGACGTGGCGGCGCGGCCGACAGCGCGCCGGCCGGCGAGGATCCGCCGCCACACAAGGTGTTGCGCCGCGGTTCGCTGGCGCTCGATCTCGATGCCCATGTCGCGACCTGGGACGCGGCCGTGCTCGACCTCACGGCCACCGAGTTCGCGATGCTGCGCGCGCTCGCCGAGCGGCCCGGCAAGGTGTTCACCCGCGACAACCTGATGGAGCACGCCTACGACGACCGGCGCTACGTCAGCGACCGGACCATCGACAGCC
>DATFGV010000129.1:0-4860 GCA_035249115.1 Vineibacter sp.
TCGGCGTCGCGCTGGCGGCGCGCGGCCGGCTGGCGATTGACGCCCGATTGCGCAGCGCCATGCCGCGCATCGTGCTGGCGACGGCGGCGATGTCGCTCGTCCTGTGGGGCGCGCTGCTCTGGCTCGCCGAGCCGCTGCGGCAGGGCATCTGGGTCGCCGGACCGATCCTGGCGGGCATCTGCGTTGGTGGCGGCCTGGTCTACCTCACCGCCGGCGAGCTGCTGGGCGTGCTGCGCCTGCGCGAACTGCGCGGCCTGCTGCGCCGCCAGCCGGGCGTGAAGCCAAATGCCTCTGAATCAGAGTGAATTCACTCTGGCGCCTTGCAACAAGTGGATTGCAACTAATGATTGGTTGTAAGTATAAAAAGAGTTTCTACCTTGTATATGTGGCTGGTGTTGGAATCCATGTATGCCGACCGTCCTGCGCCGCGAGGGCTACCGCTGCTACTTCTATAGCCATGAACCGAATGAGCCCATGCACATACATGTCGACAAAGCGGAAGCATCGGCCAAGTTCTGGCTGGAGCCTGTTGCCCTGGCGCGCAACGTCGGCTTCAATGCGCGCGAGCTGAACGTGTTGTTGAGCCTTGTGCGACACCATCGTATCCAGTTTGTCGAGGCGTGGCGTGGCTATTTCGGCGAAACCGGCTGACATCCGCGTCCGCGACGTGCGACTCGACGCGGAGCGGCTGACTGTCGACCTTATGGATGGGCGCAGCATCGCAGTGCCGCTCGCGTGGTACCCGCGGCTGCTCGCGGCTACGGCCGACGAGCGCGCCAACTGGCAAATCGCAGGTGGCGGCTACGGCATCCATTGGCCTGACATTGACGAAGACCTGAGCACCGACGGCCTGCTGCGCGGCGCATCTGCGGCACGCGGGAACTAGCGGGGGCTCCTCCGGCATTGGCCGGCTCCAGGTCGTTCGCTCAGGTGCCGCTCTGCTCAGAGCGTGTGATTTTTGCTGGCGTGCGCGAGGGGAATTTGATTCGGTGGATCGAGGCGGAGGTCTTGATGGCTGAAGAAGAGTACGGGTTGTTCGAAGAGTTGGCGGAGCAGCAGGCGCCGCGCCTTTTGGTCCTCGCGTAGCCTACAAGCTCGCGTCGCGCCTACAGGGGTTGAAGATGACCACCTGCTTGTTTTCGACTGGTTGCGCTTCCACAGTCGCGTCGCGTGCAGTGCAGCGCGCCGTAGCCGCGTTCGTCATCATGGTGATGTTGTTGGTAAGCCAAAGTGCTGTCGCCTGCATGGCACCAAGTATGTATTTTGAGTCGGGGTCCGCTGAAGGAGGGAATCGCATCGTTGAGCTCTTACTGAAATCAGGACTCAAGGGAAGCAGTGCCAACTGCCGATATCGGATCGTCGGCAGGATCGATGCTAATGAGGCCATGCAGGGCCGCAACGATCTCGCCCTGCAACGAGCCAATGCAGTTGTCTCAGTCTTCGTCGCGCACGGGTTTTCTAAGGATCAGTTCGTCGTCGAAGCTGAGTTCATAAAAACTTATGCTCCGTGGCGCTATAGCCCAGACAACAGTCCCGCTGACCGGAAGGCCAGCATCCATTCGGTTGTGCAGCCCGGTCAGGTGACCTGCCTACAGCCGATGACGACCTGTCCGATATGCACGCGGAAGCTCCCCGATGGAGGGGAGTGCTGGATCATTCCAGGCAGCGGGGCGCTTAACTAACCGAAACGCCGTCACGCCACCCGGCCCATCCTCACGATCGTGACGCCGGGCTGCACGCGGTGGTTCGACGGCATGACCAGCACGCAGTCGTCGTAGGGCGTCACGATCGGCGTGTCGTCGTCATGGCCAAGCACGGTGCCGGCCTTGGCCACGATCTGCTGGCCGTTGTAGCGCTGGTTGAACTTGAAGTTGCCGCGCTTTGTGGCGACCGCGTGAGTCACTTCCACGACGCGCTGCTCTGGCGGCGTCGGCTGATGCCAGTCGGCCGGCAGGTCGCCCGCTTCGACAGCGCCGGTCAATGCCAGGAAGCGCGCCGTCACGTCCTTGGCGACCGTCACCGACGAGGCGCGCCAGTGCTGGCCGGCCTCGATCAGCAGCGCCGCCTTGGGGCTGGCCGGATCGCCGAAGCCGCCGAAGTCCCGCATGCGGCGGCCCGAGGGATGGCCCTTGTCGCGGATGATGTCCATCGGCGTGCCGACCCGGCGCGCGAGGTCGACACCCTTCTGCAGCGGCCCCGCCAGCATCAGCGGCACGCCGTCGTCGTGCATCGAATGCAGGTCGAGCAGCAGGTCGGCGCCGGCGACGAACGGCCGCAATTCGCGCGCGCGCCGCAGCTCGACCGAGTCGTCCTGCCCGTCGAGCCGCGCCCAGACGCGATTGAAGTCCTCGTCGATCTTGCGTGACTTGAAGGGATGCGCCGGCATGAACGACTGGTAGGCCGCGACGTTGGCGAAGCTCAGCACCAGGCTGCCGCGCCGCGGCTTCAGGCCACTGGCCAGCAGCGCGTCGACCACGATCGCGCCCGATACCTCGTTGCCGTGGGTGAGCGCGTTGACCATCACCGCCGGCCCCGCCTCGCCGCTGTCGAGGACGTGCACGAACTCGACGCCGGCATTGCCGGCGCGCCAACGGTCGATGTCGGGGAAGTCGAACTCGATGGGATGATCCGCCACGATGCCCTCCAGGACGCGGCCCAACCATAGCGGCGGTCGGCGGCGAACGAAATGCGCTACCATCCGCTGCTTATCTTTCCTTCCCCACGCTTGCGTGGGGAAGGTGGCCGAAGGCCGGATGGGGAGCCGACGGGGTCTCTCCATCAGAGACACCACGTTAGCTCCCCTCCGCCCCTTCGGGGCACCTCCCCAACTTCGTTGGGGAGGAAGTGAGCCTGCTTGACCGCCGCCGCGACTTCGGCGATATCACCGCCGCCGTCCGTTCCACCCGGGCGGTGCGCGGGTGTCCACAGCGCCGCGCCCCACGTCTGATGACAGGAGTCCATATCCATGCCCGACGCCAGCAGCGCGGCGCCCAGCCCGCATCTCGACGCCTACCGGGCGCGCGGCCTCAAGGGCCGCATCCTTTCCGGCGTGCAGCCCACCGGCAATCTGCATCTCGGCAACTACCTCGGCGCGATCCGCAATTTCGTGCGCCTGCAGGGCGACTACGACTGCCTGTTCTGCGTCGTCGACCAGCACGCCATCACGCAGTGGCAGGAGCCGAAGGAGCTGGCGTCGCAGACCCGCGAGATCGCCGCCGCCTTCCTGGCCTCCGGCCTGGACGCCAAACAGAACATCATCTTCAACCAGTCCTCGGTGCCGGCGCACGCGCAGCTGGCCTGGATCTTCAACTGCGTCGCCCGCGTCGGCTGGATGAACCGCATGACGCAGTTCAAGGAGAAGGCCGGCAAGGACCGCGAGAACGCCTCGCTGGGCCTCTACGCCTATCCGGCGCTGATGGCCGCCGACATCCTGATCTACAAGGCGACCCACGTGCCGGTCGGCGAGGACCAGAAGCAGCACCTCGAGCTGACGCGCGACATCGCCATCAAGTTCAACAACGATTTTGGCGCGCCGGATTTCTTCCCGGTCACCGAGCCGCTGATCTTCGGCGCCGCCACCCGCGTCATGAGCCTGCGCGATGGCACCAAGAAGATGAGCAAGTCGGACGCCTCCGACTACTCGCGGATCAACCTGACCGACGATGCCGACGCCATCGCCCAGAAGGTCCGCAAGGCCAAGACCGATCCGCTGCCGATGCCGGACAGCCAGGCCGAGGCGGCCAAACGGCCCGAGGCCGACAACCTGCTGGGCATCTACGCCGCGCTCGCCGACCGCGACACGCCGGACGTGATCCGCGAGTTCGCCGGCCAGCAGTTCTCGGCTTTCAAGGCGGCGCTGACCGACCTGGCGGTGGCCAGGATCGGCCCGATCGGCGGCGAGATGCAGCGGCTGATGAAGGATCCGGGCTACGTCGATTCGGTGCTGCGCGACGGCGCGCAACGCGCCAACGCCATCGCCCGGCCGATCCTCGACGAGGTCTATCGCATCGTCGGCTTCCTGCGGCCGTAGCCGCCGACGGAAGCGCGGACCTGCGGACTGGAGTCGTTGCGCCGACGGGGTGGTCCCGTTCGACGGACGCTGTAGGATGCCTCGCCTGTCCGAGCCGGAACCGCCCGCTTGCCCCGCGCCGCCCGCCTCCTTGACCTGATCCAGGCGCTGCGCCGCCGCCGCCAGCCGGTGACAGCGGCGACCCTGGCGACCGAACTCGGCGTGTCGCCGCGCACGGTCTATCGCGACATCGCGACGTTGAGCGGCCAGGGCGCCGCGATCGATGGCGAGGCCGGCCTTGGCTACATCCTCAGGCCGGGCTTCACGTTGCCGCCGCTGATGTTCGGCGACGACGAGATCGAGGCGCTGGTGCTGGGCCTGCGCTGGGTGGCGCGACGCGGCGATCCGCCGCTCAAAGCCGCGGCGACCGACGTGCTGGCCAAGGTGACCGCCGTCCTGCCGCCGGCATTGCGCGAGAAGGCGGAGTTTGCCGGCGTGATCGCCGTCGCGAGCCCGCCGTTCCCCGCCGTCACCGCCGACCTGGCGCTCCTGCGGCGCACGATCCGTGCCGAGTGCAAGCTGCGTATCTCCTACGCCGACGCCGCCGGCAAGGGCACGCAGCGCACGATCTGGCCGATCGCGCTTGCCTTCTACGAGAAGGTGCGCGTCGTGGCCGCCTGGTGCGAGACGCGCCAGGACTTCCGCCACTTCCGCGCCGACCGCATTCTCAGGGCCGAAGCGTTGGACGAGCGCTACCCGCGACGCCGACGCGTCCTGCTGGCCGAGTGGCGCCAGCATGAGGGCATCCCCGAGCAGATCTGATACCGACCGACGTTGTTGGTGTCCCGTCG
>DATFGV010000130.1:0-3575 GCA_035249115.1 Vineibacter sp.
GGCCGGCGTGCGCAAGCCCGACCCGCGGATCTACGAGATCATGTGCGAGCTGCTGGGCGTTCCGCCCGCCGCGTGCGTTTACCTCGACGACCTTGGCATCAACTGCAAGCCGGCGGCGGGCTTGGGCATGAAGGCGATCAAGGTGGTGAGCGTCGACCAGACGCTGGCCGAGCTCTCGGCCGCCACGGGGCTCTCGCTCGAAGAGGAGGCCGCATGAGCCGTCCCGAGAAGATCGGCGCCGAGGCGGCGTTGAAAGAGCTGCCGAAGTGGGCCAAGGCCGACGGCGGGCGCGACGCCATCCGCCGCACCTTCCGGTTCTCGGACTTCACCGCCGCGTTCGGCTGGATGACGCGCATGGCCCTGATGGCCGAGAAGCTCGACCACCATCCGGAGTGGTTCAACGTCTACAACCGGGTCGATGTCACCCTGGCCACACATGACGCCGGCGGCGTCACCGAACTCGACGTGAAACTCGCGTCGTTCATGAACGAAGCGGCGAAGGGCGGTTGAAGGCGTCTTCCTTCCGCACGTCAACGGGGAAGGCGGCGCGCCGGGGCCGCGCGACTCCACTCGCGCGGCTTGGCTAGCCTAGACGCATGACGCGTCACTGGAGTGACGCGGCCACAGCCTTGCCCACTTCGTGGGAAGGAATGTTGTTTGGCAGGGTCAACCTCCTTGCCTTTCGCGGCGTGGCGCGGAAAGGTGGGGCATGAGCGTCGCCGCCCTGTCGGAGTCCCGCCTGCTGGCGGTGCTCGGGCCGACCAATACCGGCAAAACCCATCTGGCGATGGAACGTCTGCTCGGCCACGAGTCGGGCATGATCGGCTTTCCGCTGCGCCTGCTGGCGCGCGAGAACTATGACCGGGCGGTGCGCCAGGTGGGCGCCGGCGTCGTGGCGCTGATCACCGGCGAGGAAAAGATCCAGCCGCCCAACGCCCGCTACTTCATCTGCACCGTCGAATCGATGCCGCTGGAGCGGCCGGTGCGCTTCCTGGCGGTCGACGAGATCCAGATGTGCGCCGATCCCGAGCGCGGGCACATCTTCACCGACCGGCTGCTGCGCGCCCGCGGCAGCGAGGAGACCATGCTGCTCGGCGCCGACACCATGCGGCCGCTGCTGCAGCGCCTGTTCCCCGAGATCGACGTCATCGCGCGGCCGCGCTTTTCGACCCTGAGCTACGCCGGCAGCAAGAAGGTGACCCGTCTGCCGGCCCGCTCGGCGGTGGTCGGTTTCTCGGCCAGCGAAGTCTACGCGCTCGCCGAGCTGGTGCGCCGCCAGCGCGGCGGCGCCGCCGTCGTCATGGGAGCGCTCAGCCCGCGCACGCGCAACGCCCAGGTCGAGATGTTCCAGAACGGCGAGGTCGACTACCTGGTCGCCACCGACGCCATCGGCATGGGCCTCAACCTCGAAGTGGCGCATGTCTGGTTTGCCGGCCTGCAGAAGTTCGACGGCCGCGGCATCCGGCTGTTGCGCAACGAGGAGCTGGCGCAGATTGGCGGGCGCGCCGGCCGGCACATGACGGATGGCACCTTCGGCACGACGGCCGAGGCCGGCGGCTTGACGCAGGAACAGGTCGAGGCGATCGAGAACCACCGCTTCGACCCGGTGCGCACCTTGCAATGGCGTAACGCCGCGCTCGACTTCCGCTCGATCGCGGCGCTCCTCGACTCGCTCAACGCGCCACCGCCGCTGAACGGCCTGCAGCGCGCCCGCGACGCCGACGACCAGCTGGCGCTGGCGGCGCTGGCGCAGCGCGCCGAGATCGCCGATGCGGCCAAGAGCCACCAGCGCGTGCGCCTGCTGTGGGACGTCTGCCAGGTGCCGGATTTCCGCAAGACCCTGAGCGAGGAGCACAGCGCCCTGCTGGCCCAGCTGTTCCGCTATCTGACCTCGGCGCAGGAGCGGCTGCCGGAGGATTGGGTCGAGGGCCACATCAAGCGGCTGGAGCGCTACGACGGCGACATCGACACCCTGATGGGCCGCATTGCGCATACCCGAACCTGGACGTACATCTCGCACCGCGCCGGCTGGTTGGAGCGCGGCGCCCACTGGCAGGAGCGGACGCGCGCCATCGAGGACCGCCTGTCCGACGCGCTGCACCGGCAGCTGACGCAACGCTTTGTGGACCGGCGTACCGCCTTGCTGGTAAGGAAGCTGAAGTTGCCGGAGGAACTGATGACGGGCGTCTCGGAAACGGGCGATGTCACGGTCGAGGGCGAGCGGCTGGGCCGCATCGAAGGCTTCCGTTTCGCGCCCGAAGCGGTGCGCGACGAAGCCGACCAGAAGACCGTGCTGTCGGCCGCCTTGCGCGCGCTGCGCCAGGAACTGCCGGCGCGGCTCGAGCGCTTCATCGCTTCGCCCGACGCCGCGATCGGCATCGACGAGAATCTGCGCCTGACCTGGGGCGGCGGCGCCATCGCGCGCCTGTTGCCGGGTCCCGATCCGCTGTCGCCCAAGGTCGAACCGCTGAGCAGCGACCTGCTCGACGGGCCGGCGCGCGAAGCGGTGCGCAAGCGTTGTGCCGACTGGCTTGAGGCCAGCATCAAGAAATCGCTGCCCGACCTGGTGGCGGCACGCGAGGCGGAGCTGTCGGGCGCGGCGCGTGGCGTCGTCTTCCAGCTCGGCGAATCCCTGGGCGCCATGCCGCGTGCGCCGGTCGAGGAACAGATCGCGGCGATGACCGACTCCGACCGCAAGGCGCTGGCGCGGGCCGGCGTGCGGATGGGCGTCTACACCGTGTTCATTCCGACCATGCTCAAGCCCGGCGCGATCCGCACCCGCGCCCTACTGTGGACCATCTTCAAGGGCCGCGACACGATCCCGGCGCTGCCTGCCGAAGGCCGCACGTCGGTCAGCATCACGCCGGACATGGACCACGACTTCCTCGCCGCGGTCGGCTACCTGCCGCTGGGAGAGCGCGCCATTCGTGCCGACATGGTCGAGCGCCTGGCCTGGGTGACGCGCAACGCCGTGCGCGCGTCGCGCGAGTCACACCGCGCCTGGGAAGAAGGACGCGCGCAGCCCGCCGCCGCGGCGCCGTCCAGCGCCGCCGCCCCGGCCGAAGCCGTCGTCAGCGAGTGGATGATCGCCGCCGCCGCGCTGGGCGAGGCCATCGAAGCGCCGACATCGGCCGAAGCGACGAACGACGTCCCGGCCGCGACCGCCGAGGCCTCGCCGCCGCCGGTCTGGACGCGAGGCTCGCCCGAAACCGGCGGCGCCGTTCCGGTGGCCGAAGATTTCTCGAGCGCAACGCGCAGCTGGGTGCTCGCCGACACGACGAGCAACGGATCGCAGCCGCGCCCGCTGGCCGCGCCGGAACGCCCGACCTTGCCGCCCGGCCATTTCCGCGCCGCGCCGGAAATGCTGTCGTTGATCGGCTGCAGCGAAGCGGAGATGGCCGTCATCCTGCGGGCGCTGGGCTACCGCGTGCACCAGCCGCCGGAAGGTACCGAAGGCCCGACCACATTCTCGATGCGCTCCCGCTTCCAGCGCGAGCGCGACGAGCGCCGCGAACACGACCGACGCGAACACGACCGGCGCGGGCCACGGCCGGAGTGGGCGCGGCGGCGACGTG
>DATFGV010000131.1:0-2099 GCA_035249115.1 Vineibacter sp.
ACGACCTCGGCTACGCCGATCTCGGCTGCTACGGCGGCCGGCCGGCGTCGTTCGGTCCGGTGTCACCGGCAATCGACGCGCTGGCCGCCGACGGCATCCGTTTCACCCAGGGCTACGCCAACTCGCCGGTCTGTTCGCCGACTCGCTTCGCGCTGATGACCGGGCGGTGGCCGCACCGCCTGCGCGGCGCCGCCGACGAGCCGATCGCCAGCCGCGACCGCGGCAACACCGTGCTCGGCCTGCCGCCATCGCACCCGACCCTGCCGTCGCTGCTGCGCGCGTCGGGCTACCGCACGGCCCTGGTCGGCAAATGGCACCTCGGCTTCCTGCCGGCGTTTGGCCCACTCAAATCGGGCTACGAAGAGTTCTTCGGGCCGATGGCCGGCGGCGTCGACTATTTCACGCATCGCGCCGGCACCGGCTTCCACGATCTGTGGGAGGGCGAGGCAGAGCACCACGAGATCGGCTATCTGACCGACCTGATCTCCCAGCGCGCGGTCGACTACGTCCGCCGCATGGCCGGTCAATCGACGCCGTTCTTCCTCAGCCTGCACTACACGGCGCCGCACTGGCCGTGGGAGACTCGCGACGATCGCGCGGTCGCCGAGGCATTGGACGGCAAGATCACCCACCTGCACGGCGGCAACATCCACACCTACCAGCGCATGATCCACCACATGGACGAGGGCATTGGCCAGGTGGTCGCGGCGTTGCGAGACGGCGGCGCACTCGACAACACGCTCGTCATCTTCACCAGCGACAACGGCGGCGAGCGCTTCTCAGACAACTGGCCGCTGGTCGGAGGCAAAATGGACCTCACGGAAGGCGGCATCCGCGTTCCATGGATCGCGCATTGGCCCAAGGTTATCGCCGCCGGGCAGGTCAGCGACCAGCACTGCCTGACCATGGACTGGACCGCCACGATCCTCGACGCCGCCGGCGTCGCGGCCGATCCCGCCTATCCGCTGGACGGTGTGTCGCTCTTGGCACTGTTGCGCGGCGGCGCCGAATTCCCACGGCCGATGTACTGGCGCATGAAGCATCGCCAGCAGCGGGCACTGCGCGAAGGCCGCTGGAAGTACCTCAAGGTCGACGACCACGAGTACCTGTTCGACATAAACGCCGACGCGCGCGAACGCGCCAACCGCGCGACGCATGAGCCTGAGCGCTTGTCGGCAATGCACGCCGCCTGGCTGCGCTGGAACGAATCGATGCCCGCCGTGCCGACCGACGCTGCCGTGCATCTGGTCTACACCGACAAGGAGATGCCGCAGCGGTGACGGCAACCGATGCCCGTATCATGTGGCGCATCGGCAAAGGATCGCGAATCGGCTAACGTCTGTCCGGCATGACCGCGCGCATCCTGTTCCACGTCCAGCACCTGCTCGGCATTGGCCATCTCCGCCGCGCCGTCATCCTCGCGCGGCATTTCGCGGCCGCCGGGTACGACACTGTGCTGACTTCGGGCGGCCTGCCGGTGCCCGGACTCGACCTGGGCGGGGCGCAGTTGGTGCAGCTGCCGCCGGTGCGCGCGACTGACCGGTTCTTCAAGGTGCTGGCCGACGCGGACGGCGCACTGATCGACGACGCCTTCCGGCAGCGGCGAACGGCAATGCTGCTCGATACGTTACACCAGCACCGGCCCGACCTGCTGATCACCGAGCTGTTCCCGTTCGGCCGCCGCCAGCTGCGTTTCGAGCTGGTGCCGCTTGTCGAGGCGGCACGCGCGCTGAAGCCGCGCCCCCTGATCGTATCGTCGGTGCGCGACATCCTGGTCAAGTCGCCGAAGCCGGAGCGGGTCGACGAAATGATCGACCTGTTCGGCCGCTACTACGACTTCACGATGATCCATGGCGATCCGGCCTTCATCCCCTTCGCCCGCACCTTTCCGCGCTGGCGCGAGATCGAGGACCGCACATTCCACACCGGCTACGTGATCGACGGCCTGCCCGCCGCCGACGCTGGGACCGGGCTCGGCCGGAATGAGGTCGTGGTGTCGGCAGGGGGCGGCGCGGTCGGTGCGCCGCTGCTGCACGCCGCGTTGGCGGCGCGGCCACTTTGCCGCCTGCGTGACCGGCGCTGGCGTCTCCTGTGCGGCC
>DATFGV010000132.1:0-4058 GCA_035249115.1 Vineibacter sp.
CCGAGAATCTGGCGCGCCTGCTCGAGGTCGGCCATCGCCTGAGCCTGATGCCGAACGACGCCGGCGTCCAGGAGTGGCGCTCGACCCTGCAGAGCGCCGGCTGCGAGGCGGGCTACGTGGCGCGGCACGGCGCGTTCGACAGCCGGGCGGTGGTCGAGTACCTGCTGCTCGACCGCGACAACGCCTCGAGCGTCTATTCCTGCCTGGCGGCGGCGCGCCGCAACGCCCGCGCCCAGTGTACCGCCATCACCGTCGAGATGTGGGAAAGCCTCAACAGCGCCTGGATCGAGTTTTCCGCCAGCGCCGCCAAACGGATCGGCGGCAACCAGCTGCCGGCGCTGTTCGACTGGATCCGCGAGCGCTCGGCACTGTTCCGCGGCGCGCTGCTCAACACGATCCTGCGCAACGACACCTACTATTTCACCCAGCTCGGCACCTTCCTGGAGCGGGCCGACAACACCGTCCGCATCCTCGACGTGAAGTACTACGTGCTGCTGCCGCAGAACGAGCTGGTCGGCGGCGGTCTCGACAGCGCGCAATGGGCGGCCATCCTGCGCTCGGTCTCCGCCCATCGCAGCTTTCGCTGGGTCTATCGCGACGCCTTCAAGCCGTGGCATATTGCCGACTTCCTGATCCTCAATCCCCAGATGCCCCGCTCGCTGCGCTCCTGCTATGCCGAGATCGTGCCGGCGCTGGCCGGGCTGACCGCCGCCTATGGCCAGGAGAACGACTGCGAGAAGCTTGCGACGGAGATCCTGGCGCGCCTGAGCGGCGCCGACATGCCGGGCATCTTCCAGTCGGGCCTGCACGAGTTCCTGGACTCATTCATTGCCAGCAACAACCGGCTCGCGTCCGAGATCGCCACCGCCTATCACTTCGAAGACTGAACGAACCCGCCCGTGCGCATTTCGATTGAGCACAAGACCCGCTATCGCTACGCGGCCGACGCCAGCTACAGCATCCAGAAGCTGCGTCTGACTCCTTCGGCGTTCGACGGCCAGACGGTGGGCGACTGGCGCGTCGACTGCCGGCCCGGCTGCCGCCTGCGGCAGTCGCGCGACGGCTTCGCCAACACCACGCATCTGTTGATCATCAACGGCGCGCATCGCGAGATCGAGATCACGGCCGGCGGCACCGTCGAGACCGAGGACAAGCATGGTGTGGTGCAGGGCTTGCCCGAGACGGTGCCGCCGCGGGTCTACCGGCGCCGCACGCCGCTGACCGAGCCGGGCGAAGAGATCGAGGCGCTGGCCGCCGGCATCCCGCGCGGCAAGACCATCCCCTGGCTGCACGCGCTGATGCAGGCCATTCATGACAAGGTCGAGTACCTCACCGGCGAAACCACCGTCGAGACCACCGCCGTCGAGGCGCTGAAGGCCGGCAAGGGCGTCTGCCAGGACCACGCCCACATCTTCATCGCTGCGGCGCGAGCCGTGGCGCTGCCGGCGCGGTACGTGACGGGCTACCTGCTGACCGACGACACGTCGCCGGCGGTGGCGCACCACGCCTGGGCGGAGGTCTGGGTCGACCCGCTGGGCTGGATCGGCTTCGACGTGGCCAACCGGGTCTGCCCGACCGACCACTACATCCGGCTGTCGGCGGCGCTCGACGCCCACGACGCCGCGCCGGTCCGCGGTTCACGGCGTGGTGGCGGCGGCGAAACGCTCCAAGTCGAAGTGGTGGTCCAGCGTTCGAGTGGCAAGCAATAGGCCGTGACTGCGGCGTATCGCCCCGGGCAAGGCGGAAGGTCTCCGCTACGCGGGCTTGAGGCGTGCCAGCGCTTCGGCGGCAAGTCGCCGGGTCAACTCGCCCGCCGGCTGCGCGCGCCCGAGAGCCGCCGCCTGGCCGGACCACAAAGGCAAGAAGTCGCTCGATCCGTCCGCTCCGGATTTCACCGCCAGCGGTACGAAACCGTTGACGGCGAGCGGAAACGGCGGCGCCAGATCAGACATTGGTCCGACCTCGCGGACCAGGCGATTGACGAGGACCCGCGCCGGTCGACCGGTGAAGACATTGGTCAACGTCGTCTCGTTGTCCCTGGCTTTCGCAAGTGCGGCGCGGTGCGGCGGCGAAACGTTTGCCTCGGGACAGAACAGAAAAGCGGTGCCCATCTGCACCCCCGCCGCGCCGAGCGCGAAAGCGGCGGCAATGCCACGCGCGTCGCCGATGCCGCCGGCCGCGATCACCGGTATCTTCACGGCGTCGACGACTTGCGGCACCAGGGCCATGGTTCCCGCCTGTGTTGAAATGTCGTCGGTGAGAAAGATGCCGCGATGACCACCGGCTTCATAGCCCTGCGCGATGATGGCGTCGCAGCCTTGCGCTTCCAGCCAGCGCGCTTCATCGACCGTCGTCGCCGAGGAGACGATCTTGGCGCCAGTCGCTTTAACCTGGGTCAACAGGTGCTTGTCGGGCAGGCCGAAGTGGAAGCTCACGATCTCCGGCCGGAACTCCGTCACGATATCGCATCGCGCCTGGTCGAACGCATAGATGCCGGTTGCCGACGAGGGCTGAACCGGATCAAGACCGAGCTCGGCGTAGTAGGGCGCAAGCCGGCGCTGCCACCCCTCTTGCCGCGCCGGATCGTCGGACGGCGGACGGTGGCAGAAGAAGTTGACGTTGATCGGCCGTGATGTCCGCTGCCGCACGACACCAAGGTCGGTGCGCGCCTTTTCCGGGCTCGCGCTCGCAAGTCCCAATCCGCCGAGCCCACCTGCCTCGCTGACGGCAATCACCATCTCGGGCGACACAAACGCTCCCATCGGTGCCTGGAGGATCGGCAGGTCGATGCCAAAGAGCTTGCGAATGCGATCGTCGGGCCACATGGCAGTTCTCCACTAGCGAGCGCGATCTGTCGCACAGCTCACGCACGTGCGCCGTCGCGAAACGACTACTTCAGCTCCCGGCGTACGATCGCGGCGCCGGCGGCGAGCGCGCGCAGCTTGCCGAAGGCGATGTCGCGCGCCATCGGCGCCATTCCGCAATTGGTGCAGGGCTGGATGCGTTCGGCGTCGACGTGCTTCATGGCGGTTCGGATGGTGGCAGCGACCTGCTCGGGCGTCTCGACCGAGTCGCTGGCCACGTCGATGGCGCCGACCAGCACGGTCTTGCGCTTCAGCAGCGCGATCAGCTCCAGCGGCACCCGGGCGTTGGCGCATTCCAGTGACACCTGCTCGATGCGACTGCGGTCGAGATGCGGGAAGGTGCGCTCGTACTGCCGCCACTGGTCACCCAGAGTCGCCTTCCACTTGATGTTGGCCTCGATGCCGTAGCCGTAGCAGATGTGCACGGCGGTCCGGCAGGTCAGTCCCTCGGCGGCGCGCTCCAGGGCGGCGATGCCCCAGTCCGGTACCTCGTCGAGATAGACGTTGAACGCCGGTTCGTCGAACTGCACGACGTCGACGCCGATCGCCTGCAGCTCGCGCGCTTCCTGGTTCAACAGGTCGGCGAAGGCTAAGGCCATCTCGACCTTGTCGCGGTAATGCTCGTTGGCCAGGGTATCGACGATGGTCATCGGCCCGGGCAGCGTGAACTTGAGCTTGCGCGTCGCGGCGGCGCGCGCCACGCGCGCTTCCTCAGCGTGCACAGACCGGCGGCGCTTCAGCGGACCCGTGACGGTCGGGCAGTCGGCCTCGTAGCGGTTGTTGCGGATGCCGATGCGCTTCTTGCGACTGAAATCGACGCCGTCGATCTCGACCAGGAAGCCGTGCACGAAATGCTGCCGCGCCTGCTCGCCGTCGCTGACGATGTCCAGCCCGCAGCGTTCCTGCTCGGTCACCGACAGGGTGGTGGCATCGAGCTTGGCCTCGTGCAAGGGCGCGCCGGTGAGGGTCCACGGCGCCCACAGGACCCCCGGTTGCGCCAGCCATGAGGGCTTGGGCAGGCTGCCGGCCAGGGTGGTTTCGAGCATGGACATCTCCGTCGTCGCGGCGAGGTTAGCACAGGCCCGGTTGCGCGGCGCGCGGTCGGCGGTCAAGCTGACTGCCAAGACGGCGATAGGGGGGACGGATGTTCACACGACGCGCCACGGTGGCCGGCCTGGTCGCGAGCGCCGTTCT
>DATFGV010000133.1:0-3081 GCA_035249115.1 Vineibacter sp.
CATGGCCACGTCCTTCAACGCCCGTACCCGCATCCGTCGCCCGTTCGGCCGCATCACCGCGGCGGCGCCGATGCCCAACCTGATCGAGGTGCAGAAGAGCTCGTACGACCAGTTCCTGCAGATGCACGTGCCGGCCGAGAAGCGCGTCAACATCGGCCTGCAGGAGGTGTTCCGCGGTGTCTTCCCGATCAAGGATTTCGCCGAGCGCGCCAGCCTCGAGTTCGTGAAGTTCGAGTTCGAGGAACCGAAGTACGACGTCGAGGAGTGCCAGCAGCGCGGCATCACCTACGCTGCGCCGCTCAAGCTCACCCTGCAACTCGTCGTCTGGGACATCGACGAGGAGACCGGCTCGCGCTCGATCCGCGACATCAAGGAGCAGGACGTCTACATGGGCGACATGCCGCTGATGACGGCCAACGGCACCTTCGTCGTCAACGGCACCGAGCGGGTCATCGTCTCTCAGATGCACCGTTCGCCGGGCGTGTTCTTCGACCACGACAAGGGCAAGACGCACTCGTCGGGCAAGTACCTGTTCGCCGCGCGCATCATTCCCTATCGCGGCTCGTGGCTCGACTTCGAGTTTGACGCCAAGGATCTGATCCACGTCCGCATCGACCGGCGCCGCAAGCTGCCGGTGACGACGCTGTTGCTGGCTCTGGACAATGACGACACCGCCAAGAAGCGCGCCGACGTGCAGGGCAAAGGCAAGCAGCTCGAGTCTGGCGAAGCGGTCGGCATGTCGCAGGAGGAAGTCCTGTCGGCGTTCTATGGCCGCGTGCTCTACAAGCGCGACAAGGAGGGCTGGCGCACCGAGTTCAACGCCGACGCGATGCGCGGCGTCAAGCTGACGCACGATCTGGTCAACGCCAAGACCAACAAGGCGGTGGCCGAGGCCGGCGCCAAGATGACGCCCCGCCAGCTGGCCCGTCTCGTCGAGCAGGGCCTCAAGGAGGTCCGCGTCCTCGACGAGGAGCTGGTCGGCAAATACGCGGCCCGTGACGTCATCAACGAGAAGACCGGCGAGATCTACATCGAGGCCGGCCACGAGATCACCGAAGCGACGCTCAAGGCCTTCGCCGAGAACAAGATCGACTCGCTGGAGGTCCTGGCGATCGACCATGTCGGCGTCGGCGGCTACCTGCGCAACACCCTGATGGCGGACAAGAACCAGACGCGCGAGGACGCGCTGATGGAGATCTACCGCGTCATGCGGCCCGGCGAGCCGCCGACCGTCGACACGGCGGAGACGCTGTTCAACGGCCTGCTGTTCGATCCGGAGCGCTACGACCTGTCGGCCGTCGGCCGGGTGAAGATGAACATGCGGCTCGGCTTCCAGCGCGTGCCCGACACGGTGCGCGTGCTGCGCCGCGAGGACATCATCGCGGTGGTCAAGGTGCTGCACGACCTCAAGGACGGCCGCGGCGAAATCGACGATATCGACCATCTTGGCAACCGCCGGGTGCGGTCGGTCGGCGAGCTGATGGAGAACCAGTACCGCGTCGGCCTGCTGCGCATGGAACGCGCGATTCGCGAGCGCATGAGCTCGATCGACATCGATACCGTCATGCCGCACGACCTGATCAACGCCAAGCCGGCGGCGGCGGCGGTGCGCGAGTTCTTCGGTTCCTCGCAGCTCAGCCAGTTCATGGACCAGACCAACCCGCTGTCGGAGGTGACTCACAAGCGGCGCCTGTCGGCGCTCGGCCCGGGTGGCCTGACCCGCGAGCGCGCCGGCTTCGAGGTGCGCGACGTGCACCCGACCCACTACGGCCGCATCTGCCCGATCGAGACGCCGGAAGGGCCGAACATCGGCCTGATCAACTCGCTGGCGACCTATGCCCGGGTCAACCAGTACGGCTTCATCGAGAGCCCGTACCGCAAGGTCGCGGGCGGCCGGGTCGGCGACGACGTCATCTACCTGTCGGCGATGGAGGAGGGGCGCTACACCATCGCCCAGGCCAACGCCCACCTCGACAACCGCGGGCGCTTCGCCGACGAGCTGATCTCCTGCCGCAAGGGCGGCGAGTACATCATGGCGCGGGCCGACAACATCGACTTCATCGACGTCTCGCCCAAGCAGGTGGTGTCGGTGGCGGCGGCGCTGATCCCGTTCCTCGAGAACGACGACGCCAACCGGGCGCTGATGGGCTCCAACATGCAGCGCCAGGCCGTGCCGCTGCTGCGCTCGGACGCGCCGCTGGTCGGCACCGGCATGGAGGAGATCGTCGCCCGCGACTCCGGCGTCACCATCGTCGCCCGCCGGACCGGCGTGGTCGACCAGGTCGACTCGACGCGCATCGTGGTGCGCGCCACCGAGGACACCGGCCCCGGCAACCCGGCGGTCGACATCTACAACCTGCTGAAGTTCCAGCGCTCGAACCAGAGCACCTGCATCACGCAGAAACCGCTGGTGAAGGTCGGCGACACGGTGCGGCGCGGCGAGATCATCGCCGACGGGCCTTCGACCCACAACGGCGAGCTGGCGCTGGGGCGCAACGCGCTGGTCGCGTTCATGCCGTGGAACGGCTACAACTTCGAGGACTCGATCCTGATCTCCGAGCGGATCGTCAGCGAGGACGTCTTCACCTCGATCCACATCGAGGAATTCGAGGTGATGGCCCGCGACACCAAGCTCGGCCAGGAGGAGATCACCCGCGACATCCCGAACGTCGGCGAGGAGGCCCTGCGCAACCTCGACGAGGCGGGCATCGTCTACATCGGCGCCGAAGTGCAGGCCGGCGACATCCTGGTCGGCAAGGTGACGCCCAAGGGCGAATCGCCGATGACGCCGGAAGAGAAGCTGCTGCGCGCCATCTTCGGCGAGAAGGCCTCCGACGTGCGCGACACCTCGCTGCGGGTGCCGCCCGGCGTGCAGGGCACCATCGTCGAGGTCCGCGTCTTCAACCGCCGCGGCGTCGACAAGGACGAGCGCGCGCTGGCGATCGAGCGCGACCAGATCGAGCGGCTTGCCAAGGACCGCGACGACGAGAAGGCGATCCTGGAGCGCAGTTTCTACGGCCAGCTGCAGGAGCAGCTGCTGGGCGAAACCGTTTCGGGCGGCCTGAAGGGCGTCAAGGCCGA
>DATFGV010000134.1:0-10328 GCA_035249115.1 Vineibacter sp.
GGCCTCCGCCTTGACCCTGTCGCCTGGCACGACGCGGTTGACCAGGCCATGGCGCTCCGCCTCGGCGGCCGAGATCGGCTTGCCGCCGAACAGCAGCTCGAAGGCCTTGTGGCGCCCGATCTGGCGCGGCAGGTGGACGAAGTGCATAGCCGGGATGACGCCGACATCGATCTCGGGATAGCCGAGGCTCGCTGTCTCGCTGGCGACGATCACGTCGCACGACACCGCCAGTGTGACGCCGGCGGCGCGGGCCGGGCCGGTCAGGGCCGCGATCGTCGGCTTGCCCATGCGGTACTGCAGGTCGTGCATCTCGAAGTACAGCTTCTCGAGGTACCGCCGCAGATCGAGGCCCCGTGCATGGCGGATCATCGCCAGGTCCATGCCGGCGCTGAAGGCGCTGTCGAACGCGCTTGTCAGGATGATGGCCCGGACATCGGGATCGCGCTTGGCGTCGCGGTAGGCCGCGTTGATCTCGTCGATCAGCGCGTGGTCGATCGCATTGACGGGCGCGCGGCGCATCGTGATCTCGGCGACGCGCTGATCGACGGAATAGTCCAGATGCTGGAATGCCACGATGCCGCTCCCTCGTTGCCGCGCCCGTCTGCCGGTTCGACAGGGTTGGACTCGATCCTGAATTGGCCGCTCACACGTCGGGCGCAGCTCATGTTCGCATGACCAAGACTCATGGGAAAAGCAAGGTCCGGTATGCCAGTTTGGGCTGAACCAATCGGAGGTGTGGCATGAGCAGGCTCGCGATCGCCGAGAGTGATATTGTGGCGGACACGCAGCGCGCTGCGTCAGCCTACGTGCCGTCGCTGCAGCGCACGGCGGGGCAGCCGCCGCCGATCGCGGCGCATGACGGCCTGTCCTACATGTCGTTCGACCGGGACGGCGATGCGGGCACCACAAAGGCGATCGAGGACGCACTGGCAGAGATCGCCAGCGGCGAGAGCCAGCGCGTTATCGACATGATCGACAAGGCGCCGCCTGGCCCGATCAAGACAAGGTGGGGGCTCGCCTTTCGCGACTACGACGAGTGTGTGAACTACATCCGCGAGTCCAACAGCCTCAAGGCTCCCGCAGGCGGCGTGGTGTTGCCGCTGGCCTATACCGTGCACGAGCGGCCGTCGTATTCGATCGTTCCGTCCAACGCCCTGTGGCAGGACCCGTCGCGCGCCGACGTGGCGAAGCTCCTGCGCAAGAACGAAGACGACAACCGCCGGCGCAACCTCTACTTCCCGCACGTGCTGCGCGACGCAAGGCGGATCGGCGAGTACCACCCGGGACTCTCGCCCAGCAGCCCCGAATGCATGGACCGGCTCGGCGTTTCGCTGGCGCACCTCGAGTCCAAGTGCGCGAACTTCTACGATGCGGCCGAGGTCGAGCGCGTGTTCTACCCCGAGATCGAGAAGCTGCTGCTCGCGTTCTTCCCCGGCGCCACCGACGCGCTGGTCTACAACCACGACGTCTTCGACAAGGACTATGCGGGCGACCGCACGGAAGACCAGGACAACAAGAACCCTGGTGTCAACGCCCGCTACGTCAACCTCGTGCACAACGACCTGAACGACAATAGCGGTCGCGTGCGTTGCCGCGAGTTGCTCACCAAGAACCTGCGCAACTTCGGCCGGACACAGAACTACACCGAGGCAGAGGCCGACGCGAAGATGTCGCGGCGCTTCATGTCGCTCAATCTCGCCAAGCCGATGGAGACGGTCGAGCAGTTCCCCTTCGTGCTCTGCGCCTGGCCCTCCTTCGCCGACCAGCCCTATATCAACAACTACCGCATCTACGACGACCGGGTCGGCGAGACCACCCGCTTCACCTATCGTCCCGACCACGAGTGGTACTGGTTCCCACGGCAGACGTCGACCGAGGTGTCGATGCTGAAGTGCTACGACTCCGTCACCGACGGCTCGGTGTCGCGCTGGTCGTTCCACACCGCCTGCATCGACCCGACCGCGCCCGCCAACGCGCGCTGCCGCAAGAACGTCGTGGTCCGGTCCTACGTGTTTTTCTAGCGGGCGTTTCGGCCGAACGGAATCGTGCTTCGGTTTGCGGCCCGCTGGGGGCGCGCCACTCCAGTGGCGCGTCTTTGTCCTGTTCAGCGCATGACGCGTCGCTGGAGCGACGCGCCCCCAGCGGGATCGAGGCATGCCGGGCGCGCGCGACTCCAGTTGCGCGTCTTGTTTCTTCCGCACATGACGCGTCGCTGGAGCGACGCCACCCCAGCGGGGTCGAAGCATGCTGGGGGCGCGCCACTCCAGTGGCGCGTCTTTGTCCTGTTCAGCGCATGACGCGTCGCTGGAGCGACGCGCCCCCAGCGGGCGCCGAAACGCAGGCGCCGCATGGCTCGTATCGAACATCGCCAAGCCGATCCCCGTTTCGCACTCCCGCCATCAATGCGACGCTTCGCGGCCAGCATCCGGCCACGCGGGAGGAAACATGACCGACATCGACGGCGCGACCCTGATCGCGCGCAGCCTCAAGCAGCAGGGCATCGACCACCTGTTCGGGGTCGTCGGCTTCCCGGTCGGCCCGATCGCCGTGGCGGCACAAAAGGAAGGCATCGCCTATCTCGGCATGCGCAACGAGCAGAGCGCCGCCTACGCCGCCGGCGCCTATGGTTATCTCACCGGCCGCCCGGGCGCCTGCCTCGTCGTCACCGGGCCGGGCGTGGTGCACGGCCTGGCCGGCCTCGCCAACGCCCAGCAGAACTGCTGGCCGATGATCCTGATCGGTGGCGCCTCGGAGACCTATCGCGGCGGCATGGGCGCCTTCCAGGAGGAGCGCCAGGTGCTGATCGCCTCGCCGTTCTGCAAGTTCGCGCACGGCATCGAGAGCGTGCGGCGCATCCCCTACTATGTCGAGATGGCGACAAGGCACGCGATCTACGGCCGCCCCGGCGCCAGCTATCTCGACATGCCCGACGATATCATCCGCGGCACCTGTGCCCCCGACCAGATCGCTGAGGTCGAGCGCGTGCCGGAACCGCCGCGCATGGTGGCGCCGGCCGAGAACATCGAGGCGGCGCTCAACCTGCTGGAAAAGGCGCAGCGGCCGCTGGTGCTGGTCGGCAAGGGCATGGCGTGGTCGCGCGCCGAGGACGAGGTGCGCGGCTTCATCGAGCGCACCCAGCTGCCGTTCGTGCGCTCGCCGATGGGCAAGGGCGTGATGCCGGACGATCATCCGCTGTCAGCCGGCGCGGCGCGCACGCTGGCGCTGCAGCAGGCCGACGTCATCTTCCTGATGGGCGCACGCTTCAACTGGATCTTCCACTTCGGCCTGCCGCCGCGCTTCGCGAAGGATGTCAAGGTCATCCAGCTCGACATCGCGCCCGAGGAGATCGGCCACAACAAGTCGACCGAGGTGGCGCTGGTCGGCGACGGCAAGGCGATCATGGGCCAGCTCAACAAGGCGCTGGTCGATCGCCAGTGGTTCCATCCCAAGGACTCGGCGTGGCGCCAGGCGATCGCCAAGAAGGTCGCGGAGAACGCCGCCCAGATCAAACCGCAGGTTGACGACGATGCGGCGCCGGCCGGCTACTACCGCGCGCTACGCGACGTTGCCGCCTGGATGCCGAAGAACGCTATCCTCAGCGCCGAGGGCGCCGGCACCATGGATATCGGCCTCACCCAGCTGCATAGCGCCAACGCCCGCTCGGTGCTCAATGCCGGCACCTACGGCACGATGGGCGTCGGGTTGGGCCAGGCGATCGCCGCCTGCGTCGCGCATCCCGACCGGCCGGTGGTGCACCTCTCGGGCGATTCGGCGATCGGCTTCTCCGGCATGGAGATGGAAACCCTGGTCCGCTACAACCTGCCGGCCAAGATCGTGGTGCTGAACAACGGCGGCATCGGGCCCGGCATGCCGGAGATCCCGAACGACCCGATGTTCAACCTCAAGCCCAACGCGCTGATCTACGGCGCGCGCTACGACAAGGTCATGGAGGCGTTCGGCGGCAAGGGCTTCTTCGTGCAGGATCCGAAGGACATCCGCGGCGCGCTCGACGAGGCGATGAACGCCCGCGGCCCCGCCCTGGTCAACGTCGTGATCTCGCAAGGCTCCGCCCGCAAGCCGCAGGCGTTTGCGTGGCATTCATAGTCGTCGCACGTCGCGCAAGCGAACGAACACCTGTCATCCCGAGCGAAGCGAGGGATCTTTCGTTCGATTGGAGCACACAAGATCCCTCGCTTCGCTCGGGATGACAGAGGTCAATGGAGGAATCGCCATGCAGGATCAGGTGATGCAGCCGCAGAGCGCGACCGACACCCAGCCGGCGCTCAAGGGGATCAAGGTGCTCGACCTGACGCAGTTCGAGGCCGGACCGTCCTGCACCGAGGCGCTGGCCTGGCTGGGCGCCGACGTCGTCAAGGTCGAGGAGCCGCAGCGCGGCGAGCCGGGGCGCTGGGGTTTCACCGACCGCGCCGACGCCGATTCGCACTACTTCATCTACTACAACCTCAACAAGCGCAGCGTCACCTGCAACCTCAAGAGCGACGCGGGCAAGGCGCTGCTGCGCCGCATGATCGCCAAGGCCGACGTGCTGATCGAGAACATGGCGCCGGGTACCTTCGCGCGCCTCGGCTTCGACTGGCCGAAATTGAGCGCGCTCAACCCGCGACTGATCTTCGCCCAGGTCAAGGGTTTCGCGCCGGAGAGCCCGCACGCCGACTACCTGTCGTTCGACATGATCGCCCAGGCGATGGGCGGCACCATGGGGGTGAACGGCCATCCCGACCAGCCGCCGGTGCGGCCGGGCCCGACCATCGGCGACACCGGCACCGGCATGCTGTGTGCCATGGGCATCGTGGCGGCGCTCTACCAGCGCATGACGACCGGCCGCGGCCAGCACATCCAGATCGCCATGCGCGATGCGATGCTGAACTACTGCCGCACGCCGATGAGCCGCCAGGCGATGCGCACCGACCAGCTGCCGCGCGGCGGCAACACGGTGCCTGGCACCGCGCCGGGCGGCCTCTACAAATGCGCGCCGGGCGGGCTGAACGACTGGTGCTACATCTTCGCCTCGCGCGGCAACGAGGAGCACTGGCGCCGCCTGGTGAAGGCGATCGGCCGCGAGGATCTGCTCGCCGATCCGCGCATGGCCGATGGCGGCACCCGCGCCGAGCACCGCGAGGCGGTAGACGCCGCCATCACCGCATGGACCTCGAAGCGCAGCAAGCAGGAGGTGACGCGGGTCATCGCCGGCGCCGGCGTGCCCTGCGGCGCCGTCATGACCACGCTCGAGCTGATGCACGACCCCGACCTGCACGCCCGCGGCATGATGCAGACGATCGAGCACCCGATCCGCGGGCCGGTCACCGTGCCGGGCTGGCCGCTGCGCATGTCGGACAGCCAGGTGCCGCTGAAAAGCGCGCCGGTTCTCGGCGGCGATAGCGAGGCGATCTACGGCGAATGGCTGGGGTGTACGCCCGACGAGGTCAAGGACATGCGGCAGCGCGAGGTGATTTGAAGACCAGCGAGCTGGCGGCGCGTGGGGCGGCACTCGACGACCAGCCTGGAATCATGGCTGGCCAACACGCCTGAAATCTGTTCTCTGTGGTCCATCATCGGCAGCAGCTTGACATCAGGCGCCGATGGCTGAGAGACGAGTCGTGCTCCCGCCTGCCAACCAGGGGGCGCGCGATGTCCGGACTCATCATCAGCCCGCGATCGCCGATCTGCGAGAAGTGCAGCGGGAACCTCTGGATGCTTCATTGCGAGCCGCACCGTGGCGGTCTCGAGCGGCAGACGTTGACGTGTTCGGCGTGCGCCCACGTCACACAACGGACCGTGATCCTGGGTGATGCCGACGCCAGCGGCGCCCCGTCGCCAGCGTAGCCGGGCGGTGCGCCAGGTTCCCCGCGACAGAGCGCGACGACGTCGGGCGGAAGCTGGACAACCGCGAAACGCGGCGCGGTCGACAGCTCGCTGTCAGGCGGTCGGATCGGAGTCGGCTTCCGGGGATGGCGCGCTTCGCGCGCGGAAGCGCAGTCGCGCCGCATGTGCGTTGCAACGACTCTTGACATTGTCCAGCGTCAGCCCGCCGCCGATGAACCGACCCTCGGCATACGCGCCGTAGGGCGACTGTATCGGTGCGTCCGCGGGGTACTTGGTGACCCGGTAGGTGCGTCCGTCGATGGTGGCGCTGAAACCGGCGCCGCTGCGGGTCCAGGCGATCGTCGGTCTCGGCCGCGTGGTGTTGTCCGACGCCGCTCCGGCGTCCGCAGGCTGCGGCCGGTCGACCTCATCGTTCGCGGCCGGCGCTGTGGTCGGCTGTTGCGTTCCTGACATTCGTCACCACCTCATTGGTTCCAAACGATGAGCCCCGCCAACGATGACCCCTTACGTCTCGATCGAGAGGGCAAAGGCTGACTTCGACTCGTTCCTTTTCGCGCCCATCGGCGAGGAGAGCAACGGCATGATGCTGAGCGTGCTCTCGGGCCTCAGCCGGCTCAACGTCGATCCCTGGGATGAGGCGGCATGGTTGTCGCAGCAGCCAAAGGAGGTCGCGATCGCCACGCTCGCCCAGCGCATCGCGGGCATGCCGCGGGGCAGGTGGCAGGTGTCCGAGGCGCCCGCAATCGCGTCGCGACTTGTCGACCTGCTGCCGGAACATACCGGCAGCGCCGGCCCCGCGCCGACCAGGCTGCCCGCCAGCAGGAAGAAACGGTCGGTGACTCTCCTGTTCTGGCTGATCGCGGCCGCGTTGGCGTTGTCATTGTTGTTCGACGCACCGGGGCGCGTAGGGGATCTGCTGACCGGCGACGGCAGTGTCGTGCCCGTCGTCACGCCGGCGCCTTGAGCGAGATCAGGCCAGCCAAGCGTTCGGCCGGCCGGGACCCAAGATCGACGTGCGCCGCGGTCGTTCCGCTCATCTCCGGCTTCCTGTCATCAGATGTTTCTTTGTGGGCGCCAGCACAGCGCTTCGCTCCGGCGGTCGCATGACCATGGTGCGCGGCCGCCCCGCCGCATCGGGCGGACGACAAGCAGAGATGGTCATCGCCGCCGCTGCCTGCATCAGGCGCACGAAAATAAAAGCTGGCGGATAGCCGATGGAAGGCCCATATGTTGAAAAGACAATCGGCGTATGGGCCTGCCCCGCCAGTTTGCCCGTTCGCGGGCGTGCTTTCTGAGCTCCCAAGAGTATTGATTGTTGCGACCCGCGCGATGCCGCGCGGGCGAACTTTTGCGAATGGACTTCCCATGGCGACCGGTACCGTAAAATTCTTCAACACGCAGAAAGGCTTCGGCTTCATCCAGCCGGACGATGGTTCGAAGGACGTGTTTGTCCACATCAGCGCGGTCGAGCGCGCCGGCATGCGCACGCTCAACGAGGGCCAGAAGGTTCAGTTCGACGTCCAGTCGGATCGCGGCAAGCTGGCCGCAGCCAACCTGCAGGCGGTGTAGTCCGGCGGCCGGTCGCGGGAATGCGCACACGGCGTTCCCGCGCGATCGCTGCCACGGGCCGCGGGTTCGCGATCGGCGCTCGGGCTCGGGGTGGCTTCTTGTCCACTGACGGAGAACGGCGATGACCCCACACAAGTTCAAGCCCGGTCAGTTCGTCCGCGTGGAAGGTAAACGCCCGCTTGGCGCGGTACCGGGTGGTCGATACGAAATCGTGCGGACGTTGCCGCCTCAGGACAACGAAAACCAGTACCGCGTGCGCAACACCGACGACAACCACGAGCGTGTGGTCCGCGAGAGCGATCTGATGTGAAGTCGCGCGACGCGCTGCGAGCAGTTCCCGACCGACCCGCCACCGGCGCGCCCGCCTGCGTCGGCCCATCGCTCCAACGCCGACAGGACACACAGCCTATGAGACTGCCACTCGGCGTCAGCCCGATCCGCCCCGCCTGCCTCCGTTGTGGCGGCAAGACGATGTTTGGCGGCCGACAATCGCATCCCACAAAGGGATTGCCGTGGGAACTGCGGAGCTTCGTGTGCACCTCGTGTTCGGCCGTGACAATGCTGCAATCCGGAGATGAAACCATGCTCGACGGTTCGCCACTGCCCGGCCGTGACGACCTGGCCACGACATGGACGCTTGATTTCGGCAGCTACACGGCGGTGCTTGAGAACCTCGCCTTCCGCATCGTCGCCTATCCGCACGGCTCGCCGCTGGCGGGCAAGTATGGTTGCTACTGCAAGGCAGATTTCATCGGCCTAGCGGCGAATCTCTCGGCCGCCAAGGTGGTGTGCGGCGCGCACGCCGGAGACAGCAAGGTTCTGCCCGCCTAGTGCTCCGGGCGGAAGCGACGCGCTGCCAGGCTCAGTCCAGCGCGTCGATCGCGATCACGGTTCCCCAGACGACGACGACCATGGCGGCGAGGACCGCCGTCGCCGCGATCAGCGCCAGCCACAACAGCAGGCCGTCGTCTTCCAGGTAGGCGAAAGCCAGCAGCATCACCACCACGGCCGGCGGAACGTGGCCCAGCGGCACGGGCGCCAGCATGCTCATCGCCAGCAGCAGCATGATCGCGCCGATGACACGCTTGGTCGTCCCGGAGGGCGTCTGCCATCGCGGCCGTACCAGCATCTCCAGGCGGCGCAGAATCGGCACCAGGCGCGCGATCAGCCCGGCCAGCCGGCGGGTGGACAACGATCGTTGCGCCAACCAGCCCGGCAGACTCGGGGACTGGCGCGCACCGATCATCTGCACCGCCGGCCACAACAGAAGGACCGCGGCGATGGTCGCGAGCGCCGGCACCAGTCCCAGCAGGCCGAGCAGCAGCAGCAGAAAGCCGAACGAACGCTCCTGCAGAGCGCCCAGCAGCCAGGCCAACGTCACGTGATCGGCAGGCGCTTCATCGAGGAGCCGGTGGAGGACGACGGACGTCGGCAGGCGGAAATCCATGACGCAGGGCCGTTGCCTGGCGAAGTCAACGCGCGGGCAAAGGTGACGGTTCCGTGCCCGCCAGCATCATGGGCGCCGCGGGCGCCGACGCGACTATTGGTGGGACCGCCGGTGCGACCGCGGTCCGGTCGGCCTAGCCGACCAGCTTGTCGGCGCAGGCGCTGACGACGCCCGACTCGGCCGACGTCTTGCCCGGCATGACGGCCCATTTCTCCGCCAGATTGCGGCGTGCCGTGTAGTCGAGCTTGCTGGGCTCCTTCACGTCCGCCCGCGCGCGGGCTTCGCAGAACAGGGCTTGCTGCTCGGTCACGGACTGGCTCAACTGGCGCTGCGCGCTGCTGCTGGTCACCTGCCAGCCCAGGAAATTCGAGATGAACGGCCCCATCACAAGGCCGATCGCCAGCGCGATCGCGCGCGGCTTGATTGTCTCCCAGCTGTATCCTGCTGTGCCTGTCATCGCCATTGCGTCCTCCATGGTGGTATGGCGTCCCCCGGCGTCCGGGTGACGCGTACGCGACTCTCCGCGGCAAGCGGCGCGCCTCGGGGCAGCGCGTTCACGCGTCTCGCGCCCCGACCACTAGGGAAGCGTGAAGCCGACGGCCGGCGCGACGGCGGATGGTGATCCCCGCTTTTCGCCGCGTCTTTGGCCTGATTTTTCCAATACAAATAAATCTGAGCGCGCAGTTTTCTGTATTGGAATTCCTTTCGTCACAGTTACGCCCTTTACATCGCATCTACCAGCGAAATATATCCTTCACGGCAAGCACCGGTCCCGCTTCCGCTGGATCGGTCCGCCGGATGACGCTCACCGCGGATCGAACGAGGCAACGGCCATGTCGGACGACCCGGTTCAGCTCGACCAGCGTCGCGGCATGGCGGCGCAGAAGGCCACCACGATCCGCCGCCGGCTGGCGGAGGTCAGGGCCGACCAGGCGGCGCTGCGAACCCGGCAGGCGGCGCTCGAGAAGGTCCTCGCCGCCGCGCCGGTTCGGAGCTGGCCGGAGGCCGCCGAGAAGGCGCGCTACCTGATCGAGCTCTTCGCCGCCACGCCGGCGGCCGAGGACCCGCGCCGCCAGCACCTGATCGCGAGCGTGCTGGACGACTTCGACCGGTTGGCCGGCGCGCCCGCGAAACCGGTCGGCAAGACTTAGGCAGTGCCATTGACGACCGCGGCCGGCGAAGGGTGGCGCCGCCGACGGGGACGCGCCGGATTGCCGCGCCAGCTCACGAGGAACGACCGATGCCCTTCAAACCCAACTACCGCATGCAGCGCGCCGACCGTGCCCGCTCCCAGGCGGCGAAGCGCGACGAGAGGCTGCGGCAGCGCCAGGAGCGCTCGGCCGAGCGCAAGGCGGCGGCCGCCGCTGTCGCCAGCGAGGCTCCGCCGGTGCCGGACGCCGCGACCGCAGACACGGCAGGCCCGGAGCGCGAGTCCGGCGGCAAGGACTGACGCGGCCCGCGACGCCGG
>DATFGV010000135.1:0-2737 GCA_035249115.1 Vineibacter sp.
GATCGTGCCGCCGTCGAGAGCGCCAGAGAGAGAACCCGTCAAAGTGGTCCCACGTGACGTTGCGCTCGAGGTCACCGCAGCGCTGACGGCCGTGCCGCGCACCAACACGACGACCTCAGATTGGCTAGGCCGAAACACCCCACGACCACCGGCAATGTCGCCATTCATCGAGATAACGAACCCAGTTTCACATCGTATCTCTCCCGACCACCGACCGTCCGGTCCGGCGGCCGCAGCTGCCCGACGCTGATCTTCCTCGGCGCGGCGCTTGGCGTCCTCGTTTTGTCGGCGTTTCGAGTCTTCCTCCGCCTTGCGCTTGTCGTCGCGGAGCTTGCGCTGCTCCTCGTCGTAACGCAGCAGGGCAGCGCCCGCCTGCTGGCGAAGCGCTGCGTACTGCGCCGCCGTGAGAAATCCGCTGTCCACTGCGCCCTGGCTTTTCTGCCAGGCCGCGATCATCTGGCGGGTGCGTGGTCCGATGTTTCCGTCGTCGCCCAGCGTGTTGTATCCCAGCGCGGTGAGCGCCACCTGGATGCGCTTGCGATCCTCTTCCGACAGGCGCAGGGCCGCCTCGGCTGTCTCGGCCTGCCGCTTGGCATCGGCCTCGGCCTTGGCCCTGTCGGCTTCCGCCTTGCGCGTGTCCTCGGCCGCGCGTCGGCGCGCGTCGTCCTCCGCCGCGTGAGCGTCAGCCTCGGCCTTTTCGCGGGCGGCCGCCTCGGCACGCGCCTTTTCCTCGGCCGCGCGACGGCGCCCAGCTTCCTCCGCCGCCGCGCGAGCGTCAGCCTCGGCCTTCTCGCGCGCCGCCGCCTCGGCACGCGCTTGCGCCTCGGCGGCACGACGGGCCTCATCGTCGCGGCGTTGCGCTTCGGCCTTGGCCCTGGCGTCGTCTTCCGCCCGCTGCCTCGCGTCGGCCTCGGCGCGCGCCGCTGTTTCTTCCGCCTTGCGCCGCGCCACCGCTTCAGCGGCGGCTTTTTCCTCGGCGACCCGCCGCGCCGTTTCCTGTTCGGCCGTCCGTGGGGTGTCGACGGCCGACCGGCCTGGAACGGCGCCAGGTTCCACTGCCGGCCGAACGATCCACCAGATGCCGCCACCGGCCAAAGCCAGTGCCGCCGCGCCGGCCGTGAGCCAGAGCGAGGCGGATCGCCGACGTCCGGACGCGGCCGTGGGCGCGCCTGAGCGCGAGGAATCACGGCGCATATTGCGCGTCGCCGCACCCAGGGAATCGTCCTGCTTGCCACTTCCCATGCCCCACAAGAGGCGCCGCCATTCGGCGATGTTCTGCGGCCGCTCGGACGCCTTCAGTCTCAGCCCGGCGTCGATCGCCGCCAGGAGGCTCGATGCGTAGCGCGACTTGCCCGCCTCCATTGCCGGCACCAGCACATCTTCCGCCATGCGTTCCAGGACGCCCTGCGGCGGCAGGCCGGTCACGGCGTGGTACAGCGTGCCGGCGAGCGCATAGATATCTGTCCACGGGCCCTGCTTGGCGGACGTGACCTGCTCGAAGGCGGCATAGCCCGGCGTGTAGACGGCCGTCATCGATTGGGTCCGGCCCTGCAGCGCCAGCCGCGAGGCACCGAAGTCGATCAGGGTCGGCCGCCCGTTGGTGTCGATGATGACATTGGCGGGCTTGATGTCGCGGTGCAGGAAGCCTGCTTCGTGCACCCGCTCCAGGCCGTCAAGCAGCGGGTAGAGGAGCTGCTCGATGGCCGGTGGCGGTAGGCGACCCTCGCGCTTCAGCCGCGCCTCCAGGGTTTCGCCGCGCACCAGCGTCATCATCATGTAGGCGGTGCCGTTGGCCTCCATGAAATCGTAGACGTTCGCGATGCCCGGCGCTGCCTCCAGCGACGCCAATGTCCGCGCCTCGTCGAGGAAGCGGCCGCGGCCCCAGACGAAGTCCTGCGCCGTCTCGGTCGACCGCGGCAGCACGGCGCCGCCGCTGCGACGCATGGCGAAGCTGGTCGGCAAGTATTCCTTGACCGCGACGTCGCGGCGCAGTTGGTCGTCGCGGGCGCGATACGTGATGCCGAAGCCGCCTTGGCCCAGCGTCTGGACAATCTCGTATTTGCCGATGCGTGTCCCCGCCGGCAACGGGCCAAAGGGATCGGTTTCGTCGCCACGCAGGGTCAACGGTGGTTCCGATATTGGGCGATCGTCGCCGACCATGTGGCTCCCCAGTTGGTCGCCATGGTCAGACAACCTGAGGCCTGTCGCAAGATCGGTGTGGCGGCCGTCAGGGGCGGCGCCAAAGCGGCCGGTCCGGCGTGGACAGGCCGCCGGCAAAGCCCTAATTACCTGCCACCATATTCGCTGACCCGAGCCCGAAATGTCTCTCCTGAAAGGCGAAACCGGCGACTGGGAAATCGTCATGGGCCTGGAGGTCCATGCCCAGGTCGTGTCCGAGGCCAAGCTGTTCTCCGGCGCGCCGACCGCGTTCGGCGCCGATCCCAACACCCAGGTGTCGCTGGTCGACGCCGCCATGCCGGGCATGCTGCCGGTGATCAACGCCCATTGCGTGGCGCAGGCGGTGCGCACCGGCCTGGGGCTGAACGCCAAGATCAACCTGCGCTCGGTGTTCGACCGCAAGAACTACTTCTACGCCGACCTGCCGGCGGGCTACCAGATCTCGCAGTACAAGGACCCGATCGTCGGCGAGGGTGCGGTCGAGATCGAGCTCAAGGACGGCGCCACCAAGACCATCGGCATCGAGCGGCTGCACCTGGAGCAGGACGCCGCCAAGTTG
>DATFGV010000136.1:0-2192 GCA_035249115.1 Vineibacter sp.
TCGACGTAAACCGTGAAACTGCCGCCGAGCGACTGCGTGATGTAGCCGGTCTGTCCCGCCGGCAAGTTGACAACGTCGCCGTACGGCACGTGCACCGCGTGGCAATCGCGTTGCAGGGTGAAGGGTTCGCTGCTGGCACTGAATCCGGGCATTGCGGGATGGTGTGGAGCACCGGGGACGCGGTGCGACCCGTCAAGGATAACAACACGTGTCAAGGCGGCGCCTGATGGAGATCAGCCGGCGCTGGGGATTGGCCGTCCATTCGCCCTGGTCGCCGTTCGTGCGGCGCCTGTTCTATCATCGGGAATGCCGTCACCCAAGCGAAACCGCGTGGATCAATCCATCCCCTCTTCATCCACCACGTCCGTGCGCGCGTCGCGATCCGCGATGGCACGTATCTCGGCGGGCGTGGCCACGGGCTTCGGCTGGCTGATGTGCACGCTGGCGACCGGCGCGGTCGCGGCGTTCGCAGCACTCGTGATGGGCATCCGTCCCAGCTGGACGATCCTGCTGCTGACCATCCCGTTGACGCTGGTGTTGAAGTTCTGTGGCTGCCTGCAGACACGCTGGGCGGGAAGCGTCGCGGCGCTGGCCGTGTTGCTGGCGGGTGCGTACGCGGCGAGCCTGGTCGCGATCGCGCGGATCGCGACGGCGACGGGTTATGCGTTCGGCGAAGCTTTCCGCACCGGTGGTATCGGGCTCACGCTGCAAGTCGCCAAGCTCGGCTTGAGCGCCGCGTCCGTGCTGCTTTACGCAGGCGCCGCGGTACTGGCGGTGATTGTCGCCACATGGCTGGCAAGGCCAAAGCCATGATTCGTCACACGTCCAGCGTTTTGAGACCCGCCACCAGTTCACCCGCCGCGGCCTGACCGTCCCCGTACAGCATGCGCGTATTGTCGGCGTAGAACAGCGCATTCTCGATGCCCGCGAAACCCTTGCCGCGGCCGCGCTTGATCACGATGACGTTCTTCGCTTTCGCCACATCGAGGATGGGCATGCCGTAAATCGGTGAATTCTTGTCGGTGCGCGCGACCGGGTTCACCACGTCATTGGCGCCGATCACCAGCGCGACGTCGATGTTGGGGAACTCGGGGTTGATGTCGTCCATGTCTTCGATCAGGTCGTACGGCACGCCGGCTTCCGCCAAAAGCACGTTCATGTGGCCAGGCATGCGGCCCGCGACCGGATGGATCGCAAACTTCACCTTGACGCCGCGCTCGATCAGCAGCTTCGCGAACTCCCAGATCTTGTGCTGCGCCTGCGCGACGGCCATGCCGTAGCCCGGCACGATCGCGACGCGTTCCGCGTACGCCATCATCACCGCGGCGTCGTTGGCGTCGATCGGTTTCAACGCGCCCGCGATTTCCTGCTGTTCCGCCCCGCCGCCACCACCGAAGTTGCCGAACAACACGTTGCCGAGCGAACGGTTCATGGCCTTCGCCATCAACTGCGTCAGCAGCGTGCCGGCCGCGCCCACCACCATGCCGGCGATGATCATGGCTTCGTTCTGCAGTACGAAACCTTCGAACGCGACCGCAAGGCCCGTGAAAGCGTTGTACATCGAGATCACGACCGGCATGTCGGCGCCGCCGATCGGCAGCGTCATCGCGATGCCGAACACCAGCGACAACACGATGAAACCGACCAGCAGGCCCCACGCGAACGCATGGCCTTCAATGCCGGCGGCCAGCGCGAGCGCACCGCATACCACCGCCACCACGAAGATCGCGAGGTTCACCCAGCGCTGCATCGGAAACACGAAGCGGCGATCCATCCAGCCCTGCAGTTTCGCGAACGCAATCAGCGACCCCGTGAACGAGACTGCGCCGATCAGTACGCCGACAAACGCCAGTACCAATTCCGTGGTGCCGAGATGCGTTGCCACATCGGCCCAGGCTTCGGGCTGGATCGGCGAGGTGTTTGGCACCAAGCCAAGCGCTGCATCGAACTTGATCAGTTCCACCGCCCCGATCGCCGCGGCCGCACCACCGCCCATGCCGTTGAACAGTGCCACCATCTGCGGCATCGCGGTCATCGGCACGCGCCGCCCGACGATCCACGACAGCACCACGCCGACCACGATGGCGGCGATCATCCACCAGAGGTTGTGCATGCCGGGCAGGAAGAACGTCACGATGATCGCGGCCGCCATGCCGGCACCCGCCCACACGATGCCCGTGCGCGCGGTGCGC
>DATFGV010000137.1:0-19145 GCA_035249115.1 Vineibacter sp.
CAAGGCGACGGGCATGGCGGCCTGGGCGACGCTGGTCGGCAACACGGTGACCGGCAAAATCGACGGCAAGGAGTACGCCGACTACTACCTGGCCGACGGCACGGTGAAATCGATGGTCGAAAGCCAGATCGTCACCGGCAAGTGGGCCCTGGAGGGCGACAAGGTGTGCTTCACCTATCCGGGCGACCCAAAGGAGTGCTACTCGCTGGAGGTCACCGGCGATGCCGCCACCTTCACCGATGCATCGGGGGTGGGCATCCGCGGCCAAGTCCTGAAGGGCAATGCCAAGAATCTGTAGTTGCGATGGCGCCGGCTGCAGCCCGCGCCGGCGCGACGCAGTGATCGCCGGCCTCGCGCCGTTGCCAGCGGCGCGCGCCTACTCGAATTTGATGTTCAGCTCCTTCAGCTTGGCGCCCCAATAGGCGTACTCCTTGCGCACGGCCTCGGCGAACTGCCCGCGGGACTGCGCCGGCGGCAATTCCAGCCCATCCTTGGCGAGCGCGTCTTCCATCTTCTTGTCGGCCAGCGCCGCCTTCGTGTCCTTCTCCAGGCGGTCGATGATCTCGACCGGCGTCTTGGCCGGCACGAACAGGCCGTGCCAGCCCTTGATCACGACATCCTTGAACCCGGCTTCCTCCAGGGTCGGCACGTCGGGCAGCGATTTGACGCGCCGGTCACCGGTGACCGCCAGCGCCCTCAGCTTGCCGGCCTTGATCTGGGCAACCGCCGGGGGCAGCGAGCTGAAGTTCATGGTGATGACGCCGCTGACCACGTCGAGCAGCGCCGGTCCCGTGCCCTTGTAGGGCACGTGGGTGATGTCGATACCGGCGGCGTGCCCCCACAACGCGCCGCACAGGTGGTTGTTGCCGCCGACGCCCGACGACGAGAACGTCAGCTTGCCGGGTTGCTTTTTGGCCAGCGCCGCCAGCTCCGTCGCGGTCTTGGCCGGGACGTCCGGATGTATCGCCAGCACGTACTGATAGTCGGTCGTCTGCACCACCGGCGCGAGGTCGCCGATTGTGCTGATGGTGAAGTTCTTCAGCACATGCGGATTGAGCACGATGTTGGTGCTGACGGCGTAAAGGACCGAGTTGCCGTCAGGCCGGGCGCGGGCGACGAACTGCGTGCCGATGGCGCCAGCGGCGCCGCCCTTGTTGTCGACCACCAGTGCCTGGCCGAGCATCGGCGACAGCAGCTGCGACAGTTCGCGAGCCACGATGTCGGCGCCGCCGCCGGCGGCATAGGGCACCACCAGGGTGATCGGCTGCGAAGGCCACTTCGCCTGCGCGTTGGCGGCGCGCGGCAGAGCTGTCACCAGCGGCATCGCCGCCAGCGCGCTGGAGCCGGCAACAAAACGGCGGCGGGTTGGGGTCATAGCTGCCTCCCTGCGTGCATGAACTGTGCAACTTAGTACGAAGCCTTGAAGACCGCTGCCGGAAACAGTGGCGGCCGATCGTCACGACGTCAAACCGGCGCCAGTCCATCAATGTGGACCGCCAGCCAGATTGTAGTCCGATCCGAGGCGGTCCAGGCGACGCGGTGGCGGCGATGCGGCGCGATCCAGACGTAGTCACCGGGCTGCAGGCGCCGCGGCGCCGCCTCGTCCTCGAACTGCAGGCCGGCGTCACCCTTGAGCAGCAGCACCCATTCGCCCTGCGGCTGGTCATACCAGAAATCCGGCGGGCTGGCGTGGCCGAGGGACACGATGCGCTCGATGCGCGCGCCGGGCAAAGCGAGGAGTTCGTCAAAACGTTCCGCCGTAGCGTCGGCGACTACATGGGTGAAAATGTTGCCGTCGGTGCTCACAATAGCGGCCAGCGCCTCGACGTTGTATCGCCGCGTGTCATCGTTTCATCGCCGCACGACCGGCGCTGTCGCCGGCGATCTTGCCCAGCACCGCGCCGGACACCAGGCCGGTGCCGCCCGGGTAGTTGTGGTAGAACAGCCCACCGACCATCTCGCCGGCGGCGTAGAGGCCAGGGATCGCCGAGCCGTCGGTGTGCTGCACCTGGCAAGCGGTATCGACCTTCAGGCCGCCGAAGGTGAAGGTGATGCCGCAGGTGACGGCGTAGGCCTCGAACGGCGGCGTGTCGAGCACGTTGGCCCAGTTGGTCTTGGGTACCGCCAGTCCGCGCGTGCCGCGACCATCCTTGACGGCGGGATTGAACGGCACTTCGGTCATGACCGCCTGGTTGTACGCCTTGATCGTCTCGAGGCAGCGGGCAGCGTCGACGCCTTCCAGCTTCTTGACCAGCTCCTCCAGCGTGTCGGCCCGCACCTTGGTGACGCGGCGGATGCGGTACTCGTCGCGCAGCCGGTCGAGCACCTTGGCGTCGAAGATCTGCCAGGCGAACTGCTCGGGCTGCGCCAGGATCACGCCGCCATACTTGGCGTAGGTGTAGTTGCGGAAATCGGCGCCTTCGTCCACGAAGCGCTCGCCGCGGGCGTTGACCATGATGCCCAGCGGATAGGAGTGCTTCTGGAAATTGTCACCGACCTCCAGGTCGCCGAACGGCGGCGCGTTGAGGTCCCAGCCGACGGCGTGGCAGCCCGACCAGTGGCCGTGCGGCTGGGCGCCGACATCGAGCGCCATGCGGAGGCCGGCGCCGGTGTTGAAGCGCGTGCCGCGCACCTTGGCGAGATCCCAAGTCGGGCCGAGGTAGCGCGTGCGCATCTCAGTGTTGGACTCGAAGCCGCCGCAGGCCAGCACGGTTTGATGGGCGCGCACCTCGATCCGCTTGCCCTTGTGACGGGCGACGACGCCCTGCACGACACCGTCATGCTCGATCAGCGACGCCGCCGCCGTCTGGTAGCGCAGGTCGATACCCTGCTGCTTGCAGGCCTTGTGCTCCAGCTCGACCAGGCCAGGGCCGCCGCCCCAGGCCTCGACCGCCAGGCCGCCCCAGAACTTGAACTTGCCGTCGACCTTGAACGCCTGCCGGCCGTAGCTCGGCTGGAAGCGGACGCCCTTGCTGCGCATCCACGTCATGGTGGGGAAGCTCTGCTCGACCAGCATCTCGGCCAGCTCGGGGTCGCTGCGGTATTGGGTCACCCGCATCAGATCGTCGAGGTACTGGTCGGCCGTGTAGATGCCGAAATCGACGTTGCGGCGCTCGTCGTCGGTCAGGTCGTAAAGCTGCGCCAGGTCGTCGACCGTTTTGAATACCACCCGCATGGCGCCGGCGGTGTAGCGGGTGTTGCCGCCGGCATCGTCTTCCGGCGCTGATTCCAGCATCACCACCTCGGCGCCATGCTCGCGCGCGGCCAAGGCGGCGCAGGCGGCCGCGTTGCCAGCGCCCACAACCACGACGTCACAGTCGATTGTGTCCACGTTCTTCCCCATGTCAGCGCTTACCTGTAGAATTGGCGCACAATTTGCATACTTTGGGGGCAGGGATACAAGGGTATCTACGCCGCTGGACAGGGCAACATGGGTGACCGCTACGATCGACGTTCCTTCTCGCCGCAGGTCGAGATGCTGCTGCGGCGGCCGGGGATCGGCCACAACGGCGGGCCGACCTTCGACATGTCTTGGGAGGCCTGGACCTGGCGACGTGCCGTGGCCAAAGCCTGGAAACCGCCCAAGCCGGAGGTGGCGTTGCGTCGCCTCGCCAAGGCGGAGCGTCTGGGGATCACCTACCGCGAGTTCACCGCCGCGATCCTCGACACCGGCGCGCATCTGTCGACCGCCGTCCTGCCGCTGGGCCTGGTGGCACGGGTGAGGCCAGTGGGAGAAGGTCATCTCAGTGCCGAGCCGCGGCCGGAGATGGCGGCAAAGATCGGGCGTTTCGGCGGCCGATTACTGCTGCTGGCCGACCCCCTGCTGCACGGCGCGCTCGATGCCGCGGCGCGCGTGGCGATGTGTGCAGAACTAAATGACAAGTTGGACGGCAAGATCGTGACCATCGCCATCGCCGAACCGTCGACCAGCAACCGCCGCGATCCCCGCGCTGAGGCGATCCAGGCGATGCTGCGTGCCCAGGGCGTGCCGCGGCAGGAGGTGTTCTTCGTCGGCACCGGCTTCGCCGACGCGGCGCTGGCGGAGGCCGCCAGCCTGCCGTTGTTCAAATGGGCGCACGAGTGGTTCGGCGACGCCGACGGCACGGCTTGACCCTTTCTGCGTGTCGCCCTTCGCTTTGCTCAGAGAAACGACAAGAACGGCAGCTTGAAATGGCGCTATCTCGGCAGGGATAGTTGGGCCGTCGCGAACAGGGATGGCACATGGCGTCACAAGAGTTGCCACTGAGCGGCGTGCGGGTGGTCGAGTTCTCGCACACCGTCATGGGCCCGACGTGCGGCCTGGTGCTGGCCGATGTCGGCGCTGAAGTCATCAAGGTTGAACCGGCCGACGGTGATCGCACACGGCGTCTTAAGGGCTTCGGCGTCGGCTTCTTCGGTTTCCTGAACCGCAACAAGCGGGTCATTGCCGTCGACGTCGCGGCGCCGCAGGGACGCGCCGCCGTCGACGAGCTGGTGCGCCGCGCCGACGTGCTGATCGAGAACTTCGCGCCCGGCACCATGGCCAAGCGCGGCTATGGCGCGACCCGCTGTGCCGAGCTGAATCCGCGCCTGATCTATTGCGCGCTCAAGGGTTTCCTCGCCGGCCCCTACGAGCATCGCGCGGCGCTGGACGAGGTCGTGCAGATGATGGGCGGACTGGCATACATGACCGGCCCGCGTGGCCAACCGTTGCGCGCCGGCGCTTCCGTCGTCGACATCATGGGCGGCACGTTCGGCGCCCTGGGCGTGCTGCTGAAACTGCGCGAACGCGAGCGCACCGGCAGCGGCGGCCATGTCGAGAGCGCGCTGTTCGAATCGGTGGTGCTGCTGATGGGCACGCACCTGGCGGCCGCCGCGGTGAGCGGGCAGCGCATGCCGCCGATGCCGGAACGGTTGTCGTCCTGGGCGATCTATGAAGCGATGGCGACGGCCGACGGCGCGCAAATCTTCATCGGCGTCACCAGCGATGGCCAGTGGCGGCGCTTCGTCGACGTTTTCAAACTCGACGCGCTGAAGGACGATCCGCGTCTGGCGACCAACAACGACCGCATTGCCGCCGGCACTTGGCTGTTGCCGCAGCTGCGCCGGGCGATGGCCCAGTTGTCGATCGCCGAGATCGAACGCCTGGCCGAACAGGCGGACATCTCCTACGCCCGCGTCGCGCGACCGGAAGATCTGCTTGACGATCCGCATCTCGCGGCGACCGGCCAGCTGGTGCCGATGGCGATGCCGGGCGGCACCGTGGCGCGCCTGCCGCTGTTGCCGCTGCGGCTCGATGGCCGCGCGATGGGCAAGCGTCATGACGCGGCCGCCGTGATCGGCCAGCACACCCGTCCGGTCCTTCGCGAGCTGGGCTACGACGACAAGACGATCGATCGTCTCGTGGCAGATGGCACGATCACGACCGGCGATCGATGAACGTCTGGCCAGGCCGGGTATCGGCCGGCAAGCGGAGGACTGACGCATGCTCGACCATATGACCTTGCGCGTCTCGGACTACGTCGTGTCGAAGGCGTTCTACACCGCCGCCTTGGCGCCGCTGGACTACAGTCTGATGGCCGAGTTCGAGCACGATGGGGCCAAGATTGCCGGCTTCGGCTGGGTTCGTCCCGACGGCCGCCGCAAAGTCGACTGGTGGATCGTGCAGACGCCGCCGGCTGCCGGACTGGTGGTGTCGGGCCCGACGCACCTGGCGCTGCTGGCCAAGGACCGCGCGACAGTGGCCGCGTTCCACCAAGCCGCGATAACCGCCGGCGGCAAAGACAACGGAGCGCCAGGCGTTCGGCCGCATTATCACGCCGACTACTACGGCGCCTTCGTGCTTGATCCCGACGGCAACAACATCGAAGCGGTGTGCCACTTGCCTTCAGAATGAACCGATTGGCCCCATCGTGGCCGCTCGAAGGGCGTTAAGGTAGGCCGGTCAGGATCATTGATCGAGGCGCGCATCATGGAACCGAGCAACGGTCTGACACCGGAACAGCTCCAGGCGGCGCAACAACAGGCCAACAAGCCGCAGGAAAACGCGACGGTGGGCGACGTGGTCGACGTCGTGGCGGAGGTCGCCGACTCGGCCGTCTCGACCGTGGATGTCGGGACGCTGGCCAGCGGCGCGTTGGATGCGGCGGGCAGCGCCGCGACGGCCGTCGCCGAGGCGGCCGGCGCAGTCGCGGAAGGCGTCGTCGGTGTGATCGGCTCAGTGCTCGACGGCCTCTGATAGCCTGCGACCTGCAGCGCGGTGCTGTTCACATACCGCGCGCGATAGTCTTGCCTCAATAGACGGGTCTCGAATCGCGACGACGCCTCGCAGGCGTCGCACGTCAGTCGCCGGCGACGCACCCGAGCGACGTCGCCGTAATGCGTGACCGCTGACGGACGCCCGTCACCGCAGGCGGGCCACTTGACAAGGGTGGGTATTGCCCGTGTGATCGCCGCCAATCGCGAGATAAGACGATTCCAGTGTCCCGGGAGGAAACGATGCTTCGACGTTCAGTGGCTCGGCTGGCGTGCGGCCTGGTCGGCGCCGCGCTGGTGGCGGGCGCCCCCGTCACCGTGTTTGCGCAGGCCAAGAAACTCAAGATCGGCGTGGTCTACGACTACACTGGTCCGCTGGCCGGCGGCGGCTCCGACCTGCACGCGCTCGGCGCCAAGATCATGATCGACCACTATATCAAGCAGGGCGGCGTCGAGGGCTATCAGATCGAAGCGGTCTACGCCGACGCCCAGAGCAAGCCCGACGTCGCCATCAACGAGGCGGTGCGGCTGGTCGAGCAGGAAAAGGTCGACATGCTGCTCGGTTTCTACTCCTCGGCGCAGTGCGTGCCGGTAGCCGCCAGGGTCGAGCAGCTCAAGAAGTTCATGTGGATCACCACTTGCATCTCCTCGGCGGTGCTGGAGAACAGGAACCTGAAGTACGTTTTCCGCACGCAGCCCAGCGGCAAGCAGTTCGGCCTGATGTCGACGGACTTCATCGCCAAGGTTTCCAAGGAGAAGTTCGGCAAGGATCCGAAGGACCTCAAGGTCGCGATCATCCATGAGGACGGCGCCTACGGCGTCGACGTGTCGAAGGGCAACGAGGAAGGCGCCAAGAAGGCCGGCTTCAAGGTGGTGCTCAAGGAAGGCTACGCCGCCACCGCTCCCGACCTGTCGTCGCTTGTGACCAAGCTCAAGCGCGGCGCCCCCGACGTGATCTTCCACACCGGCTACAATCCCGACATCACCCTGTTCCTGCGCCAGTCGCGCGAACTGGGCCTGCGCTTCGAGGCGCTGATCGGCCATGGTGCCGGCTACGGCGTCTACGACAAGCTCAAGGAGTCGCTGGGCAAGGACGTCAACTACTTCTTCAACGTCGATCCGATCTCGATCTGGCTGGCCAACGAGAAGGCCCTGGCGGCGAATCTGCCGCCGCTGATCAAGATGATCGGCGACGAGTACGACAAGGCGCGGCCGGGCACGACCATCCGTTCGGCCCATGTCGGCATGGCGGCTTCCAACACCTATGTCTTCATGACCGAGGTGCTGCCGCGCGCCATCAAGAAGCACGGCGGGATCGACGCCGACGCGCTGCGCAAGGCGGCGCTGGAGGTCGACATCCCCGAGGGCGGCACCATGCTCGGCTTCGGCGTCAAGTTCGAGGGCGAGGGCTCGCCGATGGCCGGCCAGAACGACCGCGCCTTCCCGGTCATCGTGCAGTACATCGACGACAAGGCGCATATCGTGTGGCCGAAGAGCCTGCAGCTGCGCGATCCGACCCTGCCGTTGCCGGCGTCGTCGCCCTACGCCATGAAGAAGTGACGGTGCGACGCGCCCTAGACGTCGTGTGAGCCGCCCGTGCTGCGCGTCGAAGGTCTCGTGAAGCGCTTCGGCGGCTTTACGGCAGTCAACAACGTGTCGTTCACGGTCGATCAGGGCGAGATCCTCGGCCTGATCGGCCCGAACGGCTCGGGCAAGAGCACGATCTTCAACATGCTCTCCGGCACCCTGAAGCCGACCGCGGGCTCAATCCGCTTCCAGGATCGCGAAATCGCCGGACACGCGCCGCACGGCATCATCAACGGTGGCATCGGCCGCACCTTCCAGATCCCGCGACCGTTCCGCCGGCTGTCGATCTTCGACAACGTGGCGCTGGCGGGTTTCTACGGCCAGGGCAGCCACTCGCGTGCCAAGGCATTCGAAGCCGCCGAGCGGGCCCTGCGACTGGTCGGCCTGCCGACCGAGCGCGAGGCGCCGGTTGATGGCCTGGGCGCTGCCGGCCTGAAGAAGCTGGAGCTGGCCAAGGCATTGGCGACCGGACCGAAGCTGCTGCTGGCCGACGAGAGCCTGGGCGGGCTCGACGAGCACGAGATGGAGCAAGCCGCCGACATGCTGCGCGCGATCCGCAAGGAGCTCGGCATCACGATCATCTGGGTCGAGCACATCATGGGTGTGCTGATGCGGGTGGTTGACCGGGTCATGGTGCTGGATCACGGCGAGAAGATCGCCGAGGGCCTGCCGGCGGCGGTGGCGCGCGACCCCACGGTGATCGAGGTCTATCTCGGCACCGACGCGGAAGCCGTGCAATCCGCCGCGTCGCGGCAGTGAAAGGGGGCCAGGCGATGTCCGTCCCCGTTGTCCCCCGTCGCGGTTGCCGGCATGCTTGAACTGAAAGCGGTCAACGCCGGCTACGGCACCTTCCAGGCGCTGTTCGACATCTCGCTCGACGTTCGCGATGGCGAGGCGGTGGGCGTCATCGGCCCCAACGGCGCCGGCAAGACGACGCTGATGCGGGTCATCTCCGGTTTGATCCGGCCCAGCGCCGGGTCGTTGACCATGAATGACACCGACCTGGTGGCGACGCCGGGACACCGGATCGTCGAGCTGGGCATGGCGCATGTGCCCGAGAACCGCCGCCTTTTTCCGCGCATGACGGTCGAGGACAATCTCCGGATGGGCGGCTTCACGCCGGCGGCGCGGCCGAAGTTCCGGGACCGGCTGGAGTTCGTCTACGGGCTGTTCCCGCGGCTGCGCGAGCGGCGCAACCAGTTCGCCGGCACGATGTCGGGCGGCGAGCAGCAGATGTGCGCCATCGGCCGGGCGCTGATGTCCGATCCCAAGCTGTTGTTGCTCGACGAACCGTCGGCCGGCCTGGCGCCCGTGGTGGTGCAGCAGGTGTTCGACCTGGTGCGCCGCATCCGCGCCAGTGGTCTCACGGTGCTGATCGTCGAGCAGAACGTGCAGCAGGTGCTGAAGGTGGTCGACCGTGCCTACCTGCTGGAGGCCGGCAGCATCCGCGCCGCCGGCACCGCCGACGAGTTGTTGAAGAGCGACACGATCCGCGAAGCCTATCTCGGGGTGTGAGGAATGGCGTACAGGCCGTGGTCAACCGCTTCTGTCATCCCGAGCGCAGCGAGGGATCTTGGAGCGACGCCAAGATGTCTCGCTACGCTCGACATGACAGCTACCGCGGCGGTTGCGGGCAAGGGGAGCGCCTTCTGATGGGGATCTTCGACATCTACCTGCTGGAGGCGCTGGTCAACGGCGTGCTGCTGGGCGGCGTATTGGCGCTGCTGGCGCTCGGGCTGAACCTGATCTTCGGCGTCATCGACGTGGTGTGGATCTGCTACGCCGAGCTGATCATGCTCGGCATGTACGCCATGTACTTCCTGTTCACCGTCTACCACGTGCCCTGGGTGCTGGCGGCGGCGATCACCCTGGTCGGCGTCGGCGTGCTGGGCGTCATCCTGCACTACCTGGTGATCGAGCCGCTGCTCGGGGCGGCGCCGATCAACCAGCTGCTGGCGACCGGCGGCGTGCTGTTCTTCCTGCAAAGCGCCGCTACCGTGCTGTTCGGCATCGACTTCCGCAATCTCGGCATCCGTCTGCCGGTGCTCGAGGCCGGCGGCATGTTCGTCAGCTACGCGCGGCTGCTGGCCTTTGCCGCGGCGCTGGTCGGCATGGTGGTGGTCTGGCTGTTCCTGACCCGCACCTACACCGGCACGGCCATCCGCGCCATCTCGCAGGACCGGCAGATCATGACCCTGATGGGCGTCGACAGCCGCAGGGTCTACCTGATCACGTCGGCGCTGGGCGGCTCGCTGGCCGGCCTCGCGGCCTGCCTGCTGGTGCTGCAGTACGACGTGCACCCCTTTGTCGGCCTGTCGTTCGGGCCGATCACCTTCCTGATCTGCGTGCTGGGCGGGCTGGGCAATTTCATGGGCGGCTTCGTCGCCGCCTTCCTGTTCGCCGAGATCATCTCGCTCGGCGGTCTCTACTCCGACCTGGAGTGGGGCTACGTGCTGGCCTTCGCCTTCTTCATCCTGATGATGTTCATCCGGCCCGAGGGGTTGATGGCGAGGCGCTCATGAGCCGCGCGCTGCCCTGGATCGCCGGCGGGGCGTTGCTCGTCCTGCCGTTCGTCTACCACTCGCCCTATCCGCTGCACATTCTGATCCTGATCCTGATCTGGTCGTTCGCCTACACCTCGTGGTCGGTGATGGGCCGCTTCGGGCTGGTGTCCCTCGGCCATGGCGGCTTCATGGGCGTCGGCGCCTATGTGACGGCGTTGCTGTGGAACCACTTCGGCGTCACGCCGTGGATTGGCATCCCGCTCGCCTTGGTCGCCGCCGGCGCCTTGGCCCTGATCGTCGCCTGGCCGTGCTTCCGATTCCGCATCACCGGCCACTATTTCGCGCTGGTCACCTTGGCGCTGAGCGGCATCGTGCTGCAGGTCATCACTGCCACCCGCGACCACACAGGCGGCTCGCTCGGCTACACGCCCGAGCGGGTCAAGGGCGGCGGCAGCTCGATCTGGGCGCTGCAGTTCACCGACAAGGAGACCTGGTACCTGATCGCGCTGGCGGTGTGGGCGGCGGGACTCTACTTCTGGTACCTGGTCGATCGCAGCATGATGCGCTACGCGCTCGAGGCGATCTCCGAGGACGAGGACGCGGCGGCGGCGGCCGGTGTCAACGTCACGGCCGAGAAACTCAAGATCACCGTGCTCAGCGCCATGATGACGGCGTTGGCCGGGGCGCTTTACTGCCAGTACCAGATGTTCATTTCGCCCGACACGGTCAGCGGCATCGCGGTGTCGCTGCAGATGGTGTTCGCCGTGGTCGTGGGCGGCATCTACGTGTCGTTCGGCCCGACAGTGGGTGCCGTCATCACCATTCTGCTGGCCGAGGTGCTGCGCATCTCGTTCGGCACCAAGGCGGTGGGCTGGGACAACCTGGTCTACGGCGTCCTGCTGGTGCTGTTCATCATCTTCCTGCCCAAGGGCATCCTCGGCAGCCTGCTGGATGCGCGCTGGCTGCGCGGCGGCGCGTCACGGGCGGCGACCAAGCCGGCATAGCGAGCAAGAGCTACCGATCCATCGCGTGGTAGTCGGTGTTCGGCATCATTTCGGTGCCGTGCGCCATGCGGTTGGACATGTTGAAGAACGCCACCACGTCGCAGATGTCGTAGATCTCCTGCGCCGAGAATCCCGACGCCTTCAGGCCTTCGCGGTCGGCGTCGCCGACGTCGAATGGCGTCAAAGTCAGCTTCCAGGCGAAATCGAGCATGACGCGCTGGCGGGCCGGCAGGTCGGCGACGCGGTAGTTCATCACCATCATCTCGCCGAGCTGGGGGTCGCCGGAGTAGCGCCGCACCGCCTGGCCGTGCGCCACCAGGCAGTAGTAGCAGCGGTTGGCGCTGGATACGACGACCGCGATCATCTCGCGCTCCAGCTTGCTCAGGCCGGAGTCGCCCAGCATCAGCTCGTTGTACATGGCGATAAAGGTGCGGGCCTTCTTGGGATTCTGCGACACGGCCCGGATGACGTTCGGCACCATCCCCAGCTTCTCGCGGCACTTGGCCCAGTACATCCGCAGATCCTCGTCGGTCGGCTCGGCGACGTCGATGTCGAGTTTCCACAAGTGCTCGGGCTGGGCCATGAACCATCTCCTGTGGTGGTGCGGCGGACGTAGACCGCCGGCTTTGGAGCGATCTCCGGGCCGACGCCGTGGGGATCGCGCGGGGTGACGCGAAGCGCATGTCCGAGGAAAGTCTATAGCGGCAGGGCAACCAGGGTGTCGAACCGGCCACCATCGCACACGACGAGGCGCTCGCGGAAACGCAGCGTCTGGCCGTCCTCCAGCGACACGCGGTCGAGGTAGCGTCCGGTGGCGAAGACATCCATCTCGCCGCTGCGCATGATGCGCACGACCAGGAACGGTGTCTCGACCCGGGCCTCGCCGCCGTCGCGGGAGAGGACCGCCGGCAGGCCGACGATGTGGCGGTAGCGCTGGCGCTCGTAGATGTTGGCCTGGCGCAAAGCCGACACGCGGTCGCGCAGCATGTCACGCGAATCGGCGTACATCACGCCGGCCTCATAGCCGCGCGCGTGATTGTCGGTGCTCGTCACCTTGTACAGGCAGTCGTCGAGAAAGAAATCCGGCCACTCCTCGAACGCCTCGTTGTCGATGGCGCGCGCGTAGGCGGCGTTGAGGTCGACCAGTCGCGCGACGAGGTCCATCTCAGCAGCCCATGTGGCGGCGCCAGGCCTTCCAGAAGCCGCGCACCGAGACCTCGGTGGCGCGCGTCGCCTGGCTCTCGGCGCCGCCGCCGCCCATCTCGACCACCGAGGCCTGGCCGGCCGCCGCAGCAATGCCGCGCTGCACGAAGCCGCCGACGCAGCCGTCCTCCATCGACACGAAGCCGGCCGGGCCGACGAGGTTCTGCTGTTTCAGCCGGCGCCGGTTCATCTCCGGCGGATCGTCGGCGAAGCCGAAATAGGTCCAGTTGAGGTCCATGCGGCCGACGCCGGTCGGCACCACCTGGCGCACCGCCAGGCAATTGTGGATCTGCTGCAGGATGAATCCTGGGAAGACCGAGAGGATCTGCAACTGGATGCCGTCGCCGAACTCGTCGACCGTGTCGAGCAGGCTGGGATCGGCCAGCTTGTAGTCCTGCTTTTCCGTACGGATGTTCTGCTCGCGATAGGCCGTGCTCTGCCGGTCGTCGGCCTTGTCGATGGTGTAGCTGGCATGGTGGCCGCCGTCAGGGCTGACCAGCACGCCGCCGCCCTGGGTCAGGCGGGTGATGCGGAAGGTGCCGAAGAACAAGTGCAGCAGGCTGGCGTGGTAGGTGTCCTTGACGTTCTCGACGTAGAGCTTCCAGTTGTTGGGCAAGGCCTGGGTGAAGCGGCCCATGACCCGGATCGGCCGATTCAGCACGCGGCGAATGCGGCCGAGGATGTCGGCACCGAGATAGTCCTCGATCGGCGGCGTGTCGGGCGAGAGCGTGACGAACACCAGGCCGCACAAGGTCGTGGTGCGCAGCTGGCGCGGGCCATGCGCGGCGCGGCGGAAGTCCTTGGGCATGCCGCCCCGGCCGGCGATGCCGTGCTCGAAGGCGATGCCCTTGAGATCGCCGGCGAGGTCGTAGCTCCAGGCGTGGTAGATGCAGCGAAACGTGTGCTCGACAGTGCCGCCATCGTCGAAGGCGATCAGCGCGCCGCGATGCGCGAAGCGGTTCTCGAAGGCGTTGATCGCGCCGTTCTCGGCCCGCACCACGATCACCGGCATGGCGCCGACATGGGTGGTGCGGTAGTCGCCGCGATTCGGGATGTCGGCCTCCAGGCAGGCGAAGTTCCAGGTCGGACCCTCGAAAATGCGTTGCTGCTCGGAAGCGGCGGTCGCCTCGTCCTGGTAGACCCAGTAGGGGACGCGGGCCAGCGAGTCGCCGGGCCAGCGGCGATCGGCCGACGCCACGTCAGTCTGGGTTTCCATCGCTGTCCTGCCTCCGTTCGACATCATTCGAGCGATACGTTGTTGGCGCGGATGACGGCCCGCCAGCGCGCCTCCTCGTCGCGGAAGAAGGCCGCCGCCGCGGCGCTGCTGCCGCCGACAGGTTCGGCGCCCTGGTCCAGGAACCGGGCCCGCATGTCGGGCAGGGACAGCGCCGCCGTCGCGGCGGCGTTGATGGCCTGCACGATCGAGTCCGGCGTGCCCGGCGGCGCCACGATGGCGAACCAGGCGCTGGCGACGAAGTCGGGCAGGCCGATCTCGACGGCGCTGGGCACATCCGGCGCCACGGCACTGCGCGTGCGGCTGGCGATACCCAGGAACTTGACCATCTTGCCGCGCTCCAGACGCAGGGCCGCGGCGAGATTGCCCACAAAAATGTCGACGCGCTCGCCGACGACGTCGACCAGCGCCGGCCCTTCGCCGCGGTAAGGCACATGGACCATCCTGATCCCGGCCATGGTGGCCAGCATCTCGGCACTAAGATGCGAGGTCGAGCCGTTGCCCTGCGAGGCGTAACGCACCATGCCGGGGTTGGCCTTGGCGTGAGCGATGAACGAAGCGGCCGTGTCGGCCGGCAGGCCGAGCCGGGCGGTTATGACGTTCGGCACCAGCGCCAGCACAGTGATCGGCACGAAGCGGCCAGGTTCGTAGGGCAGGGACTTGTAGAGGTTGTGGTTGATTGTCAGCGGCCCGGGCGGACTGCACAGCAGCGTGTGGCCGTCCGGCTCGGCGCGGGCGGCGATCTCGGCGCCGACATTGCCGCCAGCACCGGCCCGGTTGTCGACGACCACTGGCTGGCTCCAGGCGCTCGCCAGCTTCTCGGCCACCAGGCGGCAGAGCGTGTCGGCCGAGCCGCCGGCTGGGAAGGGCACGATCAGCCGGACCGGCTTGCTCGGGAAGGCGCTCTGCCCGAACGCGGGTACCGCCGCCAACAGCAGCGCGAGCAGGACGACATTAACAAGCACGGGCACGCTATGCCTGCGATCAGGGTGGGTCGGAATGGTAGTCCCTGGCTTCCTGCCTCGCCAGATGTCCAAAGACCGTGGCCGGCAGGGCTGGCTTGCGGTCATCGAACGGGCGCCGGCTTCGCGACATTGGCCAGGCCTTCAGGACACCACCGCAGCGCTGTGCTTGACACGAGGCGTGGTGACTGGCGCGGGCCGTCCCGACGGTTACCAGCCAGAAGCTGGGGCCATCCTGCTTTTATACGATCTGGGCGGTCTGACCGGAACCGCGCAGGGTGTCGGCGAGGAATTGCAGCGCCTGCGCCAGCTCGGCGCGATTGCGCGCGGCGCCCAGAGAAACGCGTACCGCCGGCGCGGCGTTCGACACCACGGCGAACGCGTCGTCCGCGACCACAGCGAGGCCGTGTCGCAGGACATGCGCCACGAACGCCGCGCGATCCCATCGCCGCGGCAAAGGCAGCCACAGATGATGTCCATTCGCGTGCGCCGCGTAGGGAATACCCTTCAGCGCCTTGCGGGCCAGAAGCTGGCGGCCGGCCGCCTCGTGGCGAATCGCCGAAATGATTTTGTCGGTGACGCCGGACCTCAGCCAATGCGTGACCAACGCGACCATGAGCGGCGGCGGCATCTGCATGCTAGCCTGGAGATGGCCCGCCATCCGCTGCTCGGCCGCCGCGTCCGGCACCAGCAGGTACGACACCCGGAGCGCCGGGGCGATGCACTTCGAGAGTCCGACGGCCAGGTAGGTCCGCTCTGGAATCAGGTTTGCGATCGGCGAAACGGTCGGCTCAAGTGCGCCGTAGGCGTCGTCCTCGATGAGCAGCGTCTTGCTCTTGCGGATGATGCCGGCAATGGCCTCTCGCCGTGCCGGATCGAGGGTGGCGGTTGTCGGATTGTGCAGAGTGGGAGTGAGATACACCGCCTTCGGCGCATGTGCCTTGCAGGCGGCCCGCAGCGCATCGGGGATGATCCCGCCGCCATCCAAGGCGACCCCGACAAGGCGTACCCCAAGCAGTTCCGCAGCCGCCTTCATGCCGGGGAAGGTCAGGGCCTCGGTCAGCACCATGTCGCCGGGTCGGGTCAGCAAGAGCAGCGCGTTGAACAGGATGGCCTGGTTGCCCGGGTAGATCAGGAGCCGTTCCGCGCTGGCGCCGGGCACCCTTGCGCGCAACCATCTTGCGGCGACCGCACGCTCTTCGTCGCTGCCGCCGGGGCGCTGATAGTTCAGGAACGCGCCGAAGCTCGATTCGCGCCGGATCGACTCGAGTCCCTGGGAGATACGCTCCTCGAGGTTCGCCTCCACCGGCTGCGGCGGCGTGTTCATCGACAGGTCGATCTTGACCTGGAAGGGAACGTCGCGCGCCGCCCGGGCGGTGGTTTCGGAAACGAATGTGCCGCGCCCGACATGCGCGTCGAGCAATCCGCGCCGGCGGGCCACGCTATAGGCCCGGGTCACGGTCGTGAGATCGACGTCCAGCGCGCGCGCCAACGCCCGGTGGGTTGGCAATTGTTGACCTCGCACCAGTTGTCCGCTGGCGATGTCGGCCGCCAGGGCATCGACGATGCGCTGGAAGACCGGCCCTTGTCGTTCCGACAATGTAGGGATCCAGCCCATACAATCTGGCCTCTTGTCTTTGATTGTTTGGCCTTTTGTCCCTATTGTATGGATCAGGTCCAGTCAAGGAGCCCATGATGTTTACCCCGGCGCCGGACGCGCCCGCCCAGGCGGTATGGCGTGGTTTCAAGATGAAGTGCCCGAGCTGCGGCCGCGGCCGGCTGTTCGGGCGCTTCCTGAAGGTCGCCGACCACTGCGCCGACTGCGGCGAGGTGTTCAGCCATCACCGCGCCGACGACTTTCCGCCGTACGTGGTCATGATGATCGTCGGCCACGCCGTCGTTCCCGCGGTGCTCGCGCTCGAGCTGAGCTACGCGCCGGCGATCTGGCTGCAGTTCCTGATCTGGCTGCCCGTCACCTTGCTCAGCGCGCTCCTGCTACTGCAGCCGGTCAAGGGCGCGATCGTCGGCATGCAGTGGCAGCTGGGCATGCACGGCTTCGCGTCGTCGAAGGGCCGGCGGCTGGCTACGGCCCACGCTCTGCCGCCGATCGAGACCGTGGTGACGAAGACCTGATCCGGGTGCGAACGATCTTAGCGGGGCGGCCGCAGCGACGGCTTCCAGGCTTGCATCGCCTCAAGCACGTTTCTCATCGACGTGTCGAGGCCGGCGGCGCGCACCGCCAGCGCTGGTCCGCCGCCGGGCACCGTCGTGAGGTTGTCGTCGAGATTCCACATCGAGACGCGGGCCTTGACGAAGTGGTCCGGATCGACACCGAACTGCAGCGACGGGCGAATGCCACGCACTCGGGCCCACTGGATCGAATCCCAGGGCACCAGCATGTCGCGGCCGAAACCAAGGCGCACGCCGTCCCTGTCGACCACGACCTGCGGCCGCCGGTCCCGGAAGCGCAGCACTGAGCGCACGACGTAGTACAGGATCGCCGCACCGCAGATCAGTATCAACCAGCCCGGGCGGTCCTTGAGTGCCGCCTCGCCCATCAGCAGCGCCGCGCCGTACAGGCCAGCGATCACCAGCAGCACCATGCCGGTGGCCGCCAGGGTCATGTGGAATGTCTGGCTGTGGCGGACTTCCAGCTTGCGCGGCTTGGCGGCCATGTTGCCCTCTCAGCCGCCGCACTGCGCGCGGTGGCGCAGCAGGTGGTCGGCCAGCACGCAAGCGATCATCGCCTCGGCGACCGGCGTGGCGCGCAGGCCGACACACGGGTCGTGGCGGCCCTTGGTGCGCAGTTCGACATCGTTGCCGAAGCGATCGACGCTTCTGACCGGGCTCAGGATCGAGCTGGTCGGTTTCACCACCATGCGCGCCACGATGTCCTGGCCACTGGAGATGCCGCCCAGGATGCCGCCGGCGTGGTTGCTGAGGAAGGTGACCTTGCCGTCCCGCATGCGCATCTCGTCGGCGTTCTGCTCGCCGGACATTGCCGCCACGGCGAAGCCGTCGCCGATCTCGACACCCTTAACGGCGTTGATGCTCATCAGCGCGCGGGCGATATCGCTGTCGAGCTTGTCATAGATCGGCGCGCCGAGACCGACCGGCACTCCGCTGGCGACCACCTCGATGATGGCGCCGCAGGACGATCCGGCCTTGCGCACGCCGTCAAGATAACCCTCCCACTGCTGCGCCGCCTGCCGGTCCGGGCACCAGAACGGATTGTCGGCGACGGCGTCCCAGTCCCACTGGGCGCGGTCGATCTGGTGCGGGCCGATCTGCACAACGGCGCCACGAACCGTCACGGTCTCGCCGAGGATCTTGCGGGCGATGGCGCCGGCGGCGACCCGCACCGCGGTCTCGCGCGCCGATTGCCGGCCGCCGCCGCGGTAGTCGCGCACGCCATACTTGGCGAGGTAGGTGTAGTCGGCGTGCGCCGGCCGGAAGCGGTCCTTGACCTCGCTGTAGTCACGCGAGCGCCGGTCGACGTTCTCGATCAGCAGCGAGATAGGGGTGCCGGTGGTGACGCCCTCGAACACGCCGGACAGGATCTTGACCGTGTCCGGCTCCTGGCGCTGGGTGACGAAGCGCGACGTGCCGGGTCGTCGCTTGTCGAGCCAGACCTGGATGTCGGCCTCGGCGAGCGGGATGCGCGGCGGCGCGCCGTCGACGACGCAACCGATCGCTGGCCCGTGGCTTTCGCCCCAGCTGGTGAAGCGGAAGAGGTGTCCGAACGTGTTGCCGGCCATGGCCGGGCCGCCGTTCTAGTCGTCGAAGTTGGCCAGCAGCTCCGACAGCTGCTTGGCCGAGCCGGTCTTGATCATGCCAACGACATGATAGCCGGCGTCGACGTGCATGACCTCGCCGGTGACGCCGGCGCCGAGGTCCGACAGCAGGAACAGGCCGGCATTGCCAACGTCCTCGGTGGTGACGTTGCGCTTCAGCGGCGCGTTGAGCTCGTTCCACTTCAGGATGTAGCGGAAGTCGCCGATGCCGGAGGCGGCCAGGGTCTTGATCGGGCCGGCCGAGATGGCGTTGACCCTGATGCCCTGATCGCCGAGGTCGGCCGCCAGGTAGCGGACGCTGGCCTCCAGCGCCGCCTTGGCGACGCCCATGACGTTGTAGTGCGGCATTACCCGCTCGGCGCCGTAGTAGGTCAGGGTGACCAGTGCACCGCCGTCCTTCATCAGCGGCACGGCGCGCTGCGCCACGGCAGTGAAGGAGTAGCAGCTGACGTTCATGGTCAGCGCGAAGTTCTCGGGCGTGGTGTCGAGATACCGGCCCTTGAGCTGCGTCTTGTCGGAGAAGGCGATGGCATGGACCAGGAAGTCCAGGCCGCCCCATTTCTTCTCGATCTCGGCGAAGGTCGCGTCGATGCTCTTCGGATCGGTGACGTCGCACGGCATGA